>JAENWC010000430.1 GCA_016650235.1 Terriglobia bacterium
CCTCAATGTTTCAGTTAGACGGCTCCGTGCCGATCAGACTCTGACATCGATCTTGAGTTGCCAGCAGACGAAAACGAGAAGCCCCCCAGATGCTCGACGTGTACCTCTCCCCCAAAACGGTTAAGCACCCGGCATTGAAAACCAGAGGCAGTTCCCACCGCGGTTGAGAAAAATGTAAAATAAAGGCCAAAGGGAGGCAGTATGCAACTGACTCGACGCGATCTGCTACGCATGGCCCCGGCGGCCTCGCTGGGCGCTTTCGATCTCCATGCCGCACCGGCGCGGATGCCGAAGTCTTATTTCGCCGTTCATCCGTTCATTGAGGCAAACCCCAAAGCGGTGTTCATCAAGCGCACACGCGTGCCGCACAAGCTGGACGAGCCGTCCAAGCTTCGCGAAGGAGTGGCCTTCGCGCGGGACGTGTTTGTTCCCGCCGATACGCCGGGCATCCCCGTCTCCCATCGCATCATCCTCAAACCCAACTTCACCAGTGTCCGCAACAAACGTCCGAATGAAGAAAACTGGGGCACTGGAACCGATGCGCAGTTCTACGAAGGCATCGTCATGGGCCTCAAAGAACTGGGGCTGGCCAGGTTCAATTTCCTCGAGGCCAACAATTTCCATAGCTGGAACTATCGCGGACTGGTGGACATCAACGAGCGCCACGGCGTCGAGATGAATGAGCCCGAACGGCGCGTGCGCAATTTCGAGGACGCTTTTGAGATGAACTGGAGCAAAGTGCCGGAGCCGGTGATCTACAGCCGCATTCCGCACTACGCCCCGGTCAATGAGCCCGGCACGTGGCTGCTCGACATCGCCAAATGGAAGTCGCACGGCATGTGCATGACGCTTTCGGTGAAGAACTTGCAGGGGCTGGTGGTCAAACCGTTTGTGCGGTTCTGCCCGGGCTGGAAAATGGTGACCGGAGTGCCGGACTTCATGAAACCGGACGTCCACCCCAACGTCGAGCGCGTCGTCAACCGCTTCTTTGAACGTCACGTGAAGCTGAACTACCCGCGCTATGACAGCCGTGCCACCCTCGGCCCGATGAATCACGAGATCTGGGCCCACAAGACCTGCGACAACATGCAGGTGCTCAATACGGGCCTGGCCATAATCGAAGGCATTTACGGCCGCGATGGCGATGGGTTCGGCATCGGCGAAGATCACATGACCAATCTGGTGATGTTCGGCAAAGACAAGTTCCGCCTCGACATGATCGGCATGTATCTGGGCGGTCATGAGCCGGGCAACGTCAACCTGTTCCGCGTCGCCAAGGAGCGCGGTCTCACCGACACCTTCAACCCGTGGGAGGTCCCGGTGTATGAATGGGTGGACGGCCAGCCGATGCCGAGGAAGCTCACCGATTTCCCGCGTACTCCGCTGAAGACCTACTATCTCCAGCGCGACGGCGAACCGCTCTATCATTTGGTTGACGAGCCGTTCGACTACGACAAGGTCAAGGTCTAGCCATGGGATAGTTCGACAACATGCGATAACGCTTGGGGTTGAATAATGTCGGGAATCTAGCAGGGTTTGGGCTATCTGGCTCCCAAGGGCGGAGTAATACTTTGGTAGTGTGCCAGCTTCCCAGACTGGAAGCCGCGGGTTCGAGTTCGATCTACAACCCTTTCAGATAGTGCGCGTTGGGCGCAATTCCCGCTCTGCCCGGTTCTCGTTGTGACTCCAGAAGACTCCAATTGAGGCGTGCACTCTGGCTGACTCGCTATTCTGCGGGTAGCGGGATGGCGATTTGGTTAGCGACGGGAGTGTAGATGTCGAGTTCTCCCTTGTGCGCTTGTATCGTGACGATGAGGGCGTACCGGACGCGACAGTCAAATCGGTTGAGGGCGGGCTTATCTCTCCACCATCCGATCACGGGAAAGACGGCGACCGCGTCGCGCGGGGCAAGGTCGGCTGCGGTGCCCGTCCAATGGTCGGAGTGGATTGACCCGGCGTCGCGCATTCCTCCGAGAAACCAATCGTCGGTGTCCGGGATTTGTACTTCTTCTTCGTCTGCCTGGACAGCTCGATTGATTCTGCGGCGGAAGTCATCAGTAGACTCTAATGTGCGTTTGAGTGCGAATCGTAGCCCGTGTGACTGGTAGCGATGTCGTCGGAGCCAGCCGCGCTCTCCGGGGTTCGGCTCGATGAAGTACGAGAGCGTGACGCGCAGGCGGACGATGGTCTCACCGAGGGTCTGGAGCTCAGCGCGAGGCCAGGGGAGCTCGTGAAGGTTGAGGTGTCTCGTTTTGACTCTGCCGTCGCTATCGTCTTTCCAGTACGGTTGGAGTTCTTCCTGGATCGCAAGGGTCATGTCGTTGCGTGCGCTCCGAATTGCGCGCAGGTAGTTTGGAACACCGTACCCGTATCGGCGCAGCAGGGTCGCTTTCGCTGCTTGTGTCATTGCGTTCGTGAACTGCTCTTTCATGCGTGGGGTCCATTCGGCGGAGTGAACGATGAGGGCACGAATAGTCTCTGGCCACGATTGTGGTCGTGCGGCGAGGAGGCGGGCGGCGAGGTTGCTGGCGAGCGCGGTTGCAGCGCTGGTGTCGGCAAAGGTTCCCAAGTGACGAATGTTGGGTTGGTAGTGTGTCGATAGAACACACAGGTCGTCGATTGGGCTGGACTGTTCGCCGTCGGTCGCCCAGTTACCGCCTTCCATAACGATCTCTGGTTTGATGGGCCATTGCCGTTGCCAGGTCGTTGAGGTTCTGCTGGTGGGGCACAGGTCGCCTGTGCCGGGCGGTACTCATTTCTCATACAGCATGACAGTTCACGCTCCTTCCGCAATGTTTCTGGAAGGCGGCTACCCGCTTCTGGCCAAAGGGTTGAACGCAGCGTCGAGCTGATTGATTGCGGCTTGCTTGCCGAGCAATCCCAGTTTTTGTGTACACGTTTTGGCTGACGTCGAGGGTGTGTCCTAGCTGGTCGGCGACAAGTTTGCCATCGATTCCCAGCGCGTTGAGCGTGCTTGCGCACGTTCCGACGCAGTGCTTGGAATGTGACGCCGGTGATGCCGTGCTCGGCGAGGATTGGCTTGATGTCTCGTCGCCAGAGTTGATCGAGAGGCTTTCAGCGCCGCCTTGTCTTCATCGGCTGTTCACACCGTGGTTTTGCAAAATATAGAATAAAAGCCAAAAGGCGGCAGCATGCAACTGACTCGACGCGATCTGCTACGCATGCCCTCCCAAAGATGAGACCTATAATTTGAATCCCCGCCAGAACATCGGCGAGCCGTTGGGGATGACTCAAGCACGGTGATTTCCAAACTGTTAGGCATTCGCGCCTACCGCTTTTTCACTCGGCGAGGGCCTAACGACCGGGTTCGGCGGCGGGCGTAGCCCGTCCTCTGCAACCCGTTGGTATGCATCGGTCACCCACCGAAGAGCTTCCCGCCCAAAGCAAATGCACCGGCAACAAGCGCAGCCAGTGCTACAAGGATGCTCCACAGTTGGGTTGGCTTCAATCCGCCAATCAACTCCCCGACCGTGAGGTCGGAAGGCGTCTTGGGAAGTGCGGCTTTCTTCGGCGACTGAATCATCTGTTGCTTCCAACTGGCAAGGACCCCATTGAACTCAGCGGAGTTGAGCGCAGCCACTTCTGGCTTCACCCACTGCACATACCAGTCATTTCCGCGTTCCAGCAGGCCTTCACTCTTGATGCCATTTTCGACGATGACCAAGAGCGGGTGGCCGCGCGTATAGGCCATGGCGGCCTCGATCTGATTCCACGGAGTGGGCAGCTTGATGTCAGTAAGCGCGAGTTCCTTCGGCCCACCACGCTTTTCGGCGCCTGAGGCAAAGTACTGGCGCTCAAGTGCAATGACTACGGTACCTGAGCACTTGGCCAGCAACTCAGTGACTGTCCTCAGCGGCGCATCGGCACTGAACGTGTTCCTCCCTACGGTATGAGGAATGAGCCCCTCACTTCGGAGCCGGTCTTCGACTGCGCGAACGAAAGCCTCCTGCTGTTCCGTGGCGGTGCCACCTACGCTGACAAAAACGTTCAGTTCATTCATCGTTTGAGACTCCATGCACCGGATGCATAACTCGCCGAGGATTATCCCCGGTATGACGCCGCTAATGCCGCCGTCTATGGACAGTATCCTTGTAAAGTATCCTTACACAGTCTTCCCTGTGCGATTCCCTCTGGAGCGGTTAGGAGCGGTTATATGTCATGTCAATCGTCCCTATGTTAGAGAGACGGCGGGAAGTTGTCAAACCTGAGCGTCGTCCTGTATCCTGATGTCACCATGCGGCTACTTGGCATCCTGCTCACTCTCCCGCTGTTTGCCGGACCGGTTCGTATCTACGTCGCCAACTCGGGCGGCGACGACGTCACCATTATTGACCCTGACATCAATAAAGCGGTTGGCTCCATCAAGGTTTCCAGGAACCCGCATGGGATCGTCCCCTCTCCCGACAAGTCGCGTTTCTATGTGTCCAGCGAAAGCGAGGATGTGCTCGACGTGGTGGACCGCGTCTCGGGCAAGATCCTGCGGCGAGTCCCCATTGGCCGGCGTCCCAACAACGTCGCCATCACGCCGGATGGGCGCCGTGTGTATATATGCATTCGGCAGGAGGCTTGGGTGGACGTAGTGGACACCATATCGATGGAAAAAGTGAAGAGCATCAACGTGGGCCGGAATCCGCACAACGTGTATATGCTACCCGGGGGACAAATGATGCTGGCCACTTCCATGGGCGACAACAAGCTCACGCTGATCGATGTAAAGACAGAAGAGCCCGTGCGCGAGATTCCGCTCCCCGGTGTACCGCGTCCGGTCGCCTTCGACCCTCCCTCCGGCGCCCCCACCGCGCGGCTGTTTGTGCAGCTTTCGAACCTCCACGGCTTTGCTGTGGTGGATTATGCCACGCGCGAGGTGACGCGGAAGATCATGCTGCCCGATGCGCCCGAGGGAGCCAAGCCGCTGATCCCGCAGACCTTTTCCCACGGTATCGGAGTGGCTCCGGACCGCAAAACGCTTTGGGTGACCAGTCTGCTGGACAACTCTGTTTCGGTTTTTGCCTTGCCCGATCTCAGACGCCTAGCTACCATTCCGACCGGACGCGGACCGGACTGGCTCACATTTACTCCCGACAGCCGCCGTTGTTACGTCTCCAATGCCGGTTCTGATTCGATTTCCGCCATCGACGTCACTACACGGAAAGAGTTGGCGCGCATTCCAGCCGGCAAGATTCCGAAGCGCATTATTACTGTTGAGCTTCCGTAGCCGAACTTTGTCGATGGCCTCCTCGCCATGGC
>JAENWC010000431.1 GCA_016650235.1 Terriglobia bacterium
ACAGCGCGTCACAGCGCATTGCCCGTAAGTGTATGAGGAATTGGTAGCGCTAACGGGAATCGAACCCGTATTTAAGCCTTGAGAGGGCTCCGTCCTAACCGTTAGACGATAGCGCCACGTTCGGAGACAGCGGTGCAGAAACCATTATAATACGAAAACATCATGCAACGATCCCTTTTGATTTTCCTCGCGGTAGCTTGTTCCCTCCTCGCCCAGACGCCGGCTGGTGGGCCTTATGTGCCCACAGAAGAGGAACGGACGCAACTGGTGGGCAAGATAACGGAGTTGGGCAAACGGATATCGCTGCTGCGAGGCGGCAGCGGCGATGCTCGATTGTTGGCCGATGTTGAGATCTATCACAAAGCGGCGGCCTGGCTGATGCGGCACACGGAGGAGTTCTACAACAGGAGCTATCTCGCCAGCGCCTTGCTGGTTGCCGGCCGCGGCCTGGACCGGGCCCGGGAACTCGAGTCGGGAAATGCGGGTTGGAGCAAACGCTCCGGCCGCGTCGTGCGCGCCTACCGGTCGCGCGTCGATGGCAGTCTGCAGCCTTACGCCCTCGTGATTCCAGATGGTTTGGATTTGTCGCGGCCCACGCGCATGGACGTGGTGCTGCATGGGCGTGGCGCGACGTTGAGCGAAGTGAGTTTCATCGCCGCGCAGGAGAACCCAAAATCTGCGCCCACCTACCTGGACCGGATCGAACTGCATGTGTTCGGGAGGACCAACAATGCCTACCGCTGGTCGGGCGAGACCGACGTTTTTGAAGCCATCGAGTCGGCGCAGGCCGGGTACAAAGTGGATCCGGACCGTATCGTGCTGCGCGGGTTTTCCATGGGTGGCGCCGGGACCTGGCACATCGGATTGCATCACCCGGACCGCTGGGCCGCGATGGAGGCCGGAGCCGGATTTACCGAGACCAGGACGTATGCCAAATTGGGTCAGATCCCGCCCTATCAGGACAAGACGCTGCGGATTTACGATGCAGTGGAATATTCGCCGAATGCCTTCAATCTGCCAGTGGTGGGCTATGGCGGCGAACTCGATCCACAGTTACAGGCTTCGGTGAACATACAGGAGCGGCTGACGGCGGAGGGGCTAACGGGGTTGCGCGCCTTGTTTCTGGTGGGTCCCCAGACCGAGCACAGATTTCATCCCGACAGCAAGAAGGAATCGGACGCGTTTCTCGATTCGTTCCTCAACCGGCCCAGGCCTGCCCGGGATCAGATCCGCTTCGTAACCTACACCACACGCTACAACCGGTGCTCCTGGCTCACCGTGGATGGCCTGGAACATCACTATGAACGCGCTGACGTGGATGCCCGGCGCGGCGCCGGCGGCGTCGAAGTCAAGACGAAGAACGTGTCTCGATTCACTTTAGCAACACCAGGAGCGGTAACCATCGACGGCCTGAAGATGAAGGGGACAGGGGCGAGTTGGGAGAAACGGAACGGGCAATGGGGCGGGTTACAGCCCAAGCCTGGCCCCATCAAGCGCCATGGCCTGCAAGGCCCGATTGACGACGCTTTCATGGACAGCTTTCTATGCGTGCGTCCTACCGGTACGGCCGCCAATGCGGATGCCGCCAGTTACGCAGCACGGCGTCTTGAGACCTTCTCTTCGGAATACGACAAGTGGTTGCGGGCCGATATCCGCGTGGCCGATGATCGCGCGGTAACGGCGGAGCAGATCCGCAACCATCATCTGGTTCTGTTTGGAGATCCGTCCAGCAATGCCCTGATCGGACGCGTGAGCACGCAGTTGCCCATTGCCTGGGACCAGGATTCCATCCGCGCGGGGGGCAAGATCTACTCGTCCAAAAACCATCTGCTTGTAATGATCTATCCGAACCCGCTGAACCCGGATCGCTATGTGGTGCTCAACAGCGGGCATAGTTTCGGAGCGGATGCCTTCCGCGGGACCAACGCGCTGCTCTATCCGAGGATGGGCGATTGGGCGGTGTTGAACCTTTCGGGCGGCGTGGTGGCGGCGGGATTGTTTGATGAAGGTTGGAAGCTGCCCTAGCCTAACGATTGCCGGCCGCGAGAATCACAATACCGGACAGAATGAGCGCGAGTCCGATGAACTTGTTTTTCGTGAACGGCTCCTTGAAAAACAACCGCGCCCAGAACAGCGTCCAGACGTAACCGAGGGAAACCATTGGATACAGGATGGTGAGTTCGCCTTCGCGAATTCCTTTGAGATAGAGCAGGGACGAGGCGACGAAGAAGACGACGCCAATGCCGAGGCGCCAGTTGATGAACAGGGAAAACATGTTGCGGTGCAGATGCCCGGCGCCCAACTTCAGAAAGACCGCGCCGAAGGATCCGACAAAAGAGGCCGCCAGCACCAACACCATGGAGCTAACCGGAGTTTGCGTCAACGGGAGTTACCCCTCCCCAGAACGGCCACTCCCAGGATGACGGTAATCAGTCCCACTAGTTTGAATAGCCCGAGCGACTCGTTGTAGATGAGCATCGAGAGTCCGGTCACCCAAACATAGGTCAGTGCGATGACGGGGTAGAGGATGGACAGTTCGCCGTATTTTAAAGCGATCACCAGAATTACAGTGCTGATGCCGTAGCAGGCGTAACCGGTAAACAGCTTGCCGTTTTGAAAGATCGCCAGCAACAAGCCAACCGCGTTTGCGTGCGGGTGCTCCTGCGAGCCTGCCTTCATGAGAATCTGCGCGGCCGCGCCCAAGAGGGTGCAAAGAAATACGAGAAGGATGGAAAAGCGCTTGGCTTTTTCCGGATCATTTTTGAGTGCGTCGAGTGTGGACAATCATTTTCATGATAACTCAGAACTTGACCGGATCGAATTCGATTTTCGAGGTCGCGTCCGTTTTCCGGAAGCCCGAACTCTCCATCGCCAGCGTGATCGTGCGCTTGTATCCGAACAGCACGCTCAGCTTGAATTCGGTCCCATAGGTCACGGGGAACCAGACGTTTTCGGTTACTCGCTGGTAAGCGAGGGAGAAGCCGGTCTGACTGAGGTTGGTGCCAAGGAACACGCAGAACGGCCCACGGAATCTTGAAGGCCAGTTGCGAGTCGATTCGAACAGGCTGGAACTCCACGGCATCCACCCAGATCTCGCCTTTCCATGGGTGGTCCACGCAATCGCTCTCGATGTCCTCCTCCCTGCTCACAACACAGTTAGTCTTCTGTTTCGGCTCGTACGCGATTTTGTAAGTGCGCCGATCCTGGTAGTCTGCTTCCCCTTTGCTAGTGAACTTGTAGTAGTGCAGGTCCTTGCTGCGCAGAGGGAACAGCGAGTGCGGGATGCCATCCTTGGACTTCTTGTCGTTGACCAGGTCATCGGTGAGGTCGTCGGCGAGTTCAGCGTCGATATCCATCTCCTTGTATTTCCGCCTTGCCTCCGAGTAAGGGACCATCCTCTTACCGTCGCGGTATTCGCCGTGCAGTGAAATCAGTTCTTTCCGGGTGCCGGCCTCGCTGGGAACCACCGTATACTGGCGCTTCTCCCATCGCGACATCTTGTTGTCGGACCGGATCAGGTTGGTTCGGACATTTTGCTGATAGACAAATTGTCTGCGCGCCTCGGCAGCCGCCTCGACATTTGCGGCCATCTTCTCCATGATGACGGTTGAATCCATGGCCTGGAGTGCCAGGGCGTCGAACAGGACAAGGGTGGCCAGTGTGCGCATATCTCGCTTCGAAATACGTACAGTGCCCCCCTCCGGTTCCAATTTCTGAAGAAGACAAGTCCCCTCACTACATGTACATGCCGCCGTTCACGTCAATCACGGCCCCCGTGATGTAGCTCGCCTCCTCGCTGGCAAGAAACTTGACAGCCCCCGCGACATCGGCTGCGCTCCCAAATCGCTTCAGCGGGATTCGCGCCAGCAACGCCACCTTCAACTCCGGGCTTAGCGCGGCGGTCATGTCCGTTTCGATGAAGCCGGGCGCGATGGCGTTGATGGTGATATTGCGGCTGGCCATCTCCTGCGCCAGTGCCTTGGTCAGCCCAATCACCCCGCTCTTGGAAGCGACGTAGTTGGCTTGCCCGGGGTTTCCGGACTGTGCCACCACCGAGCTGATGTTGATAATGCGCCCCCAGCGTTCCCGCATCATCCCTTGCAGCACTTGCTGGATACACAGGAAGGTTCCCGTTAGGTTGGTTTGGATCACCGCGTCCCAGTCGGCTCTCTTCATACGAAGGGCGAGAGTGTCGCGCGTGATGCCCGCGTTGTTCACTAGAATATCGATGCGGCCGAACTCGCTTGCAGCCTTCGCGAAGGCTCCCTTGATGGACTCCTCCGAGGATAGGTCCATTTCTTGCACAAACGCCTCGCCCCCGGCCGCCCGGATCTGACCGGCAGCCTCCTCGAGTTTGTCCAGGTTCCGCGCCGCCAGCACCACGCGTGCTCCGGCACGGCTCAGCGTCTCCGCGCAGGCCTGCCCAATGCCGCGGCTGGCCCCGGTAATGAATGCGGTCCTTCCGGTCATAATTGCTACAGTAGACCAATATGGCATACAAAGACCTGCGCGAGTTTGTCGCCGCGCTAGAGAAAGCGGGGGAACTGAAGCGGATTCCCTTCGAGGTGGATCCGGTGCTGGAGATCACCGAGTTTGCCGACCGAAGCGTAAAACAGAATGGTCCGGCTTTGTTGTTTGAAAAGCCGAAGGGCTCCTCCATTCCGGTTCTCATCAATGCCTTCGCCTCCGCCAAGCGGATGGAACTGGCGCTGGAAGTGGATTCCGTGGACGTGGTGGCGCGCCGCATCTCGGAATACCTGGAAATGCGCATGCCCGAGGGGCTGCTCGGCAAACTCAAGATGCTTCCCATGCTTGCGGAGATGGGCTCCTTCTTTCCCAAGATCGTGAGCGGCGGCCCGTGCAAGGAAGTCATCCTCAAGGACAAGTTTTCCTTGTTCGATATTCCGGTGCTGCAATGCTGGCCTCAGGATGCCGGCCGCTTCATCACTCTGCCCATGGTGTTTTCGCGCAATCCCGACTCGGGGAAGCGCAACTGCGGCTGCTATCGTCTGCAAATATTCGATGAACGCACTACAGGGATGCATTGGCAGACGCACAAGCAGGGCGCCGAGCACTACCGCCGGATGAAGGCGCTGGGGAAAAGCACGCGCATGGAGGTGGCCGTCGCGATTGGCGCGGACCCCGCCGCAATGTATTCCGCGATTCTTCCGCTGCCGCCGGATCTGGACGAGATGATGATCGCCGGTTTCCTTCGATCCAAGCCGGTGGAGATGGTCAAATGCGAAACTGTGGATCTGGAGGTCCCTGCCAATTCCGAGATTGTGTTGGAAGGCTACGTCGAGTTGGGCGAGCTCCGGACGGAGGGACCGTTTGGCGACCACACCGGCTTCTATTCGCTTTCCGATGAGTACCCGGTCTTCCATGTGCAGTGCGTGACGCATCGCAGGAATCCCCTCTACGCCACCACCATCGTTGGTCCGCCGCCGATGGAGGACTTCTACATGGGCCGCGCCATTGAGCGCATCTTCCTGCCTCTGATGCGGATGCAATTGCCGGAGGTCCGCGACATCTACATGCCGCCGGAGGGCATCTTCCACAATCTGATTCTCGTCTCCATCCGCAAATCCTATCCAGGCCATGCGCGCAAGGTGATGTCAGCCATCTGGGGATTGGGACAGGCCATGTTTTCCAAGTGCATTGTCGTGGTGGATGAAGATGTCAATGTGCAGAATGTGAGCGAGGTGGCCTGGAAGGCGCTCAACAATATCGACCCGGAGCGAGACATTCAATTCGTGATGGGTCCGGTGGATTCGCTCGACCATGCCAGCCGGCTGATCAACTACGGCTCGAAGATGGGCGTCGATGCCACCCGCAAATGGCCCGGCGAAGGCTTCACCCGGCCCTGGCCCGATGTCATCCGCATGTCCGATGAGGTGCGTGCCCGCGTAGACCAGCTTTGGAAGCAGGCTGGTCTCTAAGCATGGCCGTCCTTGTATGGAAAATCACGGCGGTACAGGTGCTGGCCCTGGCCGGCTTCGGTCTCGTCATGGGCATCTGGCTCAAGCGCATATTCCCGGCGCTGGACCGCCTCAATATCCCGGCCTCCGTTATCGGAGGCCTCGTCTATGCGCTCGCCGCCATGCTGCTCCGCGGCCGGTATCTGAATCTCGAAATGGATCTGGTGCTCCGCGACATTTTGATGGTGGCCTTCTTCACCACGGTCGGAATGAGCGCCAGCCTGCGCCTTCTAAAGTTCGGCGGCAAACAGGTGGTATGGTTCCTCGGCGTCGCCGTGGCAGGCGTTCTGTTGCAGAACATACTTGGGATCGCGGTTGCCAAAGCGCTGGGGCTGAATCCGTTGATCGGCCTGCTGGCCGGCTCCGTAGCGTTGACCGGGGGACCCGCCACTGCGCTCGCCTTCGGAGCTACGTTTGAAAAAATGGGCGTGGAATCGGCCACCGTTATTGGCATCGCGGCTGCCATCTTCGGCATCGTTAGCGGCGGACTATTGGGCGGCTACGTTGGCGGATCCCTGGTCAGCGCCAAAGACCGTACGGTGGTGCGCAACAAGCCCGGTGCGGGACTGGCCGGTGCGGAAGTGACCGCCTACGCAGCGGACCCGCACGAGGAGCACGTGTCCCGCATGTCCGATGAGAGCGTGATCGAGCAAAGTTCATTGCTCAACAACATCATTGTTCTCGTGCTTGCCATGGGCCTCGGAACCGTTGTCAGCCGCTGGCTGGAACAGGCCGGCATGGTGCTGCCCAGTTATATAGGCGCGATGATTTGCGCCGGCCTGATCCGCAATGTGGACGACGCCACCGGCCTGTTTCGCATCTCGCAGCACCGCATGGATGAGATGGGGAGCATTTCGCTGGACCTGTTTATCGTAATGGCCCTGCTCACGCTCCGGCTGTGGGAGTTGGTGAACCTTGCGGCTCCGGTGCTGGTGATTCTGGTCCTGCAGATCCTGCTCGTGCTGTTCCTTTGCCGTTTCCTGGTCTACCGCGTGATGGGCCGCGACTACGAAGCGGCCGTGATGTCGGCCGGCTATTGCGGCTTCATGCTCGGCACCACCGCCAATTCATTGGCCTGCATGGGTGAGGTGGTCATCAAGTTCGGAGCGGCCCCGCGCTCCTTTTTTGTGGTGAGTATTGTGGGCGCGTTCCTCATCGATTTCATCAACGCACTGGTGATTACGCAGACCGCCACGATGTTACGGTAACGATAAGCCATGGTAGAATCAACATATCCGCGGTGGCTATAGCTCAGCTTGGTAGAGCGTCGGATTGTGATTCCGAAAGTCGTGGGTTCGAATCCCACTAGCCACCCCAGACTCCCAC
The DNA here is from genome assembly GCA_016650235.1 of Terriglobia bacterium. Classification (GTDB taxonomy): domain Bacteria; phylum Acidobacteriota; class Terriglobia; order Bryobacterales; family Bryobacteraceae; genus VFZE01. Next base: position 7,305 of record JAENWC010000431.1, read on the forward strand.
TTTCCAACCTGCGTGAGGATCTTTTGAAAAATCTGATCCCGATGCTGATTTGCGACGATGTGCAGGAGTCAATCTGGTTCTACACCGAGGTGTAGCTAAGCTAGCGACACGGCTTCCTGCTGATTCTGCAGCATCAAGACGGCGAGGCCAGGACGTTCCGTTGGGCCGGCTTGAACGAAACCTTTAGCCCGAAGTTCTTGGGCCGTATTTGAGCAAGTCTTGGCAGAGCAATGGCTTAGCGAAATTTGAAGATGGCGTTGCTGCCTACGGGGGCGGATTAGTAATCGAGCCGAAGGGTGACACCGAGCAGGTCGAAGGCTCGCTG
>JAENWC010000432.1 GCA_016650235.1 Terriglobia bacterium
AGTATCACATAGACTCAATACAATCAAGGATAGTATTAGAATAATAAAGCCATTTACATGCCTACAAAAACAAGAGGCAGACGCCCTTGGCACCTCAAAACAAATAACTTGCACTCATTCAGGGCAAGAACTTCGGTCTAACGGGTGCGGTCCCCGGCTGGACGGGGGGGAAATATGCGGAATCTAATTCAGATCCAGAGCCGTCTCTTCCTGACAGCACATGCATATACCCGGCGCGTATGTGCGTATCGCGCAGACATCGCACCAATAGCTGATCATGAGAGGCTTGCCTTGTTTATGTACGAACATACTTTTCTTATGGATTGGATCCACCAGAAACCGGTCCGTACCCTGAAACCTGCCTACCACCTCGAAATCGACGCCCGCAAGCCGCTTGTCATTGAGCACTTGCATCGTGGGGGAATCACCGGATAGTCCGATCAGACGGCCATCGCTCGTAGCCAACATGGGCTTTTCTCCCGGCCTCAACTTCCCGCGAAGCGAGCTGGTCCCGTCAGTTGCCGCATGCAAGCTTGCGGCGAAGAAAGAGACGATGTAGGCGCGACGCGTCACTGTCTTCATTCTACAATAGCGGATGATGCGACCCACTATCACCCTTCTCATAATTTGTGCTGTCTGCGCCTGCGCCATGGCGGCCGCGGCCGCTGCGCCGCAGAAAATGTTCCCCTACCCCTACCAGCAGCACGACTTCAACAACGGTCTCCGGCTCATTACAGTGCCCACTGATTTCCCGAACGTTGTCTCGCTCTACATCGTGGTGGCCACCGGTTCGCGCAATGAAGTGGAGCTCGGCAAGACCGGCTTTGCGCACTTCTTCGAGCATATGATGTTCCGCGGCACCAAGGAGTATCCGCCGGATAAGTACAACGACGTCATCAAGAAGGCAGGCGCCAGCTTCAACGCATACACGAGCGATGATCTGACGGCCTACCACACCACTTTCTCGAAGCCGGATCTGGAAACCATCCTGCGCATGGAAGCCGACCGCTTCCAGAACCTGTCCTACTCGGAAGATGTCTTCAAGACCGAAGCGCTCGCCGTATTGGGCGAATATAACAAGAACAGCGCTTCCCCCGGGATGAAGATTTCGGAACAGATGCGCGGCCTCGCCTTCCAGCAGCACACCTACCGCCACACCACCATGGGCTTTCTCAAAGACATTCAGGACATGCCCAATCAGTACGCCTACAGCAAGATGTTCTTTGACCGCTACTACCGCCCTGAATACACCACCATTATTGTCGCCGGCGATGTGAACAACGACGCAACCAGGGCCATGGTCGAGAAACATTGGGGCGCATGGAAGCGCGGCTCCTACAACGCGCCCATCCCCAAAGAACCCGCCCAGGACGGCCCGCGCCAGGCCCACATCGATTGGCCCAGTCCAACGCTGCCCTGGACCGTGGTTGCATTCCGCGCCGCCGCCTATTCGGACGACGCCAAGGACTCGGCGGCTCTGGATCTACTCTCCTTTCTTGCCTTTTCCGAGAACTCTCCGCTCTACCGTAAGCTGGTGCTCGAGGATCAGAAAGTGGATCTGCTGAGCGCCGGCAATGCCGATCACGTGGACCCCTATCTGTTCACCGTCCACTCGCGCGTGAAGAAGGCCGCCGACATGGATTCTGTCCGCGAGCAGATACTTTCCACGCTGGCCGGATTCAAAGACACCCTTGTCAGCGCTGAAGAACTCGACAAAGTGAAGCGCCATGTGCGTTACTCTTTCGCCCTTGGAATGGACAATAGCGAAGCCCTGGCCGGTGTGCTGGCCTCTTACGTCGCCCTCCGCCGGACGCCGGAAACCATCAATCGCGTCTACGATCTCTACTCGCAGATCACCCCGGAGGACATACGCAACGCCGCCCGGAAGTACTTTGTTGAATCCGGACGAACCACCGTAACGCTCACCGGAGTTTCCAAATGAGATCCGTACTCGCGATCCTTCTCCTGTTGTCGCCGGCCGCGTTTTCGCAAGCTCCGCGGGTGGTGGCGCTGCCAAGCCAGTCCCCGTTGGTGAACTTCAGATTTGTTTTCCTCACCGGCGCCGCATCCGATCCCGCCACGCAGCCCGGCCTCGCTTCTCTCACGGCCGCCATGCTGGCCGAGGGTGGCAGCGCCAAGCTTGCCTATCGTGAAATTCTGGATGCGATGTTCCCGATGGCCACCTCCGTCTCCTACCAGGTGGACAAGGAGATGACCACGTTCTGGGCAGTCACGCACGTGGACAATCTGGACGCGTTTTATGCCCTCTTCCGTTCCATGCTGCTGGAGCCGGGCTGGCGCCAGGACGATCTCAAACGTTTGCGGGACGACGCAATCAATGCGCTGCGCGTCAACCTGCGCGGCAACAACGATGAAGAGCTCGGGAAAGAGGTTCTCTACAGCCGGCTGTTCGCAGGCCATCCGTATATGCACCACAACCTGGGCACAGTATCCTCGCTCGAAAAACTTACCGTGCGGGACTTACAGGGCTTCTACAAGACCGGCTACACGCAAGCCAACCTCATCATCGGCCTCGCCGGCGGCTACCCGCCGGAGTTTCTTGCGCGTGTGCGGAAAGACTTCGCCAGCCTCCCCAAGGGAAAACCAGCAGCCAGCCGCGCGCGTCCAGCGCCCGCCCCTGTGCAAGGTTTGCATCTGGAGATGATCGAAAAGAATACACGATCGGTGGCCATCAGTTTTGGTTTTCCGCTCACTGTGAAACGCGGAGATCCGGACTTTGTACCGCTGCTGGTGATGCAAAGCTGGCTCGGTCAACACCGCTCCAGCGGTGGCCGCCTCTATGACCGCATACGCGAGGCGCGAGGCCTTAACTACGGCGACTACGCCTATATCGAGCACTTTCCCAACGGGATGTTCCGGTTCGAACCCAGTCCCAATGTGGCCCGCGCCCGGCAGATCTTTCAAATCTGGATCCGTCCGCTGGAACCGCCCACGGCCCATTTCGGCCTGCGCCTGGCGCTGTATGAGCTGGACCGCCTCCTCAAGACCGGTCTTTCCGAAGAGGAGTTCCAGCGCACGCGTTCCTTCCTGGCCACCTACGTCAACCTTCTCACCAAGACCAAACAGGCCGAGCTCGGCTACGCCATCGACAGTCTGTATTACCGCATCCCGGGCAGCTACAACCAATACTTGAAGGATGGGCTCGCAAAACTGACGCGTGACGACGTGAACCGCGCCATCAGGAAACATTTGCAGACCTCGAACATGCAGATGGTAGTAGTGGCCAGCGGTTGTCAGGAATTGAGCAAGCGCCTGCTGGCCGGCGCGGTCTCGCCGATGAAGTATAACGCCGCCAAACCCGAAGACATCCTGCGCGAGGATAAGATTGTCGAGGCGTGGAACATTCCGCTGCAAGCGGCCAATGTGCGCATCACTCCGGTGGAGAAGGTGTTTGAATGAGTTGCTCCCGAAGAGTCTTCCTGGCCGCGTCCGGCCTCGCATTGCGCGCTCAGGAAAAGCTGCCGCCCGTTCGCGCCATCACCAGGGGTCCTGGATTTCATTGGTTCGGCTATTACGACAAGCTGCAATTCGATCCCTCCAGCCGCTACGCGCTCGGCGTGCAGGGCAGCTTCGAGCACCGCCTCCCCACGGCCGAGGATCGCCTGTTGATCGGGATGGTGGATACCGAAGACAAAGACCGGTGGATTGCACTCGACCAAACCCGCTCCTGGAGCTGGCATCAGACATGCATGGTGCAATGGCTGCCGGGCTCAAAGTCCGAGATCATTTGGAATGACCGTGTGGACGGCCGGCCCTCCGGCAGGTTTGTTTCGCATATCATGGACGTGCACACACGCAAGAAACGGACGCTGCCGGCTCCCATCTATTGCGTTTCCCCCGATGCCCGATGGGCGCTCGCCACCGACTTCCGGCGCCTGTACCACGTACGTCCGGAAACCGGTTACGCAGGCGTTCCGGATCCAAACATCGACGTCCTTGCGCCGGATAACGCCGGCGTTTGGCGCATGGATCTGCGCACGGGAAAGAACCAACTCCTGCTCAGCTACGCGGATGCCGTCAAGATCCCCGCTGCCGGAGTCGATTGGACCGGCGCCAAGCACTGGTTCAATCACCTGCTTTTCTCACCCGACGGGCAGCGCTTCGTATTTCTGCATCGCTGGCGCGGCAAGAGTGAAGGCAGCGGGTTCTCCACGCGTATGTTTTCCGCCAATGCCGACGGCACCGGGCTGCGCGTGTGGGAGGCAAATAACCGGTTTTCGCATTTCATCTGGCGCGATGCCCGCACCGTCGTCATGTGGTGCTGGCAGGCATCGCATCAGGAGCGCTTCTACACCTTCGACATGGTATCCGGCCGCATTGAACCGTTCTTTCCCGAAGAACTCCATAGAAACGGGCATTGCAGCTTCCTGCCTGGCAATCGCTGGTTCCTCACAGATACCGGACCTGACAAAAACCGCTTGCAACATCCCTATCTGTTCGACACGCAAACGCGCAGGAGTTATCCGCTCGGCCACCTCCATTCCCCGCCGGACTACACCGGATATTGGCGCTGTGACACCACGCCGCGATTCAGCCCGGACTCGCGCAAAGTGGTGCTCGATTCGCCCCACGGAGGCAACGGCCGTCAGATGTATCTGTTCGATGTCAGCCAGATCACTGGGGCTTGACCGGCTCCATCGAGGCGAATATCGACCGGAGCGCGGCAGCGACACCGGGGTCCAATGCCGTCAAGCCTGACGTTACTGGATCACGTTGCGCGAGAATCCCTTTCAGAGTGGCCCTGGTCCCCTCTTCGGTGGAGGAGTCCATGAATTCCTGGACACCATTAAAGAACAGCGTTGAGCGCTCCCGGGCCTTTCCGAAATCGCCGTTTTCTACCTCCACCAGCATCATGCCCACTTCCAGGCGCAGCCGGGCATGCTTCAAATCGCCTTCCAAGGACGCAGCTTTCGTCTGTAGTTCGCTGTTCTTGAAATACATCGGGCCGTAACCGGCCAGGAACGCCGCCACCACCAATCCGCTAACCATCACTACGTTTTTCATAGGGGTCCAGAGCGGCCCTTCAGCCCTCGAGCGCCTTTTTACAGAAATCGAGGCACTTGCGCACTTCGGCCACGGTGTCCTCGCCTTTGTACTCGTACTCGATGTTGGCTGGAATCTTCAGCTTCTTCGCCTTCAGAACGCCGAGCACCTCTTTGATCGGGGTATCGCCTTCGCCAAACGGCAGGTTCGCGCCCTGGTTCTTCTTCCTATCCTTGATGTGTATCGTTACGATGTGCTCGTGATGCTTGCTCAAGAAATCCACCGGATCGAATCCGGCAGCCACAAAGTGGCCGATGTCGAGATTGATCAGGATATTGGCGCCGGCCTTGCGCGCCTCCTCAAAGTCCTCGGGACGCGCAAACTCGTTTGGCTTGATGTTCGAGTGATTGTGCATTCCTACCTTGATCTTGTGTTTTGCCGCGAAAGGCGCAACGCGCTTGGCGGTGGTGACGTTGGAGGAAGCCGTGATGTACTTCACGCCCATCGCCTTTACCATCGCAAATCCGCGCTCGATCTCTTCATCTGTGAAATCGTCGCGAAAGCTGTAGTTGTAGGCGTAGAGATTGATTCCGGCTGTATCGAACTTCTTGCGCACATCCTTAAAATGATCCAGCGGCGCCGAAAGCCGCCATTTCCGCAGCTCCTCGCGCGAGCCCTTTGGTTCCACGTGGCCGCTGTAAAGTTCCACCGTCCCGATCCCGATGTCCTGCATTGCCGCGATGGCTGCATCGAGCCCCCGGTCGCGGAAAGAGTAGCTCTGCACTCCCAACACAACACCGTGGACGGTGGAATTGATCTTGGCTGCCTGTGCCGGGATCCACGGCGCGGCGGCAGCGGCTAGGGTGGTCTTGGTAAAGAATCTACGTGAAATTGGCATGGTGTTCTCCGCAGAACAGCCATCATATCATTGCCGGGCTCTCCGATATGCCCCCCATGCGAATTCTGTCCGCCCTGTTCCTGATCTGTTTCCCTTCCATGAGAAACGCGCGAAACGGAGCTGCCCGCCCCCAACCCAAATCCCGTGTTCCTCTCCTGTTCTGCGCCGCGGCAAGCGCCCTTTGCGCTTTGCATGGCGGCGCGCCAATGAAGAGCGGTGGAAACATTCTGAAGTGGAAAGACGGACGCATCGCGATGCAATTGAGCCGCACGGTTCATCTGGAAAATCCGGAATCGGGTGTTGCGCATGAAGAGACGGCGGCAAGCCTCCATACCGCGGTCATGGAAGCCATCCGCCAATGGAATGAGACAGGTCGGGCGCTGGTGACCGTGGAGGCCTCCCTGACCGATGAGACCAAGGTTCAGCCAGGCCTCAACCTCATCACCTTTACCGACACCGCGCCGTTTGAAAGCGGCCAATGCGACAAGCAGATCTATATCGCTTGCACAATTCTCACCTTCGTTCAGGAAACGGGGGAAATTCAAAACGTCAGCATCGCTTTTAATCCCTACTTGCGCCACTCCTCCATCGGGCTAATGGGAACTCATGACGTAGGTCTTGTCATGATGCACGAGATGGGACACGCGGCTGGCCTGGATCATAGCCCGCTGCTCGATGCCGTCATGGCCGCATCGGTGGAGCTGGCCAGCCAGAGCCCCGGCGCGGAGATCGCCTACCGCCAACTTTCCTCCGACGATGTACTTACCCTTGCGCTTGTCTATCCTTTGGCTGAGCCGGGCGAGAATACGCCTGGGCGCAATTACGGAACCATCCGGGGCACCATCCAGCGTAACGATCAGCCATTGGAGGGGGCCAACGTGTTCGCCTTCGATCTTGCCGGACGGCCCATTTACGGCTCGCTATCTGAGCCGAATGGTTCTTACAGCCTGGAGCTTCCCGCCGGGGAGTACCGCCTCGCCGCGGAACCTCTGGATGGCCCCGCGCTTGCCTCTCAAATGGTCTCTCCTCCAACCTCCGCTAACCCGTTCCCCACGACCTTCTGGACTGCCGGTGGAGGACAAAGCAACACTGCGGATACGATCACAGTCTGCGCCGGTCAAATCCGCGCGGGCATCGATTTCGCTGTCCCGGATTTGCCCGTGGTCAACGCGGAAAGCATCGGCCTTGTGCAGTCCGGCCTCTACTTGGGCGGGCACCGGGTGACCGTGGGACGCGGCAGGGAATACCTGCTTGGCTTGACACGCTCACCACCGAATGGGAATCCGGATATTGGCTTTTGGCAAGCCCCGGTACTCGCCGTTGGTCTGGCCAACTTTCCCAACAGTGCGCCTCAGTTGGTCCGGCAAAAGATCCAGATCGCCGACGACGCCGTGCCTGGCGCCTACATCGTGCACTATTATGCCGAAGACACCGGCTCTGTGCTCGCCGGCGCCTTGCGCATCGTCCCAAGCCCGGCCGTCACATCCATACTCGATGCCGCCACAGGATTGGAACTCTCCGCCTATGCCGCCGGCCAACTTCTCTCCATCAAGGGCACCGGTCTCGCCATCGCCGATGCCGTTGCGCAGGCGTGGGCGGAAGGCTCGGTCCGGCCTAATCAACTGGCCGGGTCCTCGGTCCGTATCGGCGGACGTTGGGCCCCCTTGTTCGCCGTCAGCCCTTCGGAGATTGTCGTCGAGGTTCCGGCCGGCCTCACCGGCGAGTCAGCCGAACTGCGGGTGGTTACCGGGGCAGGCGTGGAAAGCGACGCCATCACGCTCAATCTTGCGCAGTAGAATGAGGACTTGCTTCCACTCGGGCAAGTTCTTTTTGGCGCAGCGTTCACACTCGCCAGCTCCTATGCACTAGGCCGCGGACTGCTGCGCCATAGTGACCTCCCCGCCCCGATCGCTCTGGCTGCGGGAGCGGCCCTGCTCGCGCAAGCCATCTTTCTTCTCCTGCTGGCCGGTTGGGTCAACACCTGGACCCTTGCTTTCCTCGGAGCGGCTGCATTGACCATCGGCCACCGGGACGTTCGCATAAAGCTGATTCCCCCTTGCATGATCTGGATTCTGTTTGTCCCCTACGTGGGACTTTACACTGTGCACGCGCTTGCCCCGGAGATCCAACCCGACGGCTACACATATCATCTGGGGCTGGTCTCGGAATGGTTGCGCACGGGCTCCATCAGTGATCGCGTGGGGTTCTACGAAATGTTGCCGCAAGGTATGGAGATGCTCTTCACCATGGCATTCGCTTATGGCAGGCACTCGGCGGCAAAGCTGATTCATTTCGCGTTCACGCTTGCCATGATCCCGCTCATGATCGCGACGGCCAAACGCCTCGGCTTTGATGGAGCCCCCGCCGCGGCAATCTTCTTCTTCGCCCCGGTAGTGGGAATCTGCGGCGCCTCGGCCTACAACGACGTCGCCCTGGCCTTTTACATCCTGGCTGTATTCTATGTGCTTTTGGAGAAGCAAGAGCCTGCCATGTTGCTTCTTGCGGGCGTGCTGGCGGGATTCTGTTACGCGGTAAAGCTCCCCGGAATCTTGATCGCCCCCGCGGTCTTGTTTTATTTCTTGATCCGGCGTCAATGGCGGGGAGCGGCCCTGTTCGCATGTGGAGCCGGCTTCATGATTGCCCCTTGGATGTTGCGGACCGCCTGGATGTCGGGCAATCCTTTCGCTCCTTTGCTCAACGAGTGGTTCCCCAATCCATACTTCCACCTCGCCACGCAACAGGAGCTCACCGCATGGCTCCGAAACTATGGCGTTGCGGCGCTGGAGCTTCCCTGGGAAGTTACCATGCGCGGGTTTCGCACCGGCGGCCTTGCGGGTCCCGTGTTCCTTTTGGTTCCCGCGGCTCTGCTGGCTTTACGCAGCAAGCCGGGTCAGCTTCTCTGGCTTGCCGCACTGTTAACTGCCATTCCCTGGTGGGCCAACGCCGGGACAAGATTTTTGATTCCATCGATGGTGTTTCTCGCACTCGCGCTCGTCGTGTCGATTCCAACAAGACTCGCTTGGGTCCTGGCTGCGGCGCAGGCGATTCTCTGCTGGCCCCAGTTCCTCGACCTGTACGCGGCTAAGGGCGCGTGGCGATTGCATGGTTTCCCCTGGCAGGCGGCTCTGCGCCTGCAGGACGAGCGGCAGTACTTGCGAGCGAACCTTTGGGAATACCGTATTGCGGAGATGCTGAATGCCCACACCAAGTCCGGGGATCGAATTCTAGACTTATCCGCCATACCCGCCGCTTATGTGGACGCCACCGGACTGAGCCCGTGGCAATCGGCGCCGGCCGATCGCGTCATGGACGCAGTCCGGCTGGCGGCCCGCTCGGATCGCAACATCATCCATAACTTCGAATATCGTTGGAGGCCGCAACCGGTCTCGGCGATCCGTGTGCGCCAGTCCAGCATCCAGGAGCTGCAAATGATCAATCGGGGCGAGATCATTTTCCCGAGCCATCAATGGACGCTACAGGCCAGCCCCAACGTCTGGGAAGCCCCGCTCGCCTTTGACCGCAATCTTTCCTCTGGCTGGCAGACCTGGGATCCATCCCACCGGAATGGTTCTCTCGAAGTGCGATTCCCTGCTCTGCGGCAAACCACAGGTCTGCGGGTGTTCTCGCGGGAAAACCAAACAGGGTCCGCGGAGGTTCTGGACGCCCATGGCTGGCACCGTCTCCTGCCCCCGCACCGCACCGATGCGATTCCCCTCAACCTCCGGCCCGCCGCTGCAAGGCTCATCCGCCGGGAAGGCTTCGGGTACGTGCTTGCGAAAATATCAGGCGAAGGCTACGGCCCCATCAGCCGCGACCTGGTCTACTGCGCCGGCGATTGGGGCCTGCGGCGGATCGCCGATGTCGACGGCGTCCACTTGCTGCGCGTCAAATAGGCTATTTGCCTTTCAACCGGTTTTCATACCAGACGACGTTCTGGCTCGCTTGACCGGCAATCAGCACGTCCAGGTCTTTGTCCCCGTCCATGTCCACCAACCGTATGTCGTAGGAGGCCTGGTTCTCATAAATGTGATGCGTGGTGAAGTTGCCCTTGCCGTCATTTTCAAACCAGGCGGCAATGGCGGAATCCTTGGCGCAGGTGACCGCATCCACATCGCCGTCGCCGTCGATATCGCCAATCGCGAGCGAGTGCGGACCCACCAGTTGATCGTTGATCTCGTGCGGGGTCCAACGCGGAGCTTCATACCAGACCAGCCCGCGGCCATGCCCTCGCGAACATATGAAATCGGCCTTGCCGTCGCCATTCACGTCGGTGATGTGTATGTTTGTGGCGCCCTCCTGATTCACGGCAATGACATTTTTCTTCCAAGGCTTGCGGGCATCGGCAGGTTGCTCCCACCACGCAAACCAGTTGCCACCGTCTGCCACCTTCGCCGCCGATGCAATGTCGGGGCGGCCATCTCCGTTCACATCGCCGAAGCCCAGGTAGTGGCTGAGGCCCGGAGCATCTTTGTCCGCGAAAATGTAGCGCTCCCAGGAGGCAGCCTGGCGCGGATTCGACGGCACGCGGAACCAGGCCAGCGATTGCGGGAACTTCCCCTCGCCCTGCGCGCTGTTGCCGATAATGTCGAACTTGCCGTCTTTGTCCACATCGCCGCGGATCAGGCCGTGGATTCCGTTTACCCCGCCGGCGGCGAAATCGTCCACTACATGATAGGGCCACGGATCTTGCAGCGGATTCCTGGGCCGCTCCAGCCAGAAGATCAAACCGGGCGAGTAGCGCGTACCCACATAATCCAGATCCCCGTCGCCATCCACATCCATCACCTCGCTGTGTATCGCGTTGACGCCCGTGTGTAGCAGCACCTCTTTCCAATCCGGAGCGGCATACAACAGGGTGCGCTTGCCGGCGTTGTCGTTGCTGATCACATCTGGCTTTCCATCGCCTGTGAAATCGGCCGCAATCGCGGTCTGGTTGGCGTAGCCCTGGGTCACCACGTGACGCGTCCATTGCGGCGCAGTCTCGTTCCAGTAGATGCGCACATTCGCGGTTGCGCGCCCCACGGCGATGATCTCGGGCCGCCCGTCCGCATTCAAGTCGCCCACCACCAGATCCTCAACGGCAACGCCATCATCCACCATCGTCCGCTTCCAACTGCCATCGGGGGACTGCTTGTACAAGGCAACCCCATACGGCTTGCCGCGCCACCCCACAGCCAGTTCGTCGCTCCCATCGCCGTCAAAATCGCCCCAACCGAGCGCGTGCGCCTGCGATAGTCCCGTCTCAATCACCTGCCGTTTCCAGGTCTGGTCCGGAATCGCCACCGGCTTGATGTGTATGGCCCCCTGCGGGGTGAGCGGCTGCGTCGGTTCCTCATAAATCACGACGTTGTTGCCATGCCAGGGCTCCACCGTCGCCAAATGCCGGACGCGCCGCACCAGCCCCAGTTTGATTTCTCCCGGCGCGCCTTCGGCAAGCTTCCGCTTGCTCCAGGTCCCGGCCGCGCTGCGCTGCAATGCGTGCACTCCCTCTTTGCTGGCGGTGAGAATCTGGCCGCCTTCGATAATGAAGTTGTGAATGATATGAAGCGATGAGTCGGCGACTTCAGTGGTCCATTGGCCGCGGGCGGAATCGGCCGGAGGACGCATCACCAGGATTCGCGCCCCTGCCCCTTCCCAATCCGGAGCCTTGGTCAGCCGCCCATGCAGTGGAACCACCACCAGCTCGGCTTTGCCATCGCCGTCCACATCGCCCCAGCGCATACGGTGTAGCGTCGGCTCCTCGCCCAAGGCAAACATCGGCCAAGCTCCGGCGCCCGGCGTCTGTTTGATCCACTGTAGACTGCCGCCCCCGCTCGTATTGGTTGGCTGCCAGTCGGCGCCTATGGCAAAGTCGAGTTTGCCGTCGCGATCAATATCTTGCGCTGCGATGCTGACATTGTCTTTCTTGGTGACCCCGTCCAGAATGACGTGCTTGGTCCAGGAGGGATTTTCGAACCAGACCACTTGTGTCGGATTGATGGCCACAATGTCCCTCTTGCCATCGCCATTGACGTCTTCGGCGAGCACCGCGTAGACAACTCCGAAATCCTTTTGAATCTCCTGCGGCCGAAACTTCACCGCGGCGCTGGAGTGTGCGGCAAAAAGAATGGCAGTAAGAGCGATTGAGGTTCGCATAGGCTCTAGCATACAACCAGTGCCCCGGCGGTGCGATACAATCGTCCACAACCATGCCGCTTTCCCCTGGGGCTTCCGTTGGCCCATACAATATCGTTTCCATGCTCGGCGCTGGTGGCATGGGCGAGGTCTGGCGGGCGCGTGACACGCGCCTCCAGCGCGTCGTCGCGCTCAAGGTTCTGCCCGATGCCTTCGCCGCTGATCCGGAACGGCTCGCCCGTTTCGAACGCGAAGCGCAACTACCGGCCTCGCTGAATCACCCAAATATCGCCACGCTCCACGGCCTGGAGGAATCCGGCGGCGTGCGCGCCCTGGTCATGGAACTGGTGGAAGGCCCTTCCCTCCCCGTCCCGCTGCCCCTCGCCGAAGCTCTCCGGCTTGCGCGTCAGATCGCCGATGCCTTCGAGTACGCGCATTCCAAAGGAGTGATCCACCGCGATCTCAAACCTGCCAACGTCAAGCTCACCGCCGAGGGCAACGTCAAAGTTCTCGACTTCGGACTTGCCAAGGCGATGTCGGATGAACAGCGCTCCGCCGATCCGGCCAACTCACCCACACTGACGCTGCGCGCTACCGCCACGGGCGTGATCATGGGCACGGCTGCCTACATGAGCCCGGAACAAGCCAAGGGCGAGGACACCGATAAACGGGCCGACGTCTGGGCGTTCGGCGCGCTGCTCTACGAGATGCTCACCGGCGCAAGGGCATTCGCGGGCGACTCCATTTCTGAAACGCTGGCGGCAGTGCTGCTCAAGGAGCCGGATTGGAGCGCTCTGCCGGCCGAAACGCCCGCCGCTGTGCGTAGGCTGCTCCGCCGGTGCCTGGTGCGCGATCGCAGGCTGCGGCTCGCTGACATCGGCGTCGCGCGCATGGAGATCGACGAGCCACTGGAGCCCATAGCCGGCGCGGCGCCCGTTGACGCCGCGCTCGCTCCGCCGCCGAAGCAGCGCCGCGTCCTACCCTGGGTCGCGGGCACTTGCCTGTTCGCGATTCTGGCGCTGGGCCTGGCGGCTGTGCATTTTCGCGAGAAGCCGCCTGAGACGCTGCCTATGCGCTTCACTATCGCAGGCCCGGGCAAGTCCCACTTCGACCACGCCGAGCTTTCCCCCGATGGCCGCCGCTTGGCTGTAGTGGTACATCCGGAATCGGGCGTCCGTCAGATTGGCATCCGGCCCCTGGATTCGCTCGAAGTTCAGTTGTTTCCCGGAACCGAGAACTCCACTATCGCGGGCGTCATGTGGTCGCCCGATTCTCGCAGCCTGATTTTCTCGTCGCAAGGTAAGCTGAAGCGAATCGACCCTGGTGCGGGTCCGCCAGTAACGCTCGCCGACGCCACGAATAACTTCGGCATGACCTGGGGAGCGGATGGCGCGATTCTGTTCTTCGATGGGACGGGGCTTCAACGTCTACCGGCGATTGGCGGTGTTCCGGTGCCGGTGCCCAAATCTGCCGGCCAATCGTTACCGCGTTTCCTACCCCGTGGAAACAGCTACCTCTGCCTGATTCGCGACGAAAAGCTGGGGAAGATTTTCGTCTCCGTGGCGTCGCTCGACTCCGGCGAGGTCACGCGCCTGGTCGAGACGACAGCCGAAGCTCGGTTTGCCCCGTTATCGCCGGAAAGCGAGCAAGGCCACCTCTTGTTCATGCGCGGGACCACATTGATGGCCCAGCGATTTGATGCCTCCAGACGCCGTCTCGACGGCGACCCGTGGCCCGTAGCTGAGTCCATCTTATCCTTATTCTCAATGCAGGCGAGCTATTCCGTGTCTTGGAATGGACTCCTGTCATTTCGCACTGGCGCCGACGGGGGTGCAGGCGGAGGAGGACTTCAGGTACTCGACCGCGAAGGGCGCAAGCTGTCCAGTCAGCCCGCCGGTTTCGCCAGCGTGGATCTGTCGCGCGACGGCACGCGCGTGGCTTTTCAGGAAGGCTACTTTGGTGCAACTCAAGCCGACCTGTGGCAGGTGCAACTGGCCTCGGGCGTTCGCTCCCGCTTCACCTTCCACCCGGCCCACGATTCCAACCCGGTCTGGTCCCCAGACAACTCGAAGATCGTATTCGGTTCTCCCCGCGATAAGCCAGGCAGTTTATTCGTCAAGATCTCGACCGGCGCAGGCGCAGAGGAGCTCCTCTTCCCCTCCGACGTGCCGATTCACGCGACAGACTGGTCCCCGGACGGGAGCCAGATTCTCTTCACCCGGATGGATGCCAAGACGCGCACCGACATCTGGGCACTTCCGCTAACAGGTGACAGGAAACCCAAGCTCTGGCTCCAGTCGGAGTTTGCGGAAAGCCACGGCCAGTTCTCGCCCGATGGCCGCTTTGTCGCCTATCAATCCAACGAGACTGGAACCTACGAGATTTACGTGCGGCCCTTCCCTAACGCCGGGAGCGGCAAATGGCAGCTCTCCTCGGGCGGCGGCCACCAGCCCCGCTGGCGGCCCGATGGCAAGGAGTTGTTCTACATGGACGAGGCCAGAAAGATCATGGTGGTAGAGGTTCGCGGCGCATTTGAACACTCCACGCCCAAGCCGCTGTTCGACTCCAATGCCCTCGGTACCGCTGCGCAGTCACGCAGTAACCGGCGCACCTACGCCGTCGCGCCCGACGGCAAGCGGTTCTACGTCCTCTCCGGCGGCGAAGACCGCGACACCGCGCCAGTCACGGTGCTGTCGCACTGGGCCAAGTAAGCCGGACGCCGTGCGGGTACCGCGATCCCCGTTCTGACGGGCTAATTCTCAGCGCCGAATGCTGAGGTAGAAGTACGAGTGAGCTTCTAAGCGAAGGACAAAAATATCACGCCGTCTTCTGACCGACGAAGAGAAGCCGCAACTGGGTATCTTATTGGAACATCGTTTGGAGGCATCCGTGGTCCAGACGGTCTCATCACCGTCGTATCCGGCAAACTGGGAGAGGACGTCCGGCCCGGCACGTATCGCGCCATTTTGAGGCAAACTGGTATTAAGGAACCAGAGCAATGACCCGAAAGTACTCGCCCGTTATCGAAGGAGATTCCAACGGCTACAGCGCCTACGTGCCGG
Organism: Terriglobia bacterium; assembly: GCA_016650235.1. Classification (GTDB taxonomy): domain Bacteria; phylum Acidobacteriota; class Terriglobia; order Bryobacterales; family Bryobacteraceae; genus VFZE01. The sequence goes on from JAENWC010000432.1 coordinate 15,079, forward strand.
AACTGCCTGCCATCCTTGTGACCGGGCGGTCCGTGGAGGAATTGACGGCCCGTGCCGCGGAAGCGATTCGGGTCTACTGGAAAACCACCCGAACAGAGCGGCCGCCGGCGTCTACGATTTGCGCTTCTGTGCCTCCCCGCCCTTGAAATCCAGCGTCACATCCACCGTTCCCGTCTTCTCGTTAGGCGTAAGAACCGCGCGCGTTTTCTCGCCCAGGTTTTCGAAGATGTTCTCTTCCCTCAGCCGGTTGATGAAATGGTTCGGGTAGCTGGCGTCGAACGGCTCGCCCAGCTTTCTTGCCCCAATGCCGGTTGACCTCGTGTTCGCCGTGTATGTCGATCACTGGATGGCATCCGAATGGACGGCACACTCACACAGCAACAGGGGTGAGTTGGTAAACTCGGCCCAGTTGGCTGGCCCCCCTGAGATCGCCCCTCCGAAGCGCCTCCCGGACCTCGTCCAGTTTCCGCGCGTCTTCCAAGGACAAGTACGGCGGCCACCCCGTCTCGGATTCGATCGGGTCCACTTCGACTGCGGCGGCGTATAGGCCCTCAAGCACGTACTTGGTTCGACGCCGTGTGCTCATGATTTTCTCCCAAGGAGGTTTTCCGTCCAACGGTTCGGATCCGGCCTGTAGGCGGTGACAACGACTGCCGGAGAGGTGGCGTTGGCTGGGATGCCCCATAAGACGTGAATCGGCTGGCCGTCGTGATCGCGCTGCAAGACCAGGACACACGGCCCCTTGTGATAGACCGGATACTCTTCCACCACGATGGCATCGCGAACGCCCTCATAGATATCCCTAACCAAAGATACCATCGGCTGCCATCTCGTCATAGCCGTGGTCCGAGATCACCACTTCGCGACAGGCGGCCAATGCGAGGATGCGGTCAAAAATATCGCTCACCAAGCAGCTCGAACTCCAACCACTCCAGCATACATATCGCGCCATTTTGAGGCAAACTAGTATCAAGGAACCAGAGCAATGACCCGAAAGTACTCGCTTGTTATCGAAGGAGATTCCAACGGCTACAGCGCCTACGTGCCGGAACTGCCTGCCATCCTTGTGACCGGGCGGTCCATGGAGGAATTGACGGCCCGTGCCGCGGAAGCGATTCGGGTCTACTGGGAGACCACTCGAACAGAGCGACCGCCGGCGTCTACGATTTGCGGGATCGAGGTCGAACTGCCGGCATGAGAACCGGCCCGGCGCCGCGGTTCGGGATAGAGCCTTTTGCGGGTGCCTAAAACGGAACCCTCTCCCCCGGCGCCTTCTTCTGCGGCTCTCCGCCCTTGAAATCCAGCGTCACATCCACCGTTCCCGTCTTCTCGTTAGGCGTGAGAACCGCACGCGTTTTCTCGCCCAGGTTTTCGAAGATGTTCTCTTCCCTCAACCGGTTGATGAAATGGTCCGGATAGCTGGCGTCGAACGGGTCGCCCGGCTTCTTGCCCCAATGCCGGTTGACCTCGTGTTCGCCGTGTATGTCGATCCCCTTGATGATGAGTTTGCCGAACACAAACGCCGGTCCTGGCGTAACATTGATCCGCAGATTAACCAACTTCCTACGTTCGTCAATATGCCGCTCTACTTTGGAAGTTACTTTCATGAAGCCGTAGCGCTGCATCACCGCATGTATGCGATCCTGCGCCGCGCGCACCTCTTCAAAGTTCGCCACATCACCCTCGTTCAGGTTTGAGGCTTTTTCCAGATCCACGGTGAAACGGTCCGCACCGGTCACCTTCACTTCGCCCAGCGAGTAGCTCGGACCCTCGTCCACCTCCACCGTCACCTTCAGCCCCTTCACTCCCCTCGCAGGCTCGGCCACGATCTTCCCGAAGGAGACCTGCACGCGCCCGCGCGCCTCATACAAGGGCCGAATTCCCATTTCCAACAATTCCCGGAAACGCTCTTCGCGGAATTCGGTCCCCACCGCCACTCCATGAATGGTGTTCTGCAACAGCGTTCCGGGCATAACATCGTTGCCCTTGAAATGAACCTCGGCCACCACTCGCGGCGCCTTCGCCGAGTAGAACAGGACATGCAACTCGCCCGGCTTGTCGCTCGCCATTTTCACCGCAATGCCGCCCTCCGGCGTCCGTGGTCCCAGGAACGCTTCCACCGCCTTGCGGTAGGTCTCCATAAATGCCGGGCTCCCAGGGATGCGGTCCTCAAACAGCGGGAACTGTTTCTTCAAGTGCGCCCGGATCTCCGCCTCAGCCGGTATCTGTTCAAACCGGCACTCATAGACTTGATCCAGATCAGCCACTTCAAAGGTCACCGTAAAACCTTTACCGCTGGGGCCGGGTTCATAACGATACGCGACGCTGCCAAAGGCAGCCGATTTCACCAGACGGTCTTTGGCCTCCTCAAACCGTTTCGGATCGCCCGGCTCGCCGATGCGCAATCCCGTAATCGCGACAATCTTTTCCTCCTGATAAAGATTGCTTCCCTCGATCCGGATCGCTTCAATAGGAAACTGCACGGCCGGAGCCGCCGCCGCAGCCTTCGGCTTCGCCGCCGATTTCTTCCTGGATTGCTGCGCCAGGACCGGCATGGAGGCGGCGAGAATCAAACAGATCCATAATGCTCTGTGCATAAGACAATTATCTCTTGGACGCCCCCGGTTGGCCGCAGGTTTCTCACTCCGGCTTGCTAAACTGAAATGGTGCCCTACGACTTGATTATCATCGGCAGCGGTCCGGGCGGCTACTCGGCCGCCATCCGAGCCGGCCAATATGGCCTCAAAACCGCACTGATTGAGAAGTTTCCGAAATTGGGAGGCACCTGCCTCCATGTCGGCTGCATCCCTACAAAAGCCCTGCTGCACAGCGCCGAAGTGTGGGAATACTTCAAGCATTCGGCCGAACAAGGAATCGAGTGCGATAATCCACGCCTCAGCCTCCCCGGCGTCCTCGACCGCAAGACCAAGATCGTCGACAAGCACGCCAAAGGCATCGAGTTCCTCATGAAGAAGAACAAGGTGGATTGGATTCCCGGCTTTGGCACGCTCAAGGGCGGCGGCAAGGTGGAGGTTCGCTCGGATAAGGGCACGCAAACGCTGCAAGGCCGCAACATTATCATCGCCACTGGCTCTGAAGCACGCATGCTGCCGGGACTCGAACCGGATCAGACCATTCTAACCAACGTCGAAATCCTCAACCTTCCGTCCGTCCCCGCCTCGCTGGCCATCATAGGCGCGGGCGCGGTGGGCGTCGAGTTTGCTTCCATTTTTCATCGCTTCGGATCGAAGGTGACCGTACTGGAGATGCTGCCGCGTCTGGTGCCGGTGGAGGACGAGGAGGTCAGCAAGGAACTCGGGCGCGTGTTCAAGAAACAGGGCATACGCTGTGAAACCGGCGCAAAGGTGGACAAGGTCGACAAGACCGCCGCTGGAGTCAAACTCACCGTCACTTTGAGCAGTGGTAAGCAGGAGACGATCGAGGCCGAAAAGCTGCTCGTCGCCGTCGGGCGCAAGCCCAACACCGATAAGATCGGCCTGGAAAACACGCGCGTGGAAACCGACCGCGGTTTTCTGAAGGTGAACCAGTTCCAGCAGACCGCCGAACCCGGCGTCTATGCCATCGGCGACGTCGTCGCCGGCACCCCGCAACTGGCCCACGTGGCGACGATGGAAGGCATGATCGCGGTAGCGCACATTGCCGGCAAACCTACCCGCCCCATCAATCGCAATCGCATCCCGGGGGCCACCTACACCGATCCTGGCATCGCCTCCGTTGGCCTTACCGAGGCGCAGGCCCGCGCCGAAGGACGCAAAGTCAAAGTCGGCAAATTCCCTTTCACCGGCAACAGCAAAGCAACCATCCTGGGCAACCACGATGGCTTTGTGAAAGTTGTCGCCGATGAAACATACGGCGAAATCCTCGGCGTTCATATCATCGGCGCGCATGCTTACGAGTTAATCGCCGAGGCCGTCACCGCCATGGAAGCCGAAGCGACGGTGGACACCATGATCGCCACCATACATGCTCACCCCACTCTCTATGAAGCGGTTGGTGAGGCGTTCAACGCCGTCTATGGGCAAGCTATCAATGCCTAGACTGCAACCCAGGAGTTGTGAAATTCGCGACCTTGGGCGCGTTGAGTTCGGGCACGCCTACGCGCTGCAGCAGGACCTGGTGTCCCAGCGTAAGCAAGGGCTCATTCCCGACCAGTTGCTCCTGCTCGAGCACCCGCACGTGATCACCATCGGCCGCAATGGACACCGCGAAAATCTCCTCGCCAGCGAAGAGATCCTCCAGCGCTCCGGTATTGAACTCCACACTACGGACCGCGGTGGCGACGTCACCTATCACGGCCCAGGTCAACTCGTCGGCTACCCGATCCTCGATCTGAAGGACTGGAAGCGCGATGTCGTGGCCTATGTCCGCGGCCTCGAGCAAGTCATCATCGAAACGTTAGGCTCGTTCGAAATTCAGGCCGCGCGGCTGGAGGGCTGCACCGGCGTTTGGGTGGGACCGGCCAAGATCGCCGCCATCGGCGTGCACCTTTCGCGCTGGGTCACCTCGCACGGCTTCGCGCTCAACATCGATACCGATCTCAACTATTTCCGCTACATCGTTCCCTGCGGGCTCAGCAAGCCCGTTACTTCGCTTCGGGATCAGGGTTGCCAGGCCTCGCGCGCCCAAGTGGCCGCGGCACTCCTGGAGAATTTCGCCAATGTTTTTGAATTTGAACTCGTGCAGAATGCCTGCGCTATGGAGACCATCGCATGACTGACATCGTAATGCCCCAGATGGGCGAAAGCATTGTAGAGGGAACCCTCACCAAATGGCTCAAGAAGCCCGGGGATACGGTCGAGCGCGACGAGCCTCTTTTCGAGATTTCGACCGACAAAGTAGACTCCGAAATTCCCGCACCTGCCTCCGGAGTGCTAACCGAAGTCCTTGTGGCCGAAGGCGCAACCGTATCCATCAACACCGTGGTTGGGCGGATCACTGAAAGTGGACAAGCCGCCGCTGCCCCGGCTCCCGCGCCGGCTGCTGCCGCAACTCCGGTTGTTGTTGCGCCGCCCCCCGCCGCACCGGCACCGGTGCAATCGGCCCCTGCCAGTGAGGCTTCCGGACCCATCTCCCCACTGGTCCGGCGCATGGCGCGCGAGAACAATGTGGAACTGGCCAATGTGCAAGGGACCGGCGCCGGAGGGCGCATCACCAAACAGGATATGGAGACCTTCCTTGGCACGCGCGGCGCGGCGCCGCAAGTCTCCACTGCCGTTGCCACTACCCAGTCCATGCCGCCTCTGGCGCGCACCGAACCGGCCAGGACGCGCATCGAGCCGATGAGCACCATGCGCCAGAAGATCGCCGAGCATATGGTCTTCTCCCAGCGCACTTCGGCCCACGTCACCACCGTACACAAGGTCGACATGACCCGCATCGCCAAGCTTCGCTCGCGCATCAAGGACGACTTCCAGACCCGCTACGGGTTTGCTCTCACTTACCTCTCCTTTGTCGCCCGCGCCGCCGCCGAAGCCCTCCACTCGTTCCCGCTGCTCAACGCATCCATCGACGGCGCCAACATCATCCATCACCGGGAGATTAACCTCGGCATCGCCGTCGCTCTGGAGGGCGGTTTTGGCCTCATCGTACCCGTCATCAAGAACGCCGACGAGAAGAACGTCGCCGGCCTCCAGCGATCCATCGTCGATCTTGCCGCGCGCGCCCGCGGCAAGCAGTTGAAACCCGATGAGGTGCAGGGAGGCACTTTTTCCATCACCAACTTCGGCAGCTTCGGCAGCATCTTCGCTACACCCGTGATCAACCAGCCGCAAGTGGCCATCCTCGGTGTGGGCGCGCTGGAGAAAGTGCCCGTTGTGGTGGACGACGCCATCGCCATACGCTCGGTGGCGCACATCGCCCTTACCTTCGACCACCGCCTCATCGATGGCGCACTCGCCGACCAGTTTTGCCAAAAAGTGAAATCTATCCTGGAAAACTGGTCCGATCAGGTCATATAATCATGATTGCCATGAGGACCTCCCGCCGTGTTCTTCTTGCCGCGTTGCCCGCGACTCTTGCCGCGGCTGCACCAGCCAATGCGGCCTCCGCCGTGTTGCGTCTGCCGCGCAAGATAAGAGTCGCCCTTCTCGGCCTCGAAGGACATACCGCTGAGGTCCTCGGGCCTTTGCCCAACTTGCCGGACGTCGAAGTGGTCGCATACTGCGATGACACCCCGGCCATTGTGCAACGCTTCGCGAAGAATCCCGCGCTCGCGAATGCCCGCGCCTACCCCGGCTACCGCCAACTGCTGGATAAGGAGAACCCGGACGTCGCCGCCGTCTGTAATGTCATCTCCCATCACGCAAGCACAGTGCTGGAATGCCTTTCCCGCAAAATCCACGTCATCGCTGAAAAGCCGATCGCAATCGAACTCAAAGACCTCGATCGCATCAAAGACGCGCTCGAGCGCGGCCCGGCCAAGCTCACCGCCATGCTCCCCATGCGATTCGACCCGTCCTACAAAGCGCTCAAGAAGATTGTGGAATCCGGCGAGATCGGCGAGGTGATTCAGATCGACGCGCAGAAATCCTACAAGGTCGGCGACCGCACGCCATGGTGGTACAAGCGCGAAACCTATGGCGGCACCATCCCCTGGATCGGTACTCACATGGTGGACCTCATGTTGTTCACTACCGGCCGCGACCTGGTGGAAGCTTCCACTTTCCAAAACCACATCGGCTCCCCCGAAACAGGCGACACCGAGAACGTCACCGCCACCATCTTCCGCATGGATAACGGCGGCGTTGCGCTCTTGCGCATGGACTACCTGCGTCCCCAAACCGCCTCCACTCATGGAGACGATCGCCTACGCCTGGCCGGAACCAAAGGTGTCGCCGAGTATATGGCCGCCACTGGCGTTACCGTGGTGAGTAACACGCGCAAGCACACCGTCATACGCGATCTTCCCGAGAAGGGCTCGCTCTTTACCGAGTTCCTGGACTGGGTCTACAACAACAAACCCATGTCTCTATCCTGGAAGGACATCTATCGCGGCCACCAAATTGTCATCGGCGCGCGCCAGGCTGCCGAGCAGCATCGTCTGGTGAAATTGTAAAATGCCAGCCACGGTAGAATCGCTTTTCCTCGACTTCTCCGCTCAGAAGCTGGAGCAGCTTGCCGCACGGATCGCTACTTGTCTGGACAAGCTCTCAGAGGATCAGATCTGGCATCGCGACTCGAATAATGAAAACGCCGTCGGCAACCTGGTGTTGCACTTGTGCGGGAACCTGCGCCAGTGGATCGGATCAGGAGTTGCCGGCAAGCTCGACATCCGCGTCCGGGACCGTGAATTTTCCGCGCGTGGAGACATATCCCCGTCAGACTTGAAGGACCGTCTGCGGGCCGTCGTGGAAGACTCCGCGGCGATCCTACGCGCGCTGCCCGCCGCGCGTCTCACCGAAACTATTACAGTGCAGGGCTACGAGAAAACGGTTCTCGAAGCGATTTACCACGTGGTGGAGCACTTCGCGCAGCACGCCGGACAGATCGTCTTCGCCGCCAAGCATTTCACCGGGGAAGATCTGGGCTTCTACAGGCATCTGGGTCAGGCGGCGCATTCCCAAAAGACCCCTTGATTCACTCTGCATCCAGGCCCAGCCCGGCGACAATTGCCTCCACTTGGTCCGCCTCGACACGTATGGCCTGCCGCAGGTCCAGCGGCGTGGCTCGATCGTCGAAAGCTTGAAAAAGCGCCATCTTCGCGATCGCATACTGCTCGGTACCATTCAGTTCGCGGCCATGGCCCTGCTCCCAACTCCGTACAGCGCGGCTTGACACAAACACGGAAACAGCAAAGGACGATACCCGGTCCGAACACACTTCAAATACAAACTCCGTGTTTTCGGAGTCCCCGCGATGGCCTTCATAAAAGTACTGATACACATAACCACTGAGCGCGGAGTGCGTCTTCTGTCGCCTGACCAACGGTGCGCCCGTCAGCGGCGCGGGGCTTTTCTTTTTGAACCAGCTAAACAATATGATGGATTCTAGCATGCAGCCGGAACTGCTCCGCGGAATCGAGCTCTTCAACCGGGCCGAGTACTTCGATTGCCACGAGGAACTCGAGATCGCATGGACGCCTGAGCAAGGACCCCGGAGGCTGTTCCTGCAATCACTCATTCACCTTGCCGTCGCTTTCCACCATCACGAACAGGGCAACCCGGGCGGGGCCAAACGCCAGTTTCAAAAGGGCCTCAAGAAACTGGCTGGCTTCCTTCCTCACTGCGAGGGCATCGCCACGGGCCGTCTCTACCGTGATACGATCGCCTGGCGCGAACACGGCGGCGCGAGGCCAACGATCAAGCTACAATGAGTCAGCAACCATGCTCCCGCGCTTTTCCTTATTGCTGGCATTGCTGGCGCAACTAGGCGCGCAGAACCCCCCTTCGCCCACACCGGTCGATGTCGCCCCCGGCGGAGTATTTCGTCTTCCCCCTGTCAACCCGCTGCCTCCGGAAGCCGATCCCGCCCCCAAAACTGTCGAGCCCGGAAAGCCCGTGATGGAGTACACAGGTAAACCCATACAGATCCCGTTTGCCTGCACCGAAGAGATGATGACCTCCTTCGGTATGAGCTGTACCGATCAGCATCCGTGCCTCATCTATTCCGAGATCTCCGGCTTTCAGCCGCTGGGTGACAAGCTGTTTCTCACTGGCAATATTCATGACGGATCGAGCACCATGTTCTCACTTTTCCTGGCGTCTTCAGACCGCGGCGGCACCTGGACCGAACCAGTGGAACGCATGAAGTCGGCCGGACTGGATCGTGTGTACTTCTTTGACCTGGAAGCAGGGTGGATCAGCGGTCATGTACTACAGGCCATTCCCCGCGATCCTTTCTACCTGGTCACTACCGACGGTGGAAAAACATGGCGCAATCGCCCCGTCTTCAGCGAACCACGCGTCGGAGCGATCGAGAAGTTCTGGTTCGAATCCCGCACTGCAGGCTCCATGCTGATGGACCGCGTGCAGGGTCCTGAGGGGGGTGCGCGCTACGAGCGATACGAAACCATGACCGGCGGAGAATCCTGGATGATCCGCGAAGTCAGTTCCAAGCCCCTGCCGCTCAAGGGCGCTCGCGAAGTTGTCGCCAATCCCGACTGGCGTTTGCGTGCCGATTCGGCCTCCAAGGCTCACACCATCGAACAACGCGATGCGGGACGGTGGAACAAAGTCGCGGCCTTTTCAGTCGCTGTGGGCGAATGTAAACCTAATTTCCAGTTGCTGACGCAACCTCCTGGTCCGCCGGAGCCGGAATCGGCTCCGGTCCCAAGCACGCCCCCGCATCCACGAACTCCTGCCCGGCCGGCCGCACCACGTAAACCGTGAAACACGATCCCATCGAACTCGAACTGTTCCGTCATCTCCTCGCCAGCGTGTGCGAGGAGATGGGCATCGTCCTGCGCAAGACCGCTTTTTCCACCAACATAAAGGAACGCCGCGACTATTCTTGCGCCGTTTACGACCACCATGGCGATGCCGTCGCGATGGGCGATCACATGCCCGTCCATTTGGGCGCGATGCCGGAATCGGTGCGCCAGGTGCGGCAGTCCTTCCTGTTGGGTCCGGGCGATGTGGCCCTCGTCAACGATCCCTTTCGCGGCGGTACGCACCTGCCCGACATTACCGCGGTCTCGGCGGTATATCTGCCCGGCCATCGCAAGCCCGGCTTCTTTCTCGCCAATCGCGCGCACCACGCGGACGTCGGCGGCATGAGCCCGGGCTCCATGCCTCTTGCCAACGAAATCTACCAGGAAGGCATCCGCATCCCTCCCATTCTCCTGGTCCGTAAAGGCAAACTTGACCGCGATCTCCTCAACCTGATCCTGGCCAACGTGCGCACGCCGGTCGAGCGGGAAGGCGATTTGATGGCCCAAATGATGTCCATGGAGCGAGGGCGCCAGCGCCTGCTGGAAATGGTGCGGCGCTACTCCCTCGCCAGGATCGCAACCAACATGAGCGCCTTGTGCGACTACAGCGAGCGAATGATGCGCGCCACTTTGCGCTCGCTCCCCCGTGGTAACTATTCGTTTGAAGACTTCCTCGATGAGGACGGCGCAGGCTCGGGTCCTCTTCGTATCGCTGCAACAGTTCGCCTTCACGGTGACTCGGCCACCGTCGATTTTACCGGCACCGCGCCGCAAGCCTCCGGCCCGATGAATGCCAACCATGCCATCACAGTTGCCGCCACCACCTACGTCTTCCGCTGCCTGATCGCCGAAGATGTTCCCTTTACCGCCGGCCTGACGCGGCCCATCCGGCTCATCAATCCAGTGGGCACTCTCACCAACGCGCTGCCCCCGGCCGCCATGGCGGCCGGCAATGTGGAAACCTCACAACGAATCACCGATGTCCTGCTGGGCGCGCTGGCGCAGGCCGCGCCTCAACGCATTCCCGCCGCAAGCTCCGGCACCATGAACAATCTCAGCTTCGGCGGCTATGATCCAATCCGCTGGCGGCACTTCGCCTACTACGAAACAATCGCTGGAGGCATGGGAGCCTCCGCATCGGCGCCCGGACAGGATGCCGTCCACACACACATGACTAACAGTCTCAACACGCCTGTGGAGGCCTTCGAACATCAGTATCCCGTACGCCTGGCCGCTTACCGCGTGCGCTCCGGCAGCGGCGGCAAAGGCCGGCACAAAGGTGGTGACGGCATTGTGAAGGAGTTTGAATTCCTTGCTGCCGCTGAGGTGACCCTGCTGTCGGACCGGCGCACGCGTGGCCCGTATGGTCTGCGAGGAGGCGCCGCCGGTAAACCTGGGCGCAATCAACTGTGTAGCTCCGGGCGAAGCGCTGCTATCCCAGCCAAGACGCGCATGAATCTCCGTCCCGGTGACCGCTTGACCATCGAAACCCCGGGTGGCGGCGCATGGGGCACGCTAGAATGAAAATATATGTCGCTTTCCGACGGCGAATTTTATCGCATTCAAAAACTACCTCCGTACGTCTTTGCGGTCATCAATGAGATGAAGGCACGGCTGCGCGCAGGACAGCACGACGTCATCGATTTCGGCATGGGCAACCCGGATGGCGCAACACCTAAGCCAATCGTCAATA
>JAENWC010000433.1 GCA_016650235.1 Terriglobia bacterium
CTTTACGAAAGGGTGCTATCCGGGGCAGGAGATTGTCGCGCGGATGCACGCGCGCCAGCAGCTTGCCCGCCAAATCGTCGGCCTGAGACTTGCCGGTGATGCATTGCGGAAACCCCGGCTCCACCTTCTCGCCTTTGCCAGCGAGTTCCCCGCCTTGCAGAAGGTAGGTCTCGGCAACGGAGGGAACCTGCGGCGGCACAACATCGGACACCGAGTAAGCCAAGGGCCGGTAACGAGGCATCGCATCGGCGAGGCGCCGGGCATCATCGCGGGCCGCCTCGTAGATCTTACGCTCTTCGGCTGTGTAGGCCGAATCGCGTGCGTCCTTCAGGGCACGGCGAAAATCGTCGGCTGCCTTGTCACCGGGCTTCAGGTTTTTTGCCGCGCTGAATTTCCGCTTGTACTCCTCTTCCACCTGCTTGAATCGCTTGGCCGCCTCCTCAGACTCGTCTTCATGCTGGCGCAACAACTGCTTCATTTGAATCGGATCCTCGACGCTGAGATGCGGAGCGGCCCGGTCGTCGACCTTGGTGGCGGCAAAGAATGCCTGGAGGCGATAGAAATCTTTTTGCGGGATCGGATCGTATTTATGGTCGTGGCAGCGCGCGCAGCCGGTGGTCAATCCGAGGAACACCTGGCTGGCCGTAGATGCGACGTCGTTGAGAAAATCCTGGCGCAGTTGCGTTTTGAAGTTGGCGTCAGCCTCCCAGGTGCCCATGCGCAGAAAGCCCAAAGCAATGATGCGTTCGGAACGATCCTCGGGTTTTGCGCGCTTGTCGTTGAGTTCGTCGCCAGCCAGTTGTTCCTTGACGAAGAGGTCGTAAGGCTTGTCCTGGTTGAAGGCGCGAATGACGTAGTCCCGGTAGCGCCAGGCGGTGGGACGCTCACCGTCAATCGCGAAACCATCGGATTCGGCAAACCGGGCCAGGTCCAACCAGTGCCTGCCCCAGCGCTCTCCATAATTCGGATCGTCCAGCAGACGGTCCACCAGCTTTTCGTAGGCCTCCGGCGAGGGATCATTCACGAAGCTGTGCACCTGATCCGGTGTTGGCGGAAGGCCGATCAGATCGAAATATAGGCGCCGGATGAGAGCGCGGCGGGAGGCGGCCGGGGCAGGATGGAGTCCATTCGCCTCCAGGCGGTGCAGCAGGAAGGCATCAATCGGATTGGCTATCCATTCCTGTAGCTGGTCCTTGAGTTGGTCCTTGAGCCGGTCCGCGCGCCGGACAGCAGGAATCATGGGAACAACGGGCTTCTGGAAGAGCCATGCGGCATGCTGGCTGCGAAGATTGACCGCTTGCGACAGGGGCTGCATGGCATCGATTGCGCGCACCAGCTCGGCTTCATCGGGCGCAGGCAGGGTTTGCCCGAGCGGCATTTTCGGAGACTTCTCACCGCGCAGGTACTGCACCAGCAAGCTCGTTGTGGCGCTGCCGGGAACGAGTGCGGGGCCGTGTTTGCCGCCCGCTAGCAATGTTTCCAATCCGGCCATGTTCAATCCACCGGAAGGATTGCTTACCTGGTGGCAGCCGCCACAATTCTTTGCAAGGACGGGCCGCATGCGCTGCTGGAAAATCTCCTCGTTGGTCGCGCCCCGGGACGGCGCGGCAGAGGCGAGTAATACTACAGCGCCAAAGATGATGGAAGGGATCTGCATGGGCACCAGTGGTTAATTGAATTCTATCAAACAGGGCCTCTCCTGCGATACATTGAATGAGCGATGTTGCCGTCCAAGATTCAGATCCTCACCATCACACCGCTGCTGGAGGGACTGGCTCAGAACTCGATCGAAGCGCTGGCCCACCGCGCCATCGAGAAGCGATACGCCGCCGGCGAAATATTGTTTCACGAAGGGGATGAATGCGCCGGCCTTTTCGTGCTGGGCCGCGGGCGGGTCAAGATTTTCAAGACATCGCCGAACGGACGGGAAATCATGCTGGCAGTGGAGTCCGCACCATCGAGCGTGGCGGAGGTGCCGCTGTTTGATGGAGGTAATTATCCGGCCTCGGTAATCGCAATTGACGAAGTGGTCGCCTATATGATCGGCAAGCGCGAGTTTCATGAAGTATGCCGCCAGCATCCGGAAGTCTCGTTGAAAGTGCTGGAAGTGGTGGGGCGGAAACTACGGCATCTTGTGTCGATTGTCGAGAGCGTAACTTTCGGCAGTATCCGTCAACGTCTGGCGCGGGCGCTGCTTGAGCTGAGGGATCAGGCCGGCGCGGATTCCTTCCCGATGCCGTTTACCCACCAGGAGCTGGCGCAAAGGCTGGGCACGGTGCGGGAGGTGATCTCACGCAATCTGGGGCGTTTTCAGGCGGAAGGGTTGCTTCGGATGTCGGGACGCGATCTGCAATTACTCAACCGCACCGGACTCGAGCAAGAGGCTGAAACCGAGATGTCCTAGGCCAGTCCTAGCCCACATTCTTCAGAGGCCGCGGCGGAGTTTCATCTCGGCGGAAATCCCGGCCAGTTCCGGGGGAGTCAGAACGCGCTTTCCCATCTCGATCAGAAGCGCGTCTTCCGAGGCGATGTGGGAACGGTACATCTCGCAAAGCTTGTTCACCAGCGGGCGATAACGGGCGCCATCCCGTGCCTGGACGGCCGATTTCAATTCCAAATACGTCTGATCCGCATCTGCGTGTTCGTGTTCCAGTTTGTCGAGAAAGCAGAGCTCAAACTGGTTGATCCACGGCCGGAGCCGCGGGAAAATGCTTTCCTCCTCGTCCCGTGTGTGAAGGGCTCCGCTGGTATCGAGGAACCGGAAACAGGAGGCCGCGGTGTCCAGCGCACCCCGCGGATCGGAGTTCCACTGTGCGGCAACTCTTTCGAGCGCCGCCAGCCGCGCCTCGATCCGCCTGTGGCAGGCGACCAGGTGGTCGAGCGGACTTTCCAGTGTACCGCTCGCACCCCCGCGCTGTTGAAACAATTGGTCCACCGGGATCATGACTGCAGGCTTTGCTCCAACCGGCTCGCCCGCGGGAAAAGTATGTTGTTTTCCAGGTGAATGTGTATGTGGAGGTCCGCTTCCAGCGCCTTGAGACCCTCGTACAGCGCGCGATAGGTGGGGCAAGCATCGGCAGGCAGTTTGTAGTCCTCTGTAACGCGCCGCATCGTTTGCAGAGCGCCTCCCGCGTTGTCGTGCTCCTGTTCCATCATCCGAATGGGGTTGTTGACGGAACCGCAATGGGTCCAGGGAAGAGCGGCTCCGGAGAGTTCGGCCTCTTCCATGCGTTTGATCAAGGGGAACAGGATCATCTCCTCCTTCAACATGTGGGTGCTGAGTTCGGAATGCAGCCCTTGGAAGGCGGCGGCCATTGGATATAGGGAATCGCCGTGACTGGTTGCGTGGGCCTCAATGACCTTGGCGATGCGGCTCGCCAGGGCCGGAAGTTCATTCTTAAGGAAAGTATGGTGTTGGGCCACAATGTAATCGGCCAGTTCGGCGAGCCCGGCGTGCGCCCAGTCGCGATCCTCGGCGGCCCGAGTGGCTTGCTCGACTTCAGCCAGCACCTCGTTTACCGAGATCGCACTGCCGGCGCAGGCGAGGGCAAGCGACTTCGCTCCGCCGCAACAATAGTCGATCTTGTACTTCTCGAAGATACGGGCAGCGGCGGGATTCTCAGCAGCTATCTGACCAACGGTTTCTTGACTTGTCACAATCCTGTGCCTCCTGTTGCACGATTCCAGCGTGACCTGAAAATCGGCCGCATGCTGTAACCGAAGTCACAGCGCCGGGCATTGAGGCGCTATAGGCTCAAAACATGAGGTCCTTTGAAGAATCCCCTTTTTTGGTGATTTGGGAAGTGACACAGTCCTGCGATTTGGCTTGCGTACACTGCCGGGCGTGCGCCGTGCCTTCCCGCCACCCGATGGAGTTGAGGACGGCGGAGGGTTTTCGCCTGCTGGAAACGGTAAAAAGTTTCGGCGATCCGCTGATGGTGTTCACGGGCGGGGATCCGCTGAAGCGTCCCGATCTGGGGCGCCTATTGAAATACAGCGTGGCGCTGGGCCTGCGGACCACGGTGACTCCGAGCGCAACTCCGCTACTCACTCCCGAGGCCATCACCGGATTTCAGGCGGCGGGCGTGGCCCGAATGGCGGTGAGCCTGGACGGAGCCGACGCGGAAACCCATGACGGATTCCGCCGCGTGGATGGGTCTTTCACGCGCACGCTGCTGGCGCTCGAAGAAGCCGCCCGGATTGGCCTGGAGACGCAGATCAACACGACGGTAACGCGCCGGAATCTCAATCGTCTCGACGAGATCGCCAGTCTTGTGGAACGATCCGGAGCAAGTCTCTGGAGCGTCTTCTTCCTGGTCACCACCGGCCGCGCGTTGGCCGGAGACGACCTGACGGCCGAGGAATACGAAGAAGTCTTCCGGTTCCTCTATGAGACCTCAAAGACCGCTTCCTTCGATATCAAGACTACCGAGGGCCAGCACTATCGCAGATATGCCGCGCAGAGAAAAAAGGCGGAAGCCGGTGATGTTGGCCGGCGCGCGGACGGAGTGATCGGCCGCCAGGCAGGTATCAATGACGGCAAGGGGCTTGTCTTTGTGTCCCACATTGGAGATATCTTTCCCAGCGGTTTTCTTCCCAA
>JAENWC010000434.1 GCA_016650235.1 Terriglobia bacterium
CCCAGAACCGGTCTCAAACCGCGCCTGGGCAGGATGATCCGCCCCTTGACAGCGCAGAAACCGCGCATTAGGAAAGACGCCGCCACCAGGGGAAGACGAATTCGTGATCACCCAGCACGCCGTGCCTTGGTGTGCGGCGTCTCCCCCTGACTGAGAAACCGCATCGCCCGCCCCAGGAACACGCCCGCAGGCTCCCTCCTCCCGCTTCGCCAACGTGCCGGGATCAACGCCAATCCGTTTGGCCGCCTCTTTCCGCGAGAGCCCGAGGACTGTTCGCTGCTTGACCCCGCCGGTTCTATCGATCCCAGGCCAGCTTAGGAGCCTTTCTCCGAGTGGTGCGTGATCCGCTCGACGCCTTCGACATCCACAGCGCGAGCGGCCGGTTGTGAATCAAGGCCGGCGCACAGGGATGCGCCGGCCCACGGTCCCGAACTTTAGTTCCCGCGTTTTGTGAACGCGTTTTCGATGACCCAGAATTTGCCGCCGTTGTGGTCACGCGTGGCGAAGGCGACTTCGCGGCCGTTGGGTTGAACGGCAATTCGCTGTACGGCTTCGCCGATCGAGCGCAGCTTTCGGGGCTGGCCGCCATCGCCCTGTGCCAGCCACAGATCGGAGCCGCGAACGCTCGTCGGCAGGCTGTAGAGTAGGCCCTTTCCGTCCGCCGTCCAGCCCATGGTAATGGGGTCCCGCAGTCCGCCCGTCTGATGCTCGAAGAGGATTCGCGTATTGCCGTCGGCGAGTCGCGTCGTCGCCAGGCGTGTGATGCCGTTGCGCCCGCCCGTGTTGTATGCGAAGGCAACTTGCGAGCCATCAGGAGAAACCTCGACACCCCATAGCTCCTCTGGATTTCCGGGCAGCATGATTTCGCGGGCCTCTCCTGTCTTCAGGTCCATCCCCCGCAAGATGCCGGTCGTGTCCAGCCGGATGAAGTAGAGGGTCTGGCCGGTGCGGGAAAAGGACCGTACGTTACCGGCAAGCAATTTCGACTCTCCCGTAGCGGGCACGAATCGGTACACGCCCCACTCTGCTCGAGCGGCCGGCAGAGCGCCCACCAGGAAGGAAGAGCCGTCGTGGTCCCACATAACAGGTCCCACGGAACGGTAGGGCACGGAGAAGGCGGTTTCCCCACCACTTGCCAGATCCTGTTCAACGATCTTCACCGTAGCTGGAGCATAAGCCGAAGCATAGAGCAGCGATTTTCCGTCGGGCGAATAGCCGACGCCCCAATTTCCGCTGGTGAAGAGCTTCGTGGCGGGCCTGGGAGCGCCCAACTGGCCCGCGCCGGCATCGAAGGTGGAGGTCTGGACCAGGTGAGGACCACCCCACTCTTCGAAGTGAATGGCAGCGTCGCGGCCGACCCAGGGCCGGGTAGACGGATGAATGCCGGCATGCACCAGTTCCGGCGTGCCAACCGCCTTCCCCTGCTCGACTCGAATCGCCCAGATGCCTATCGAACCGCCCGTCTGGTTGGTTGTGTAGAGGATGCGTCCGCTGGGATGCCAGCCGACAATCCTGCCGACGGCCCCCGTGAGGCTCAGCGGGATGGCTTCGCCGCCGGCGACCGGCACGACGAGTATCTTTCCGTCCTGGCCCTGCGTAGCGGATTTCACGGCAACAAACCGGTCGTCCGGCGAGAGCGCCGCGCCGCCGATGACGTCCAGCTCAATGCGGCGGAGGCTCTGAGTTTTGCCGTCGGCCAGGGAAATAGAGAGGAGTTCGAAACTCGTCTTGCCACCCTCTTCGACGGAGCGATACATCATCAGATGGGCGCCGTCGTTCATCCAGAGCTGGTACAGCAGCGGAACGGAATTCTGGTAGGTCCGGCCAAAACCCGCTTTCGCCAGCAGGCGGTCGCCCGAACCGTCGGTGCCGACGGCGCGGAGGCCGGAACTCAAGTTGAAATACGTGAGCGTCTTTTCGTCGGGCGATATGGCGCCCGGCAGCAGGCGTCCCTGGGATTGCGGCACGACGAGACGTTCGCGTCCGGTCTGCAGGTCGCGAATGAAGATGCCCTCGGGACGATGGCAGTCGGCCAGGCGGGCGCCGAGCACTTGGGGCATGCACCCGGCACCGGCCGGCGGGAAGTGGCGGATTCGAATTCCTTCGGATTCGGGTCCGCGGAGAACCGCGAGGCGGGCGCGGGCGGCGGTGGCCTCTTTTTGATCTCCGTATTGTTTGACGAGTCGGTCGTAGGCACCGGCGGCGTCCTTCTGGCCAAGTTTTTCGTAGCACTGGCCCACGTGAAGTAGGGCCTGCGATGCCACGGCCTTGTCGGCCTTGTAAGTGGCAGCCACCTGCTCATAGAGCGCGATTGCGCGCTTCAGGTCGCCGTCAATGAGTTCCTTGTCTATGGCGGCTTTGGGCGCCGCATGAGCCGCGTCGGGTTTCTGTGCGGGCAGGGTTCCGCCGAGCCATACAGCCATGGCCGCGAGTGCGAGAGTTTTCTTCGATATCGTCATCAGGATCACCTCTTGCACCAAATTACGGAACTGCAATCCAATTCGAATCCAAACCATGTCAAGGTTGCGTCAAACATCGAAACGGTACCCGATGCCCCGGACAACGTGAAGGAAGCGCGGCTCCGATGGGTTGGCTTCGATTTTCTTGCGCAGGCTCCAAACGTGCGTATCCACTACGCGATCTGTGACGAAGGTGCCCGGGTCCCACGCTGAATCGATCACTTGCTGCCGCGACAATACGCGCCCGGCGTTGCCGGCGAAGACCTTCAGGAGGCGGTACTCAGTGGGGGTCAAAGCGACGGTGACGCCGGCAATCCTGAGTTGCGCGCTGAATAGGTCGAGCTCGTTGTTGCCGAAGCGCAGCACGCGCGCGGGCGCCGCGGCGGCGGGCTGGCGAAGGCGCGCCTTGATGCGCGCGCGGAGTTCACGCGGGCTGAAGGGTTTGGTGACGTAATCGTCGGCGCCGAGTTCGAGTCCGAGAACCTTTTCGGCCTCGTGGGTTTTGGCAGTGAGGAGAATGATCGGCGTAGCGACGTTGCGACGGCGCAGTTCGCGGCAGACTTCGAAACCGTCGCGGTGCGGGAGCATCAGGTCCAGCAGGATGAGATCGAAGGCGCCGGTCTGACCGAGTTGAAGGCCGGCGTCGCCATCGGTCGCGACTTGGGTTTCGTAACCATGGCGGGTCAGATCTTCGGTGAGGCCGAATGCGACGTCGGGCTCGTCCTCGACGATGAGAATGCGCTGCATCCTATCCCCTACCCGGCAGCATCAGACGGAATGTGCTGCCCTCTCCTTCTTTGCTTTCCAGATCCACGCTGCCTCCGTGGGCCTCGGTGATGTGACGGACCATGGCGAGGCCGATGCCCGTGCCGGGGATTCCAAGTTTTCGAATCGATTCTCCACGAACGAAGCGCTGAAAGAGGCGGGGCTGCTCGTCGAGGGGAATGCCGAGTCCGTGATCGACGACGCGAATGGTTACACCGGAGGGCGCGCGCTCGGCGGCTACGAGGATGTCGCGGCTGGCTCCGGAGTACTTCACGGCGTTGTGCAGCAGATTCCATACGGCGCGGCCGAGGGCTTCGCGATCGGCATCGACGGGCAGCGCGTGGCAGGGCGTGCGGCAGTCGACGGTGAAGCCCTGTGCCAGGGGCTCGGCGGAAAACTCGGCGCTGATGTCGCGGACGAGTGCGCCGGCGTCGAGCGGCTCGAGCTGGTAGGATCGGCGGCCGGCCTCCATGCGGCCGAAATCGAGGAGGGTTTCGACGAGACGGCTAAGGCGGTCGGTAGCGCGGCCCTGGGCTTTGAGATAACTGAGGCGCGCTTCGGGCGCGAGACTGGGTTCGTCTAGCATCATCTCGTTGAACTGGCGGAGTGAGGTCAGCGGTGTGCGGAACTCGTGGGAGACGGCGGCAACGAAATCGGACTGCAGGCGCGCGATGCCGAGTTCGCGCCGGATGGCGCGCCAGGCAAAGTAGGCCACGGCACAGATCAGGACAAGGAGCGCGGGCAGGGCGGAGAGCAGCGCGGCGCGGCGGGCGGAGAACTCGCGGAGGGGCGCGGTATCGGGCGCGATGGTGACGGACCAGGGGAGTCCGGCAGCCGCGGCCTGATGGGAGACGCCTTGGGGGACGGGCTCGCCGGCGCAAGTGAGGTGTACGGAGTGAGGCGCTTCCCAGTGCTCGGCACGATAACGTGGGCCAGCGAGCAGCGCGTCGTCCAGTTGCCAGATGAGGGTGTAGGGGCCGTCACAAAGGGCGCCTTCTACGGTCCGGCGCTGCGGCCATAGGGCGAGCGCGGCGGCGGCCTGCCGGCTCATTTCGGAGGGGACGTCGGGAGCGACACCGGCCCACTGGCTGGCCTGCTGGACGACGAGTAGAAAGGTGTTGTGGTCGAGGGGCCAGCGGGCGTCGTACAGGTCGGTGAGGAGTTGCGCGGCTTCCTGCCGCAGTTCGGTGGGGCGATTGGCGTCTGCGAAGAGGCGGCAGCGGGCGCGGCGGGCGACGAGGCCGGCCGGTTCGCCGGCTATCGCGGCGGCGGAGATCTCGGCGAGGCTGTTCCAGGCGGCGAGGGCGGCGTCGAGGCGCAAGGCCTTGCGATGGATTCGGCCGATGCGAAGGAGCGCGCCGGCACGGACGGGAGCGGAGGTCGAGGAGGCGAGGCGGGTACAGAGGGCGAGCGCACGGGCGGCGTCGCCGGATTGGAATTCGGCGCGGTCGGCTTCGACGAAGGGTTCGGTGGGCGCCTCGGGGAGTGCAGTCGGCGAAGGCTGGTAGAGAAGATGGCCCTGGCCGTTACGGAGGAGTACCGTGCCGGATGGGGGAACCCAGGCGGCGGAGACGAAGCGCTGCTGGATTGCTGCGAGCTCCTTTTGGAGGAGGACGGCGGTGCGGTCGATAGCTCCGTCTGCGAGTTCGCGGCGTTGGCGTTCTTCGAGGGCGCGGTCTTGGTCCATCAGGCGGATGCCGAGGGTCACCAGCATCGTGGAGGGCAGCAGGACGAGGACTACCACGGCTGCAAGAATTCCGCGCGATATGTTCAGATGGTCACCCGGCCGATGCATGTGTTGTGAGATCGCCAGACTTTATTCTGACGCAATCGGAACCAGACGGCGTTCGAGTTACGTCAAGACTGCGTCAAGGTCGAGGTGATCTCCAGATGTTCACGATGATTCCGGGTGGATTGTCGGCCACTCGTACAGGGCTCCGGATTAGTAACGAGAAGTCGGCTTGCGCCATGGATCGCGAACGGCCACTTTGACGTGTCACGCCCATCCCGGAGACGTGATCCGAATCTGCTGGCTCCGTCGCTGAACCGCCCCCGGCCGTGGATAGCTACCGATAATACGTGTTATCAGACCGCTAGCGGTAGCTTGTATAGCGCCCCGCTTGGGTCCACTCGCGAATCGACAAGCCATGCACGTCCCAGACGACATCGCCGTTCCTGATGGTCATTACACACACGATCTTTGCCTTCGCTGAGAGTCGCCGGTGATTTTGATCCACCAGCGCGAAGTCGCCCTGCTGAATCTCAAACATCGCGATGTCGGCCGCCGCACCCTCCCGTAGCACGCCTAGATCCTCGCGGCCGATTGCTCGCGCTGGACGCACCGTGGCTCCTTCGACAACTTCGGTCAAAGGTACCCCTTCGTTTAGTCGCAGGGAAAGGGCACGCGTCATGCTCGCTTGTTCAGCAAGTACGTTCTGCCGATTCATGCCGCTCGAGATCAGCCCATTAATCCGCGTCTGAACGCCCACAGGAAGCACCTGGGTTCGCGATCTACGAATTACGGCCTGAGTTGCTTTAGGATCGGCGAGGGTCGTTACCCCATACGGCAAGCTGTGCTGATCCGGTTGCACTCCACTCGTTGAATCGATGAAGTTCACGTTCGCATTCACATCGATCAATCCTGGGGTCACATAATACTCGCTCGCGTCGACCGCCAGCCGCGCATGGGCTAGCGGCAGCCATTTGGCGATTTTCACGATCTTGTTGCGGTTGATCGCGATGTCGTAGCGGCCGTACCGCTTGTTTCCCGGATCGATTACCCGACCTTGCTTCAACACTAGGTCGTAGATCGTCGATCCCTCCTCGGCTCTGCTTTCCTCTCGCGAATAGGTCGGCAGCGGCGCTAGTCGCGCGGTATCGCTCGATGCCTGGACCATCCTACCATCGCGATCGAAGAGCACCTTACCATCGCGCAGCGTCATGACGCATTCAAGCTTCTTGGTGCCGGTGAGTTTCTTTTTCATCGAATCGATAAAGGAAAAGACACCAGAGTCCAATTCAAGAACTGCGACGTCGGCGATAGCACCCGCACTCAATGTTGCCAGTTCGGGATAGCGGCCGATCGCCTTGGCAGGGTTCACCGTCGCTCGCAGTATACCGTCCTGCAAGCTCATTCCAAGATTCATTAGTTTCGAGATCGTGTTCGGCACGCTGGCTTGAAGCATGACTATGCTTCCCGGGTGGAGGTCGGTGCCGATTGTGTCGGGCAAGAATCCTTGCGATATTGCGGCTTGAGCAACTGGCCAGAGAAAGCCGCCGGCGCCATGGCCAACGTCGAACAGAACCCCTCGTTTGCGCGCCTCCCACATCCACGGCTGCACCTTGCCGGTAAACCGGTTCAGCAGCTCGAGTTGATGATCGTTGAACATATGCGTGTGAATATCGCCCGGTCGCATTTGCTTCAATACTTTGTCACGCGTGTTCCTACCACTATTGCTGTAGATGGAGCTGTCGAGCATCACCGGCTTGTTCGCGATGCGCCCGGCTTCAATCGCATGCTCCACAGCCGCCCAGCCCGGCAGACTGAAATGCGCCGTCTTCACACCAACCAGAATGCTCGGATATTGCGAAATCTTCGCTGCAGTGGCGCGCGGATCCATGTCCGCAACGTTGTTCTCTTTCGACTGATCGTCATTCATGCCGCTGCCGACAATATTGAGCAACGCGAGGATCCGAACTTGAGCGCGATCGATGATCGTTGCCTTGAAGTCGTCGAAATTCTTCCAGCCGGAAACTCCTGCGTCGACGATGGTCGTCGTACCGTGTGGCAGCACGTCGTCCGCAACCACCGTCGACGCTCGACCCTTGAGGTATACATGCGTATGTAGATCAATGAGCCCAGGTGTGACGTATAGGCGCTGCACATCGACCGCGCGCCGCGTCTCACTTGCCGGAATATCAGCCGCGACCCGAGCGATTTTCCCGCCGGCGATGGCCACATCCCGAATTCCGTCTATGTTGTTGGCGGGGTCTATCACATGGCCGCCCTTGAGCAGCAAGTCGTACGGTTGCCCAAGTGCCAACGCCGCCGGCCAAACGAAAAGGAGTGTCCTTGCGCGCCTCATCTCTACAGGCTACATGAGCCCAACGTTAGTTGCATAAACAAATGAGGGGCGCCGTCTCGCTTGATGTCCTGGCGGCGGCAGAGGTAGTGCCCACATGAGATAGCTACCATGAATCACGGAACAGCACGATTCATCAATCCGGTTCTTGCGCCAACTATTGGGAACAATGCACAAAGCGGAGGCTCGGCGCGGCGACGTCAGAAAACGAACTTAAGTCCGAACTGTAGTTCCCGGTTAGGCAGGCTTGTGGCCGCGATGACACCGGCGGAGGGGGTGCCTATCGTGGAGCCCGGCAAATCGAAATGCGGCCGGTTGAAAGCGTTGAATGGCTCGGCGCGGAATTGGAGCTCCGATGCTTCATTGATGGGAAGACGGAAACTGCGGTGCACCGAGAGATCGATTGAATTCGTCCCTGGCCCAATCAGCACGCTGCGGCCGGAGTTGCCGTAGGTGAACGGGGCGGGGAAAACGAACGCGCCGATATCGAAGTAGCGTTGGTCACGGCGCATCCGGAAGTTGGACGTCCCCCCCCAATCCTACCAAGACTAGCCTACAAATAAGGCCCCGGCTTTGCCGGGGGATAGTTACTTTCCAAAGTAGGGAAGAGTGGCCGACGATCCGCCCAGAGCGCCCATGCGCGTCCCAGAACGCCGGTTGCCGCCCGCCACCACTCGACTTTGGCGAGAGGGCAACCGGTTTCCACTGGCGCCTCAGAAGCGCCAAGAGAATCGGTATGCCGAGCTTCGGCCGGGCCCCGACTCAAGGGAGCCCAGTTGTGGAAGGCAGGTGTATACTTTCCTCGGAGCCAAGAACTCAACGAAAACGTGCTCCGAACCGACTCATGAGGAGATAAAGGGTCATGAAGAGAAGAGAGTTTGTTTCCACACCACTGCTGGGGACTGCGATATCAGCCTCATCTACTTTGGCGCAGGAAACTCCGCAATACGATACGGTCCTCAAGGGTGGGCACGTGATCGATTTGGCTAACCAGATTAATCGGCAAATGGATGTCGCCCTGCTGGACGGGAAAATCGCTCGCGTGGAACGCAATATTCCGGGCTCCGCGGGAAAGAGAAGTATTAACGTTTCAGGCTACTATGTGACGCCTGGCTTGATCGATCTGCACATCTGTTGTTACTACAGCCGGCTTGACCTCACTCCGTCGGTGATTGCCGATCATCATTGCCTGCCGTCGGGGGTCACCACCTGCTGCGACGGCGGAACAGCGGGCGCCGATAGCTTCGAAGATTTCAGGAAGATCATTGACCGCTCGAAAATGAGAATCCTTTCCTTTCTCAATATTGCCGCCCCCGGCGCGCAGGCTAACCGGGCGGAACAGGATCCGACTCAGTTCAAGGTACAGCTTGCGGTGGATACCGCCAGGAAATACCCCAATCTTATCGTCGGATTCAAGACCGGCCACTATGGAGGGATATTTAGTGAAACGCGCCTCCCCTGGGCGTCGGTTGACGCCGTTGTCGAGGTGGGCCGCCAGACCGGGCTTCCCGTATTGGCGGACTTCACTCCGATGCCGCCCCAGGGGAAGTATCCCGCAACAAGCTACCGTGAGTTCCTCCTGGAGAAAATGCGTCCCGGCGACATTGTAACTCACTGTCTGGCGGATCGCTATCCCTTCCTGATGCAGGACGGCAAGTTGAATCCGGATGTGAGCAAAGCGAGAGCGCGAGGCATAAGGTTCGATCTTGGACATGCCGGCGGGAGCTTCTCGCTGAGGCGAGTTGTGCCTGCGGTTCAGCACGGCTTCATTCCCGATTCCATTAGCGCGGACCTGTTTTCCGATACACCTTACACGGTGGGAATCAATCTGGCCAATGTGATGTCAAAGTTCCTCTGTCTGGGAGTGCCGTTGGAGGAAATCATCCGACGCACAACGGTGAATCCCGCTCAGATGATCCACCGGCCCGAGCTGGGCAACTTGAGTGTTGGGTCGACGGCTGACATCGCCGTGTTGGAAATCGTGAAAGGGAAGTTCGCCTACCTCGGATCCGGCGGCGGCAAGATCGTAGGGAATCAGAAAATCCAGTGTGTGATGACAATGTTCGGCGGCAAGATTCTATATGACCACCCCTATGGCTTGAGTGTTCCTTTATGGCAGGACATCCCGAAAGACTCGCGGTATTGGGCCGACACAACAAGGCAGAAATTCTGACCTGGGGAGAAGGGCCGGTGTAGCCTCAGGGGCGACAGGGCCTCGACCAGGAGATAGCAACGCGGTCCACAAATCCCGTTGCGGGAAGCGCAGTGACATACGGGGGAAGACGAATTCGTGATCACCTGGCACGCCGTGCCTTGGTGTGCGGCCTCTCCCCCTTTTTTAGAAACTGCTCCACTTGCCGCAGGAACACGCAGCTCCCGCATCCCACGCTCCCACTTGGCTAGCGGGACTGAGGCAGCGCAAGTCTGCTGTTCACTTCGAGACGGGCGTTCAGGCGGCGGCGTTCGGGAACACGGCACGAGTAACACGCATGACGTTCCCACCGAGGATCTTCTGAATGTCGGTGTCGGATATTCCGCGCTGCACCATGCCCACGGTAAACATCGGCCAGTTTGTCCAGGCAAGGCTCGGGTGCGACCTGGAATCGAGGGCGCCCGGCGGCCAGAACGCCTCATATCGGGGCGCCCTTTCGGACCGCGGCCCATTTTGCGATTCTCCTCTTGGGCGCGCCGAGGTGTGTAGGCGATGTCTGTGCCAACCAATGGCGACATGGCCGGCGCCGAACCGCTTCAACAACGGAACGCCGTTGCTGGAGAGATAGAGGCAATGCCGCCCTTGTTTCTTCGCTTGTTCGATGTCGTCGGGAGTTGCCGCTCGCGATACGTAATC
>JAENWC010000435.1 GCA_016650235.1 Terriglobia bacterium
CGGTTGGGTTATCACCATGGTGGCGGCGCTCAGCGCGGCCGAAGCCGCGGTCTCAGCCAGTCACACGAACCAGCCGGAACCCAGTCATTTCCATTCGCCGCGCATCGAGGAAGTTGCGGCCGTCCAATAATATCCGGAGCCTCGTGCCGGCGTTGCCATGGGCCTTCATCTGTTGGGCCATTACGGCCCAATCCAACGTTTGATATTGCGGCCAGTCTGTCACCAGAATCAACGCATCGGCCTCATGTGCCACATCCTCTCCCGTTGCGCAGTAGTGAATGTCCACATCTGGAAACTCACGCCTGGCGCGGTCCATCGCCACCGGATCATGCGCCAATACCTTACAACCGCGCGTGGCCAAAGCCTTCGCGATCTCCAATGAGGGCGCATCGCGGAGGTCGTCCGTGTGGGGTTTGAATGCCAACCCAAGCAGTCCGATTGTCTTGCCGTTCAATATTTTCAGCTCCGCCAATAGCTTTTCCACTACCCGTTCCCTTTGCCTGCGATTCACCTCGCGGGCAGCCGTGACGATCGGCATTCCCAGCCCGTAATCGGAGGCAGTGGAGATCAGCGCGGCAGTGTCCTTTCCAAAACAGGAGCCTCCCCATCCGAGGCCTGCCTGCAGAAAACGTGTCCCGATTCTGGTATCCAGTCCGATACCCTTGGCCACCAACGTGACGTCAGCGCCCACTTTTTCAGCCAGTTGTCCGATCTCATTGATGTAGCTGATCTTCAATGCAAGAAAAGCATTGGCGGCATATTTGATCAACTCGGCTGAAGCCAGATCGGTGGCAACCATGGGCACGGCGCCTAAGCCGTCCGGCCGCGGCAGATAGGACGGGGTAGAAAAGCTCTGCTCCAGCAGCGGGCGGTACAACGTATACAGCACCTCCAATGCCCGGCTCGAGTCGGCCCCCACTACAATTCGATCCGCGTACAGGGTGTCGTGCAAGGCGGCCCCCTCGCGCAGAAACTCGGGATTGGAGGCGATTGCAAACCTGCCATCGGGCTTGATGCCGCGATGCGTAGCGAAGGACTCGCGAATCAAGGATTCCACCCAATTGCCGCTGCCAATGGGCACGGTCGACTTATTCACCACAACGGTGAAGTTTTCGCCCAGATGTTTGCCGGCCGATTGCGCCGCCGCCCGCAAATACTTGAGGTCCGGGGAGCCGTCCGGAGAAGGCGGAGTGCCAACCGCGACAAAAACGACGTCTGCCTCGGGGATCGCCTCCGCATAACTTGTGGTGAAATTCAACCGCGTTTTGACCTCTGCCATCATCTCGCTCAAGTGAGGCTCATATATGGGGCATTCCCCCCGGGTGAGGCAATCGATCTTGGATGCATCCGTATCCAGGCACCGGACTTCATGTCCAAGCCAAGCTAGGCAGACCCCTGTGGTGAGACCAACGTAACCGGTTCCAATGATGGCAACTTGCATGAGATGGATATAGTGTGCGGAGCGCAGGAATACGCCCCCTCATCTTATACCATCAACCACAAATGCCGGAAACCGTACCACAAGCAACTTACCTCAAGCGGCAAGGCGTTGCGGCGCCTCCGGCGCCGCCGAGGCAGGCTCGGGGATCAGTTGTTCGGTCGGGTCGATCTTGAACCAAAGCAGCGCGCTCACCCCGGTCAGCACGGCCATCGGAATCAACGGCGCATCGTAGCTGCCATACATGGTCACAATTTTGCCGAACGCTATCGAGGTGAGGAAGCTGCCAATCTGGCCGGCTGTATTCATCGCCCCGGTTACCGCGCCGGCGTGCTTGCGCCCGATGTCCAGGCACACGGCCCAAGCCACAGGCAGCATGAAATCCGATCCGGCATATCCCAATGCCAGGAATACCACTGAAAGGAGCTTGTTCTGTGTAAGGGTGGTGGCAAACATGGCTACTGCTGAAAAACTGAGCCCGGCGATGCCGACCGAACGCCTGCCCCATTTGAGTCCAATCCGTTTGACCAGGTGATCGCTGACAAACCCGCCCAACAGGTTTGCTGTACCGCCAAACACAAACGGCAGCCAGGACATCCGCATCAGATCCTGATCGTCAAAACCGCGGCCCTTGGCCAGATAGGTGTGCAGCCAGGACAGGTAAAAGAAGGAACCCCAACAGTAGGTGTGATACATCAGCATGATCCACCACAGGTTTGCGC
This sequence comes from Terriglobia bacterium, assembly GCA_016650235.1. Classification (GTDB taxonomy): domain Bacteria; phylum Acidobacteriota; class Terriglobia; order Bryobacterales; family Bryobacteraceae; genus VFZE01. The sequence goes on from JAENWC010000435.1 coordinate 2,161, forward strand.
TCTTCAGGGCTTTTCCCCACGGGAGCCCGTGATGTGTTTCCGGCGCGGACCCCGTGTCAATCTCCTTCATCTCCTCCGGCGTAACACCCGGCTTCAGCGAAGGATGATCCCGAAACCACCAATACCAGACCGCGGCCCAGACCACACCCAGTATGCCGAACACAAAGAACGAGGCGCGCCAACCGTAGGCGATCTGGATGGGCACCACCAGCAAAGGCGAAATCGCGCCACCCACGCGGCTGGCCATCCACACCAGGCCGTGAGCGCGCCCACGTTCGGCGACGGGAAACCATCTCGAAATGCTGGCGGAACTATTCGGATAGGCGCCAGCCTCACCAGCGCCAAACAGGAAACGAGTAACCAGCAACACGGAGAAGCTGGACACCGCCCCGGTCAAACTTGTGAACGCCGACCACCACAACACGATTCGCGTGAGCACCTTGCGCGGACCGATCCGGTCTCCCAGTGATCCACTCGGAATCTCGAACACCGCGTAAGCGATTGCGAACATCCCCACCACCCAGCCAAACTGCTCCGGGGTCATGTTCAAATCCTTTTGCATCCTGGGACCGGCCACCGAAATGCAGACCCGGTCAATGTAGGTGATGATCGATAGGAAGAAAAGAAGGCCGAGTACGCGGTGACGGTATTTCATTCTGGCAATTATGTCATAGTGCTCGTTGCATGGCTCCTTTTGCGACTTGTTCGAAAAGTCCTGCGCCGCCGCATTGGCCGTCCTGCAACAAGATCTCCAGACCATCCGTCTCATCAGACCAGGCCCGGTACAACGGGGGATCCCGATGTTTGCCGGCGTCACCAACGATAGCACGTAGGTGCATAATTGTTGGCATGCATGGCTGGAGGTGTCACCGCCGCGGACAATCCCCCACCACGCGTGGATGCCAAGTCGGCCACCGGCGCCGCATCTGCCGGGCCCAGCACCGCCTGACGCGCGAGAAGGGCAGAGGCCTGGCGGAATCCCACAACGACCGAGAAGCAATCCGCCGGACAAGCGAAAAGTGCGTCTCCAAAGGCGTTGGAGCCTCCTCGGCGGTGCTCTATCCACTCAACCGGGATATGCGCTCGCTCGTGCACCAACCGGCTCTCCAGCTACATTTTGCGCCGAAAAGTAGTCAGAACTGGAAGCGGAGGGCGAAGCGGAAGATGCGCTCATCGGCGCGGGCGCTGGTGATTTCCATGAAACCGCCGAGGGCCGAGACGGAGCCGTCGGGATTGAGGCGCATGTTGGAAACGTTGGTTCCTGGGCCGTTGAGGTGTGAGGCGATGCAAAGTTTGTGGAATGCGGAAGCTGGCATGTTGTTCTCCTGTTCAAGCGTGACTTCGAGACACTGACAGCGCTAGACCTTGGCGCCGAACCTCGTACTCAATACTATACTCCCGGGATGTTGGTGGTGGGGTTGTCACCGAATCAGTGGTGCGCTTTTGGGTTGCGAGGGTCTGATCCGGAGGCGCGCCTGTTCCCCGCCCCCGACAGCGAGTGGAAGGCCTTTTCGCAGCTCGAATCCGAAGTAGCTCTTGGGTGGGTCGTCATTGACAGCAACCTCGTACCGTTGGCCGGATTCGACGGTGAACCACTCCGGCCATTCATTCAGGCGCGGATAGTTGCCGGCCATGTTCCAGTGTTCGCGGTGGCGCGGGATGTCGAAACGAACGACCCCTTGCCAGGGTGCCGCTGCTTTGATGAGCAGCGATACCTCAGAGGCTTCCCTCACGGCGCCCAACTGGACGCGCTCATCGTAGGGAGAAAGGAATGCGCCCTGCGATTTGAAGAAGGCGTACATCATGGCTGTGCGGATGTAGTTGCCGTCACCATACCAATACTCGACGATACCGTTGTCGCGCTGGCGTAGAAAGTACTTCTTCATGGCTTCGTCGAGGGCCCGCTCGAGGCGATTGTGGGGGATGCGATTCAGCAGCACGAGCGCGCCCTCGATGCTGTCGGAGTAGGCGTTGGCTCCCCATTTCCGGCCGGCTCCGGATTCGTCGAAGAGGTAGTTGGTGTTCTGGACGACGGCGTCCATGGCATGTACGACGGCCTGTTTGTAGCGAGCATCGCCGGTCATTAGAAAGCCGGTGTAAATGGCGTTGAACATGTAGCCCCAGCAGTGGGCGTGGCGCTGGTCGACTACTTTGCCAGTGGCTACATCGACGGAGTGGACCCAGACGCCGTCCGTGTTCCGGCCGACTTCGAGCACGCGGTCAAGGAGTTTTCGGAGGGGCGCTTCCCACTGTTTCGCCTTGCCGGGACGCAGGGTTTTGGCCAAGACGTAGCTTTCGGTAAGCCCGCCGACGATTTCGTTGCCGTGGTCGGAGAACACAAAAACGCCGCGCCTGGGCTGATCCGTTTTAACGTCCCATTCGTGGGCGGGCAGGTAGTTGGTGGCCGGCAACTGGTGCAGGAAGTAGAAGTCGGCGATGGTGATGAGTTGGTCGAGCAGGCGCTGGTCGCGCGTTTTCCAGCCAAGGCGGGATAAAACCTGCAAGGCGTTGCCGTTAATCTCGGCGGTTTGCGCCGGCAACGGACCGCCTTTCCATTTGTAGGGGGCCAGGGCCACCATGTCGGTGGCGATATCCAGCATGCGGTGATACCAGGGTGTCTCGCCGAGCAGTTCCGTGATGGGCAAAAGACCGTCTTTCATGTACTCGCTGGAGCCGAAAATGACCTCGTCCATCATAAGCTCGGGCCGGACAAAACCGCGGCCGCCCGGCTGCAAGTCGTCACTGAGGCGGCCGACGCGTGTGGTGAGCAACATTTCCTGACGGAGGATGTGGTGCATGCTGGTGGCATAGAGATGAGGTTCCGTGAAGTATGCGGCGAGCACCATGAAGGGGTACAGGTCGGCGGCCGAATCCCGCACGACCCAATTGGGATTGGTTTCCGTCCGTGGAAGCAGGCCGGTTACGGGGTCTGCGAGTTTGAGCCAGGCGTGCATGACGCGGCGACCGCGGGCCAAGGCTTCGGCGGCCATGCGGCCGTTGTGATCGGCTTGTGAGATCCAATCAGGGGTTGCGGGGCAAGCCAAGCTCACCCAAAGTAGGGAGGAAGCAATCAGGCGCATGATCGGCTCTTTCTTAACCCAACTATTCCATCTGCCTTCCCGGCCACGATCCAGTGTACGCCCAATCGCCTCCGGTGGGCCCGTTTTTTCATCCTTTCCATCCCGTCTTCGGCCCAATGGCAAAGGCAGTGCCGCGATCCGCGCACCATGCTTCCAAACAGCGCCGCGTCAGGGAACCTCTTGAGATTCGTGACGATGAATCCCACACGAGGGAAAAGCTCCCCAAGATGGAACTCTACCTTCGCTACGGATTCCGATGGCGTACTTCACACCCCGCTCTTCCAGCGCCTCGTAGATCTCCGGCTTGGCGAAGGCAGCGTCGGCGCGCACAACACGTCTTTGCCTTACTTCTGCTGCCGCCGGGATCTCGTTCCGGAAGCTTGGCGAAGGTGCCGGAGGACTGCGCCCCGGCCATGGCCTCGCCGGCTTGTTGCGCTCGACCCCGGTTTCTATCCAATAATTTGCTTTGAACGGTCTCTTGCGGTTCCATCCGGCGCCGCCGGAGGCCCCCGCCGAGCCGCGACCACAGGGAGCGGACCCCAACCGCGTGGTGACTTAGTCATGATCGATCGGGGTGACCGGATCGATCAGGGGCCAACACAGTGTGCCCACCATGTAGACGCCAGCCATGGTGTACAGGAACATGTTCCAGTCCCCGCCTGTTTCCTGAATGATATAGCCGCCCAGCATCGGAGCCACAAAGCCGGCCATGTTGCCCATCATGTTCATCGATCCGGAAAGGGTGCCTGCGTACTTGCCGCCTATGTCCATGCACGTGCCCCAGGCGCCCGGCATCACCAGGTCGTTACAGAAACTGGCCATGCCCATGAAGATCATGGCCAGCAACGCATCCGCGGTATTGATCGAGACCACCAGCATCACGCTGGCCCCGAAGAACCCGGCCGTAGCCAGCGTCCGCCGCGCGTTTTTCAAGCCCAGGACGCGTGCCACCGGCGCGGAAACCAATCCACAAAACAAGGAACCCAGACCACCCAGCAACAACGGCAGAATCGCATAAGTAGCTACGGCGGTATCATCCAAATGCCGGGCCTCTTTCAAATAAGTGGGTAGCCAAGTGATGAAAAAATACCACGGGAACGACAGGCAGAAATACTGCACCCACAACAGCCAAACCGTGCGTGATCGAACCAGCTTTGCCCAGGGTACATCCCCATGGCTGCCGGCCATATCGGCCGCGCCCCCCAACAGATCCAATTCCCCTTGGTTTACATCCTTATGATCCCTCGGATCGTCGCGATACCAGCGGTAGAAGAAGAACGCCCAGATCAGGCCGGTGGCGCCGAACAGCACAAAGGCCATCCGCCAATCCATGAATTTGAACACCAATAGAACCAGCGGCGGTGTAAACGCGCCACCCCACCGCGCGAACGTCCACATGATGCCCTGCGCGCGAACCCGCTCCTGCACCGGCAGCCAAGTGGTGAAGCTCTTGGTGAGATTCGGAAAGCATCCCGCTTCGCCGGCGCCAAACAGGAACCGTATCACCCATAAGGAGGAGAGGCTCCACGCGAAGCCCGTAGCGGCGGTGAACGCGCTCCACCACAGCACGATTCGCATCAACACCTTCCGCGGTCCCATATAGTCGCCCAACCAGCCGCCGGGAATCTCAAACAACGCGTAAGCCAGCGCGAACGCGGAAAAGATTGATCCCATCTCTTTCTTGCTCAGTCCAAGATCCTTCGACATGATCGGCGCGGCCATCGATATGCAGACGCGGTCAATGTATGCCAGAATCGCCAGCGTAACCGCAAAAACGATCACCCAATAGCGGGTGCGCGTCGGGGTTTGGGAGGAAGTGGTTGTAGACATCAGTGGGTAGCCAGTAAGCGAAACCGAACTGCCTATCTGACCACGCAGAGGGAGCTGCGCGCAACTCAGCACCGCCCCCCCGCTCCCACATAAGATACGAGTATGGCTTTTGTGACTATCCCCGAAGCGGTGGAGGAGTTCCGCGCCGGCAAAATGCTGGTTGTAGTGGACGATGAGGACCGCGAAAACGAAGGCGACCTTACCATCGCCGCGGAGTGCGTCACCCCCGGGATCGTCAACTTCATGGCCACTCACGGCCGGGGTCTCATCTGCCTCGCCCTGAGCGCGGAACGTTGCGATCAACTCCAACTCCCGCTCATGTCCTCTACCAATACGTCGCGCTTCGGCACCGCCTTCTGCGAAGCCATCGACGCGCGCGATGGCGTCACCACCGGTATCTCCTCCGCCGATCGCGCCCACACCATCCGCGTCGCCATGCGGACCGATGCGCGCCCGCAGGACTTGGCCCGCCCAGGCCATGTGTTCCCTTTGCGTGCGCGCGAAGGAGGCGTCCTGGTGCGTGCCGGACAAACCGAGGCAGCGGTCGATCTGGCGCGGCTGGCTGGACTTGCTCCCGGCGGCGTCATCTGCGAGGTCATGAACCAGGACGGCACCATGGCCCGCGTGCCTGAACTCGAATCGTTCTGCCTGCTACACGGAATCAAGATGATTTCGGTCGCCGCCCTGATCCGCCATCGCCTCCGCACCGAACGGATCATCAAGCGGCTGGGGGAAGGCTCACTGCACACGCACCACGGCGAGTTTAGAACCATCGCCTTTGGGACCTCGGTGGACGAGGAAAGCCATCTCGCGCTCGTATTCGGCGAGGTGGCGGGCAAAGAGGATGTGCTGGTCCGCATGCACTCCCACTGCTCCTATGGCGACGTCTTCGGCTCCACTGCCTGCCAATGCGGTTCCATGGTCCAAAACTCACTCGCCAAGATCGCCAGCGCCGGCTGCGGCGTTTTTGTCTATCTACATCAGACCGGCATGGGACTCCGCCTGCACGAGGGCCGCCTGGTTCCGCACGGCCGCGAGTTCATGCACTACACCACCGAGGAAGGACAGCGCCAGTTGCAACACGAGGTCGGCATAGGCGCCCAGATCCTTTGCGATCTCGGCCTGCACCGGATACGA
>JAENWC010000436.1 GCA_016650235.1 Terriglobia bacterium
AGTTATCTTTTGCAGAAGAAGGAGACCAAGGGTTCCTACATGCACAAGCGCCTGGACAACGATGGTCCGGAAGTGTGGCGGCGCGCTGTCTACCGGTTTGTGGTGCGCGGTGGCGAGCGCATCTTTCTCGACAGCTTCGATTGTCCGGACCCGGCTGTGGCGACGCCGCAGCGGTCTGTGTCCAACACTCCCGTGCAGGCTCTGACACTGTTGAACAACGAGTTCGTCTTGAAGCAGGCGGGCTATCTGGCGGCCCGGCTGGAGAAAGAGGCCGGCGCCGGCAGTGAAGCCCGGATCAACCAGCTTTACCGTCTGCTGTTCCAGCGGTTGCCCTCACGCCAGGAGTCCTCCTTGGGATTGCGGTTTCTTGAAAAGCAGCCGCTGTCGCTCTACTGCCGCGCGTTGTTGAACGCGAACGAATTTGTTTATGTGCCCTGACCAGACCCCTGATCAAACAGTGCCGCGCCGGCCTACCCGGCGCCAGATACTCTGGGATGCCGGCGGTGGCCTGGCCGGAATCGCCCTGTCCCAGATGATGGCCCGCGGCGCCACGCATTTTCCGGCTAAGGCCAAGAACGTCATTTTCATTTTTCTTCCTGGCGCCATCAGCCACATCGACACGTTCGACTACAAGCCGGATTTGGCCAAGCATCACGGTAAGGAAACCAAGGGCGCCAACACGATCACACCGTTTTTCGGCAAGCGCGGCGCGATCATGAAAAGTCCTTGGGAATTCCGGCAGCATGGCAGGTCGGGAAAGTGGGTGTCGGACCTCCTGCCCCATTTGGCCGGATGCGTGGATGACCTCACCTTGGTGCACTCGATGGTGACGCGCAGCAACAGCCATGGTCCGGCGATGTTTCAGATGTCGAGCGGGTTCATCTTCCAGGGATTTCCCTCCATCGGTGCCTGGGTGAGCTACGGGCTGGGCACGGAGAATGCGAATCTGCCGGCGTTTGTCGTGTTGCCCGATCCGCGCGGATTGCCGCCTGGCGGGGTGGCGCATTGGGGCAATGGTTTTCTGCCGGCCTCGCACCAGGGCGTGATTTTCGGCGATGAGAAGATGCCGATTGCGGACCTGCGCCCGCCCGCCGGCGTAGGCCCTCAGGCGCAGGCGGCCACCTATGACCTGCTCACGGAACTCAACCAGGAGCATCTGCGGCTCAATCCCGGTGAGGATCAACTGGTGAGCCGCATCAAAGCCTATGAACTGGCGGCGCGAATGCAGGTGAGTGCGCCGGAGCTCACCGACATCCGGGGCGAAAGCGAAAAGACGCGCGCGATGTACGGTCTCAACCATCCGGTAACGCGCGCCTACGGGTACAACTGCCTGCTGGCCCGCCGCCTGATTGAAAAAGGTGTGCGGTGCATCCAGATGTACAATGGCGGCCACTTCGGCGCTCCACGCATCAACTGGGATGCGCACGAGGATCTGCGGGGCAATCACGGAAAGCTCGCGCTGGGAATGGACCAGCCAACAGCGGCGCTGATTCAGGACCTGAAACAGCGCGGCTTGCTCGACGAGACCCTGCTGGTGTGGACCACCGAGTTCGGCCGCCTGCCCATCAGCGAAGGATTAGGCGAAGGCGGGCGCGATCACAATCCGGAAGGCTTCACCTCTTTTATGTGCGGGGCCGGGTTGAAGCGCGGCTTCAGCTATGGCGCAACCGATGAGCTCGGCTACCGTGCCGTGGAGAATCCGGTGACTTTGTACGACTTCCACGCGACAATCCTGCATTTGTTGGGGCTTGACCACACCAAGCTGACGCACTACCACAACGGGCTCGATCGCCGGTTGACGGATGTGCATGGACAGGTGTTGCGGCCGTTGCTCGCGTGAAGCAGCCGTGCGGCGGACTTAGGCGAGCGGGACGTCGTGATATTGCAGTGCCCACTCGCGCATGAATCGCACCTGCACAGGGGTGATCCTGTAGAGCATAAACTCCGGGTTGTCTATCGAGGTGAGGTAGGCGCGGAGCAACGGGTTCGCTTCCCAGATCTGCGTCCGTACACTAGGATCGGTGACGAAAACTGCGAGGCCAGTGATGCGGACTTGGTCATGCTCCTTGGTGAGGTAGCAGAGTTCGACTTTGGGATTGTGGTCCAGTTCACCCGTCTTGCCGGAACTGCGTAAAGAAGCCACATAGACGGTGAACCCCTCTGTGCGGACGGGCGAGACCGGACGAACCCGCGGCTGATCGCCATCCATAGAGGCCAGTTGAGGAAATGGGTCGGCCGCGATGACGGCTAAAGCGAGTGCCCGAAGCTCCTCGTCGGATGGTGCTGGCCCTGATGGCTTCATTGCACTAACTAGGATACACCGGGATGAAGCCGAAACGCTCATTGCGCCTCCGCTGCTGCTGGCCACCTTCGCGTTGGTTGCCGCTATGCCTGGGGCGGCAGCCCGCCCCAGCATCCAACTGGCTGACTCTGTCCAGCTTCGTGTTGGATAAAATTATGTTGCAATCATTGCGCTGAATCCTGCTGTGCCGTGTCGGATCCACCCATATATCTATCAATGTAATCATATGCTTACAGTACAAGCGGTTGACGGATGCCTTTCCGGGTTTGGTAAAAAAGGGCGGAAATGGGTAAGGTTCTGCCCCAAATGCCTAAGGTTCTACTCCACTGGTTATAGTACCAAACGGCTTTAGGGATAGTGTCAGAGATACGCCCATTGGGAGATTTTCTTGTTCCAGTAACATCTGTTTTATCTTATACATAAACGGAAATTGATCCAGTCTCCCCCATGGGTGGGTGTGCTTGCCCCAACAGGTTAAATTTTTCTCTTACAAAGGTATTGCTTTCCTGGTAAACCATTTGTATAATTTACGTAGCCCGCAAATCAGGCTCATGCTTGCAGCTGCGGGTGAACGTTTAGTCAATTGGAGGAGTAGTCAAGTGTTAAAGAAGTTTTTCATTTTAGGCAGCTTGCTCGCTGTGGGGATCGCTTCTGCGGCGACCACAACGATAGATTTTGAAGGATTTACTGCAGGTGATACCATCGCCACGGTCAACGCGACCACAACGCCGCTGGGGGTAACTTTCGGCCTCGTCAATGGCGATTTTGCTATCGTAGATTACACAGCGCTGTCCCCGCTTTCCGGCAAGACAGCCCAGAACAACTACAGCGAGTCATACGCTGGTCCGCCCGTTCTGACCGCCACTTTCGGCGTCGGCGTATATTCCGACAACTTGTCGATTGATGTTTGGGACACCAACCAAGACGTCAATGTTCTGATCTACAATGGTGCTACTCTGTTACAGACAGTCATTTTCAGTGGCGCCACTACCGGCACCGCCACTTTCACTCCCGGTTTCACGGTGACCTCGTTAAGCGTGGTAGACATTAGCACGAATGCCAAGGGTGACGGTTTCAACGTGGACAACCTCGTCTTTGAGGCGGTTCCGGAACCCGGCACCTATCTCATGATGGGCGCTGGCTTGGGTCTTCTTGGGCTGCTGCGCCGGCGCAGAGCGTAAGTCTTAACTCACTTCCACTTCTCCAATTCGGCAGGCTACTTCATGGAAGTAGCCCGCCGTTTTTTGTTTTGTTGAAGCAGCGCCTTAGAGATTGACGATCCGTTTGTCCGTGTCGCCGAAACGGTCCAGCCGGACTCCCATTTTGTCCATAAGGGACAGGTAAAGGCTACAGGCGCGACGCTGGTCGTCGCCTTGATCCAGGTAGTCCAGCACACGGCCCGGCTGGAGAGTGCCGTTGCCGCGCCCGGCCAGAATGATCGGCATCTGTTCCGCGCTGTGCGCATCGCCATCAAAGAGGTTGGAGCAAAGCATGAGCAGGGAGCTATCGAACAAGGATTGCCCGCCCTCGTCGATCTCCTTGAGCCGCTTCAGCAGATAGGCGAATTGCTGGACATGGAACTGATTTGTCTTCAAGTACATGGCCTCGGCTTCGGGAGCCTTGCCGTTGTGCGTGAGGTCCAGATGCAAACTGCCCTTTACGCCCTCGATGAAGCGGAAGTTCATCTGCGAAAGGTCGTTGTTAAGCATGCATGTGACCACGCGCGTCTTGTCCATTTGGAAGGCAAGTACGATGATGTCCAGCATCAGCTTCATGTGGCTGGGAACGTCCTGTGGCAACTGATCCGCCGGGCGGGGCATGTTGGGCTTCGATAAGGTGGGTCTCCAGCCTTCCAGGCGCTCCTGTCGGGCAGCCCGTTCGATGCGGGTCTCGATGTCGCGGATCGACTCGAGGTACTCATCCAGCTTCCGGCGGTCCGACCGGCTGACGCGCGGCTGCAGATCGTGCGTCTCCTGCAACACCGAATCAAGGATGCTGCGGTCGAGCTGCCGGCCGCTGCCGTCCCCCACCAGCAGGTCAAAGGCTCTGGCGGGATAAATCTCCTTGGTGGCCGGTTTCGTTGGCGAGGCCCAGGAGATGGAGGAGCCGTAGATCATCGAAACGCCGTCTTCCAGTCTCAGTTCGTTTGGCTCGATGCCCAACACGAGGCTGGGAACAGCGGTGTGGGCGCCGATACTTCGGGAGAGCACCTGGTCAAAGGTTGTGCCGACGCGGATGTCGCTGGGATCCAGGCTGACCTTTGCTCCGGAAAGCATGTTCGGCATGCGGCCGAGGTGCGGGCTGGTGGAGGCAACCGCTTGTTGGTTGAACAGCCCGCGCAGGAAGATAATGTCTTCGCGGAAAGGAGCCATGGGCTGCAAGCCGGGGCCGATCTCCATGGATGCGCCGCTGCCTTTGGCCCACCAGTGTATGGGTTCCACGCCGTTGGAGAAGTAGATGCACGCGAAACGCGTGGGCGGTTTGTTCGGGGCCGTCTTTTGCGCCAACAGCGGCATCGACTCCATCCAGGGCAAGGCTAGAGCGACGCCTGCGCCGCGCAGAAAGTGACGGCGGGTTTTGCCTTGTGAATTAGTGTCTTTGAGAGGCATGTTGGGCCATCTCCTTTGCCTGAGATGTAGAGGGGGTGAGAGCCACCGGGAGACTGTCCTCCCGTTCACGGCGGTAACGGAATTGGCGGCTGGCGACGATTTCCTGGACCAGTTGCGAGAAAGTGGCCTCACCGCCGGCCCGCACCATCTTGTCGATGAGCAGTTGATCGGAGCCGAGAACGGTGCGTCCCAGGGAATAGCCCAGCATCTTTTGAGCGAGCATGCGCAGCACTTGCGGCTCCTGATCTTTCAGATAACCGAGCAGCCCATCCACTCCCTGAATTTGTCTGTGGCCGGCCAGCGCGCCGGAGTCCTCAATCGGCTTCCCATCCGAATACTGCTCCCGCCACCGGCCTATCGGGTCATAACGCTCGAACGGGAAGCCAAGCGGATCGATCTTGGAATGGCAAGCCGCGCAGGTTGCATTGCGCTGATGCGAAGACAGACGCTCGCGAACCGATTGCCCGCCGAAAGCTTTGTCGTCGGCCGGCAGGGAACCGGCGTCGGCGGGAGGCGGCGGTGTGGGCGTCCCCAGCAAGCGACGCAAGACCCAGTCGCCCCGTTTCACAGGGCTGGTGCGCAGAGGCGCGGAGGTGGCCGTCAACACAGCGCCCAGGCGCAGCAGGCCTCCTCGTTGAAATGTGCCCGCGCCCTCCACTAACTCCGGCTGGGAGACGGAGGCAATCTCTTTCTTCACCCCGTAGTGCCTGGCAAGCGCCTGGTTCAGGAATGTATAGTCGGCAAAAAGGATCTCCCGCACCGGCCGGTCTTTCCGGATGAGATGCTCGAAAAAGGAGACCGCCTCGTCGTACATGGCAGTCTTGATTTCATCGCGAAACTCCGGGAAACGTGCGGTGTCGACGCCGCGATACTGGTCGAAGCGGTAAAAGCCCAGCCACTGGCCAAAAAACTCGGTGGACAAGCGCCGCGCCTTGGGGTCGGCCAGCATGCGATTGACTTGCCGCTGGAGTTGCCGCGTTTGATTGAGTTCACCCGCCGCGGCTGCGCGCCGCAGTTCCTCATCGGGTATCGAAGACCACAGGAAATAACTGAGGCGGCTGGCCAGTTCCCAACCGGACAGCGGTTGCGCGGCGGCGGCTTTCTCGGGTCTTTCCAGGCGGTACAGGAAGGCGGGCGCCACCAGAATACGGGCAAGAAGCAGCCGGATAGACTTGTCGTGGCCGAGCTTGGCCTGTTCGCGGCTGTTGGTGTAGAAGGAGCGCAGGTGATCCTTCTCTGAGTCTGACAGGGGCCGCCGCCATGCCTTGGCGGCAAACTGGAGGCAATCTTCCACATGACTCGGCTGCGCGTTCAATTGCGCGCTCCGGACCGACACATACTCTTTTTGCAGCGCCTGCACAAACGCACGTGGTTCGGCGGGTATCGCTTGTATATCCGCCTCGTCGAGATCCTCGATGCCCTTGTTCTTCAGATCCAGTTGGTACTTTCGGGCTACGAAGCGCAAGTAGATATCGTGAAACTCAAAGGAGGCCAGCAGATCGCTCCATGCCCCATCAAGCCTCACCCGCGTGGCATCGTCCAGCATCTTTTCCACTAAAAAATCATCGGTACGGTAGTACTTCAGTTGCGTGTGATAGGAGTCGCGTTCGGGCTGATTGTAGGTGTTGTTGTAAGGCGGCGGGATGGGGTCTTTGTCGGACGGAGTTGGTTCGCCATGGGATGTCTGCGGCAGAAGTTGACCATACTCGAGTACACCTGCCTTCCACCTGACATATCCAGGATTGCTGGAATTGCCGAGCAGCGCCCAGGCCGGTCTTCCTTCCGAGTTCTCCCCATGACCGGTGATAGTGCAGCGGAGAACGGCATCTCCGGCTTGCGCCGGGTCGATGGCCGCCTGCACCTGCAAATCGATTCCAGCAGCGCCATCCGGCAAGGCAACTTCAAGTGCGATTGTGGCGACTCCCGTTGTTACGAAGTCCTCTGGCTTGATGGGTACGCCGCCGGGGTGCGTCCCGAACGCCAGTTTTCGCACCGTTTCCCGATCGAGCAAAGCCAGCAACGGCTGCGGGGGACCTCCACTCCGGTCCGCCTTGCGAAATCGAACGGTTGCATTGCTCCACAGGACCAAGGGATTGCTGCTCGATGCCGGGTTGGCGGACTCGATATTGATTTGCAGCTTTGCGTTCTTCTGGCCGCGGATTCTGGCAAAGTAGCGGAGCCTGTTACTGGTCGCGGCCTGCACGGAGGCATCGGTTAATACGAGAGCTCGTTCGTCGCCTTGCCCACCCTCCGCCGCTGCGCCCGCGGCGAAGAGCCAGCGTGGCCAGTCGATCAAAAACTTCCGGATCTCATCACACTTGGCACGGGCAGCCGCCGCGGTCCGCTCGCGGCTTGGCCCTGCCGGTACCGGCAGGCTTTGCCATAGCGCGACAACCTCGGAGATTGGATACACCGGCGACGGCTTGTGAACCACAGACCAGATGTGTTGTACAAACCGTGCACTGAGCCCTTCGCGGGCTGCAAAGCCCTCCAGAGTAGTCTTACTCTCGCCCAGCGCCTGGCGGTGCTGAAAGCGCCATGCGGCGTGGAATGCCTTGGTGTAGCGCTCGAGCCCGTAGGGCTTGCCGCCCTCGCCGGAGGCCGCTCGGAATCCATGTGCGCGGTAGATGTTCTGGATACGGTCGATGGCGGATAACTC
>JAENWC010000437.1 GCA_016650235.1 Terriglobia bacterium
CCCAACCCGGGGTTCATGTGGATGTGGTGGACCCGGCCAAGCTCCGGCTCGATTTCCCGGGCCAGGACAGTGGATCAGCGGACGGGGAGGCGTTGCGCCAAAAAGTGGCACAGGCCACCGGCGTGATCCTGGCCACCCCCGAATATCACGGCAGCTTTAGCAGCGTGACAAAGCTGGTAATTGAGAATCTTGGATTCCCATCCATGCTGGCGGGCAAGCCCGTTGCGCTGCTTGGCGTGGCGGCCGGACAGATCGGAGCCATCAAGAGTCTGGAAGCGCTGGCCAGCGTCTGCGCGCACGTGGGCGCAATTGTCTTGCCGGGCTCGGTTTCTGTAGCCGGCGTGCAAGCTGTCTTCGACGCCGAGGGACGATGCCTCAACCCACATGTCGAGAAAAGAGTTCGCGCGGTGGCAACCAATTTGTTGGACTATATTCACGGCAGCATTTGCCCGCGCATGACGCTGGAGGCGATGGCGCGCGAAAAAGAAGGATCTATTTGAGGAAGCCGCTACTGCCGGACCCGGCGGCGCTCAACTCATCGTTCAACGGATCGTCCAGGGCGAGCAGATGCCGCAACCGCGGACTCAATCCCTGCTGCACCTCCGGACGGAGCAGGCGCTTTTGGTACTGCTGCTGCGGTTTGTCGCGGCGGCAATAGAACCCGTGCATGGCGCGGCGCGCGTTGGCCGTTCTGTTTGCGGTGCCGGAATGCCAGGCGTGTGCGTTCATCACCACCACGTCTCCGGCGTGGCCCGTGATCAGCCTTTCCTCCGGATGTGCATCGGCCGGATTCAACATCACATCCTGGGGCAGTTTCCGCCAAATGTGAGAACCAGGCACTACACGGATGGCGCCGTTTTCCGCGGTGAAATCATCCAGCATCCACACCGTGTTGCACACCCAATATCCGGCTGCATCGGCCACCGCGCCCACATCCGCATGCAAGGGTTGGCAGATGCCATTGCGCGGATTAGCCGATCGCACATTCAAGCTGCTCAGCTTGCAATCCGGACCCAGTACGTGTTCTACAAACTCCAATATCTCCGGCATCGCAATGCACTCGCGAAACAGTGCGCCTTTGCCGGCAACATTGGCCAGCCGCCGTGCACCCTCTTCCTGTCGAAATTCCGAACCGGCGCCATCCCCTTCTTCGGCGAACAACTCCTCCACGCGCCGGTTCAACTCCCGCACGCGGGCAGAGTCCAGAAAGCCATGCAAATGGCAATAGCCAAGCTGGTCCAATTGGGAGCGGTGGTCCTGAGTCATCGGACTATTGTATCCGGCCAATGGCTTCCGGGGAACACGCGAAAAACGGAGCGCGGCGGCCCCGTTTTGAAAGTGACACTAAAATGAGAAGTGGTTCCAAGTGACCCACATCACAACTCGTTCTCCAGCCGGCATGCCCGGCCTGAACATGGCATCCAGATTAGCCGGATGGTTATTGCTCGGCTACCCTCTGCCGCGTTTCCGCAACCAAGGATCAAACGCCTCGCAAACCACCCGCTAGCACCTCTGGTAGAAGCTGGCGCCTCGGTGCGGCCTTTCGCTCTCCCGCAACAGGTATACCCTCTCGGGCACCCCCACGGCGGGGTCAACGTTCCTGGCCCTTCACCTTCAACACCACGCTAGCGTCCATCCCAGACCCGTTCGATCCCGGATTCCTTTCCCCCCCAAGGCTGGCCTTGGCGGGGAAGATCACTACCCGGTCTCCGTTGCCTGTTCGGAAACCAACGCTCCCGGCCGCACTCCCGAACTCTCGCTCCCCCTCGGGGTTTTTCATCCCCTCAGGATCAAAGCGCTCGGTCCGTTCCGCTGCCGGAAAGCTTACCCTTCCGATCCGCCCGATCTCCCTTCGCTCCCCGGCCTCGGAATAGAATAAACCCTCCAAAACCGGATCAACGCTCCAGGTCCGCTACGTCTCTTCTGGCTCGCTGTTCCTTGAACCTCTTGGAACCATCCACATGATGCGCTTGTTTGCTGTTGGAGTCAACGGAAAAAACGCGGCGCAGCAGGCTTTTCCTCAACTTATTTCCCTTTGTCTTTTCAACACTGTAGAGACCCGCCGCTGTGTTTCCTCTGTGGATAAAACAAGCCGCCTCATTCTTGTTCCGGACTGCGGACCCCGTTCCACTCGAGAATCATTCCCATATCGGTGGCCGCCCAGACAGATCCTCCCGGCGCCAGCGACATTACGGCTCGCTGCCCCTCCGCACGGTAGTCCACAGGCATTTCGGTCCACCCGCCGGCGCTCGAGTGCAACATGTGCAGTTTCCCCGGCAAAGGCAATTCCCGCACCGTGCCCGGCGGCTCAATGGCCGCCAAAACCACTTGCCCGCCGGGCAGAATGACAAAGTCTGTTACGGCCCGATCCTTGGTCCGGAAAGCAGACTTGGTCTCGTGCTTCCGCACATCCACGCGATATACCTCGGAGGGGAATTCGAAATTCGCTCCATACTCAACCAGTGCCAGGCCGGTCAGGCCGGGAAGTAGCCGCAACCGGGTGATCTTGCCAAAAATGGAGGAACTGGAACTCTGCCAGGTCTTACCGCCATCGGTGGTTTGCAGGTTCAGGGTGAGCGAGGGAAGCAGCCGCATTCGCTGCGCCCTCTTTGGATCCATCCAGGGCGGAAACCGGGCCAGATTCTCATAGCGCTCCGGCTCGTGCCATCCGGTGATAAAGCCTAATTGCGGCGTCGGGAAATCGATCCATGTGTAGATGCTGCGCTCGGGATTGGACTGAGGCTGATCGGCCGCATCCACCTTGTCCCAATGTTTGCCGCCATCGGTGGTGCGCCATATCTTCTTCGGGGCGCCAACGGCAAACCCGCGCTGCTCGTCAAGAAAATGCAAGCGTACCAAGCCCCGCAACTTGGAGAGCCTTTGAAAACTCTCCCCGCCGTCGGTGGTCTTCCACACACCGTCCCCGCCCACCATCCAGCCATGACCCTCGTTGAGCAGGAAGAGCGAAAGGCCTTCTTCCTTGAGCGAAACAAAATGCCAGTTCTTGCCGCCGTCATTGGTCACCAATGCGGAAGGTCTTGCCCTTCCCTTCCTCACCAATGTTCCCAAAGCCATGCCCGACCGGGGACTGGAGAATCGGAGATCCTGTATGGAAAAGCTGCTGTCCTTCTCGTCGTGAAAGAACGCGACCCGCCACTTGCCGGCCGGCTCAGCCGCATGCCCGGCAAAGGCCCACGCCAGTACCAGCCCACAAAGGGCCGTCCGAGCCCTAGATACACCCGGGCAACAGAGGGCCACATCGCCGGGACGAGATCCGTTTTGCGGGCTGTTGCTCCGGAAAAGAACCCAGGCCGGCCGCATGTCAGGACTCCCGTCCGGCCAAGACCAGGTCCGCAAACTCCACCTCGTCCAACCTTGCCGGTTCCACCACCGACAGCGCCACCAGGCAGCCGATCAGCGTGCCTACCGTGCTCACCATCTCTACCTCGTCGCCAGAATGCGCGTGCGCCGTGCGATGCTGCAGGTTGATCACGCCCGCCACGCGGTTGCGCGCCAGGATAGGCGCCGAAAGAAAAGCCTCATACGTGTCTTCGGGCAGATCCTGGAAAAACTTGAATCGCGCATCCTGATGCGCCTCGCGCGATATGGCCAGCACGCGGCGTTCTCGCGCCACCCATCCGGTGAGGCCCTCCTCGAGCCGAAGTTTCACCTCCCCTACCGCGCCCGGGTTCAACCCCTTGGCCGCGCACAAGACCAACTCTTCGCCCGAGATCAGGTACAACAGGCACGAGTCGGCATGCATGAATTCAGCCACCAGCGCCACAATGGATTGCAGGGCCTCATCGAGCGGAATCGGCCGCGTAAAGAACCGGCTGATCTTCTGGTAGAGACGCAGTTGCATCTCCACCCGCTCAAACTGTTGTTCCAGCTCTTTGACCTTTGGCACGCATCCATTATTGCAAACCGCTATTGCAAACCGCCCGGGCGCTGCCGGGCGCTGGTCCGGGATTGCCTTTTCCGGCGTATCTCTATAGGATAAGTATTTTCAAGCAAAGGAGGCATCCCAATGTGGAACCGCCGAAAAGAACAAGAGGTCACCATTAAGCCAACCCCGCAACCACCCACGTCGGCATCCCTGGCACGCGAAGGTATTCCTATGAGCACACTCCCCGCACGCAACCCTGAATTTGAATCCGGCCGCTCGGCCTCGATCGGTAAGTCCGTCATCGTGAAAGGCCAACTGTTCAGCCGTGAAGATCTTTATATAGACGGCGAAGTGGAAGGCTCGGTCGAGATGCAGGAACACCGCCTCACCGTGGGACCCAACGGGAAGTTGGCCGCCGGAGTGAAGGCGCGCGACATTGTAGTTCTGGGCACCATCCACGGCAACGTTGAAGTGGGTGACAAGATTGAAATCAAGAAGGACGCCAAGCTGGTTGGTGATATCAAGACCGTACGGATTGTCATTGAAGATGGCGCCTATTTCAAAGGCAGCATCGATATCACCAAAGCCGAGGCCTCCAAGGCACAACCCACGCGAGCTCCACAAAGCTCAGCCGCCCCTTCCCCTTCCCCGGCCGCCGCGGCCGCCGCGGGCGCCGCGGGGCCTGCCGAATTCAAACGCTAGGCCAGAGGCCAAATGGAGTTTCTCCCGCATCATGGCCGGACTTCCGCAACCAGCCGATCAACTCAGAAATAGCCACGGGTTGGAGCAGTTTTTCTCTACCCTCGGCCCGCAGCCAGGCCAGCGAGTGTTGGATCTGGGCGAGTTCACGCAGGCCAACGTCACCTATATCACCAGCCTCGGCCACCGTCTCTATTCCGAGGACCTGCAGCAGACGCTCGACCAAACCTTCGGGAAAGGAGATCCCGCCCTGGCACAGTCCGATCCACGGCACGTGCAACAATTCCTGGATCAGGTACTGCAGTTTCCCGAAGAACATTTCGACGCGGTTCTGGTTTGGGATACTTTGGAGCGGCTCTCGCGGCCCATCCTCGATGTTGTCATGGAACGGCTGTTTCTTGTGCTACGGCCGGAAGCACCCTTGCTGGCCTGCTTTCATGCGGAGTCGCGCGAGGATAGCCTGCCCTGCTACGGCTTCCGCATTGCGGACGGCAAGAGCCTGCAGATGCGCGCGAAGGGCCGGCGGAAGCTGGCGCAGTCGTTCAACAACCGCGGGATCGAGAAACTGTTTGAACGGTTCCACTCGATCAAGTTCTTCCTTACGCGCGATCTCCTGCGCGAGGTGATTGTCCGGCGCTGAGCAGGATGGGCCTCCTGGGTTGCGGCCAGGTTGCGGTTCGGAATCTCAAGCGCGCAGATGGGGCTTCAGCAGGGACAGCAGTTCCGCCAGATAGCGCTTTGCCCTCTCGTCCAGTGGCGATGTGCGATTGCCGCCTCCATCCGGTGACTGGTTCTTGCCTGCTCGGATGATGTAGTTGGGAAAGAGACCCCGCAGATGCAGCACGTACTTGACTGCGTGCATCCCGTAGGAATCCACGGCGCTGATAAGCAAAAGGCTCTTGGCGCAGAGGTCGGCCGCGAGTGCGCGATCACCGGATTGGAACGCGTCCCATGCCGTGGCGTGAAGGTCAGCCCAAGCGGCGGCCGGCATGGTCCCGGCCGATCCACGCATCATCTCATCCAGCAAGGTGCGGCTGTGGCCGCCAGTGAACGCGCTGATCTCCGGAGCCTTCTGGCGCAGTTCGGAAAGACGGGAAAGGACCGGTCCGGCCTCGTCCTTGACGTAGCGCAAGGTGGGTACGGCTTTGGCAAGGTCGATGATGTTTTCAACGCTCACTTTTCCAATCGCCTGCACAAATAACGGCAGCGGGGAAGCAGCGCCGATCTCTTTGTAATAGGTGGTGATGCGGGACCAATCCAACTCGCCGCGCGGCGGCAATGCGATGAGCGCATCCGCCCCTAGCTTGGTGGCGAGCCTGACGTAGCCTGTGGCGGTGGCGGCCTCATCGGCCTGCACACCAATCACGATGGCCGGTTTGATGCCCTTCCCGGCCGCAAGGATCGTCTCCACCCCGGCCATGCGTTCTTCCTTGGTCAGGTTGTAGTATTCGCTCGCAAGCTGCGGCCACACCATGCCGTGCACGCCGCATCGCTCCAGGAACGGAACCTGCTTGGCGAGAATGGGCAGATCGACGGCATCGGCGGAGGTGAACGGCGTCTGCATAATAGGGAAGATGCCGCGCAGCGGTTTGCCGGACCCATAGGAAAAGGCCGGCAGCGCGGCAAGGGACTGCAGGAAATGGCGGCGGTCAATCATCATGCACACATGATAGGATGATTTCGCTATGTACCACTACTCTTTTTCCCGCCGCCAGGTTTTGTTCGGTCTCGGCGCCATGGGTCTTGCCCGCGCCGCAAATGCGAAACCGATGCGCGGCATCTTTGTGATTATGGCCACGCCATTTACCGAGTCCAAAGACGTGGACTACGAGGACTTGGCTCGCGAAGTCGACTTCATGGATCGCTGCGGGGTTCATGGCACAGTCTGGCCGCAACTGGCCAGCGAGTACGCTTCACTCACCCAACCGGAACGCATGAAGGGCATGGAAGTGCTGGCCAAGGCATCGCAAGGGAAGAAGGCGGCGCTGGTGTTCGGCGTCCAAGGCCCGAACCTCGACAAGGCGATGGAGTACTTGCAGCACGCCGAATCGCTTGCGCCCGACGCGTTGATCGCCATCCCGCCCACCGAAGCCAAAAGCGTGGATGATTTCCGCCGTTACTACGCGGGGCTGGCCGCCGCGACCAAACGACCCTTCTTCGTGCAAACCACCGGTGGAGCCAAGGGCATCACACCCCCGGTCGAAATGATGACCGCACTGGCCAAGGAGTTTCCGCATCTGGGCCACATCAAGGAGGAGTCCGATCCGGTGATTGAGCGCATGATCGGTTTGAGCGCGCACCGGCCGGCGGTGAAAAGCGTCTTCAGCGGCGCTGCCGGTAAAGGGATGATGTACGAGATGCGGCTTGGGATGGACGGCACAATGCCCGGCGCGCCCTTCTCCGATGTCTATGTCCAGATATGGGACGCCTATCAATCCGGCAATCGTGACAAGGCGCGCGAGATCTTTTCAAAGCTCCTGCTGATGGTCAATCTGGATCAGGTGATTCCGGGCACGCGCCAATACATCATGCGAAAACGCGGAGTCTTCAAGACAATGATGTCCAGACGGCAGACTTTCAAAATCACGCCCGCCGCCGCCGAGGAGATCGAATTTCAGTTTGCCGGATTGAAGCCCTACCTGCGCGCCTGATCCTCTGCCGCTAGTTTCTTATACACGGCTCTGGCTTCATCGAACTGCGCCCAGACGTGGTCCTTCTCTTTTTGCGAACGCCACCAGGGCCAGGCCTCAGCCATGCCGCGCAGCTTCACCACCCAGCGATCCAGATACTCCGCCGATTCCCGGTTACGGATTGGCTGGTTGCCGTTGTACACGCGGATACAGTTGGTCAGCGCCTGTGGATACTCGGCGTCCAGCCACATGTAGGCCGGGCCTTCAGCATACAAAGCGTACCAGGCGCTTTCGGTGACCGGAACCGTTTCATCCAGCCCGCCAGAGGGAACATCCTTCCAACTCTTACCATTTTTGTAGATGACAATTTTGCTCAACGGCGCGATGGATTGGGCACGCGCGCGTATACGTATCGATGCGCCGCCTCGCACCTCGCCACCCGGAATCTGGTCGTTGATCTTGAAATCGAGCAGCGGTCCGGTGGACATGTAGGTGCGGCCCGCGCGCAGAGCCTCGATCCAGGCCTTCACGTTGTTCGCCGACTGTACGTATGTCCGCACACTGCCCACGAGTTTCGTGAAGTGAAGATTCGAGATGGAATCCTCGCCGCCCGTTGGCGCGATTCGCAAATCGTTATTCCACGCATGGAACAGCGGAATCAGCGAAGCGTGATTTGACCCGGACCACTCCAGTCCTTCAAACGTCCGCAACGCGGCATCGACGGCGAAGCCCTTGGCAACCCCCAATTCAGCGGTCAACGGATCGATGTCACCGGAGAACCCATGCACGTACCCGTTGACCGCGCCCTGCGCACGCGCCTTGCGGAACATGTCCGTGTTGCTGGGATACAGGCTCTCGATGCCTGTCCCTTCATAGCCAGTCGTGAACGGGCTGATGAGATGGTCCCGCAGCCCTAACAGGAAAGTATGCCCATAGAACGGCGGCCGGTACTCTTCACCAATATGCAGCTTCACTCGCGTCTGGCCCGCGCTGGCCGGATGCTCACCGCCGCCCGGGATGAAAAACTGGTGGTCCAGAATTCGGTTGTCCTTGTTCGCCGCCAGGCTCATCACCATGTCCAGATTCTCGGCCTGCGCCATGTGCAGCAGGTTGTCCGGCGTGTTATGCAGGTTGCCGCCGTAGTTCATGTGGACGTGCGTTGATCCACTCAACCAACCCGTCTTGTCGAAGCCCGGCAAAGGAGAGAGCTTGAGCGTTAGCGCAGTTGTAGCGCCCGCCCGGACCACCGATTCCGCATGCGCGGGCACATACTCAAAGCCCTTCACCGCGGTAAGCCGCAACGGTCCTGGCGGTACTTCGTATACCTCTTGTCCCGTGGTGTGGAACGCATGCATGCCGGAACGGCCACGCCGCGCATAAGCGCGCGGCGATGCATAGAACTTTCCATCGCCACTGAAAAGATGGATGCGCGCCTGCGTGGCTACGCCATTCTCATCCAGCACGCGCAGATCCAGTTTGCCCATTGGCCGCGACCAACGCAGTTGCGAAAACTCGACGGGCTTGCGCGCCCCGCCATAGGTATCCAGTAGCCAAAGCCGCGGCAGCCCGCCTTCGTTCGAAATGTAGGTGATCCATTCCCCGTCCGGCGAAAAGCGTCCATGAAACTCATCAAACTCGCCGAAAGTGAGTTTGTAAGGTTGGCCGCCATTCACCGGCAGCACATAGAGATGATTGAACTGATCGGCCGCCCCCGCGGTGGAGGAATAAAGGAAACGCTTGCCGTCAGGAGATACGTGCGGACGCGTGCGGTACAGCGTCTGTTCCGAATAAACCTTTACTGCCTCCTGCGCGCCATCGCGCCGCGCCGGCATCCGCCAGATATCACCCGAACCCAGCGCCACGCCGCGGTTGGAAAGAAACAGAATCTGTTTCGAGTCAGGTGTCCAGGCCGGCTGTATGTGGAAGTCCCACGCGCCAAAGTAGAGACGCGTGCGCTCGTAGCGGTTATCGCGAGTGAGCGGAATCTCCTCGCCCGACCATTGCCCGTTCGCCACCGGCCGCATGTAGATATTGAAATAGCCGTTCGGTTTGGTGGAGACGTACGCGACCGATTTGCCGTCGGGCGAAAAGACCGGGTCCAAATACATCTGCTCATCCGAAGTAAGTGCGTGCGACTTGCCGGTCTCCACGTTCAGGATCTCCAGTTGAATAGACCGCGAATCGTTGTCGGCGGTGTAGAGTATCCACTTGCCGTCAGGCGACCAATCCGGCGAGGAAAGATACTTCCCGCTCTGCGCGATCTCGGTGGCGATGCCCGTTGCGATCTCCACCTTCCACAAAGACCCATGCATGCCGAACGCGATGTGGCGCCCATCGGGAGACCAGCACGGAGCCCACGGCGTGGACGATGGCGCCGGCGGCAGATAGTAGTTGTGCATGTACTGTCCGCCCTCGCGCGCGGCCGGGTACACAACCGGGTATCCGTTCTGTTGACTCCACAAGGGGAGCGCCGCAACTAAGACAAGAGTGGCGGCTAATCCGCCCGATATATGGGTCCGCCGGGGTCCTCTTCGCGACCAAGTTTCCATGGCTCCAATTGTGCCATTTGGAAGCCAGCCATGCGGCGGCGCAGTCCATCCATCTCCGATGCGGTCATCGGTTTCACCGTTTTGGCCAGCGCGAGATTGCCGTCCACATGCGCCATCCGATCACAGCCGAGAATCGCGGTGGACACCGGCAGCGACCATACATACCGCAGGCATTCCTCCACGGTGGCCGCCTTCTCGCGCAGCACCGCCCCTGCGCCCAGCGTCTTCATCGCAATGATCCCCAGGTTCTTCTTCTTCGCGATGGGCAGCGTCTCCTTCTCGAAACTCTTCTGCTTGTTTGCCCCGTCGGTAGCGCTCAACGGCATCAGGATGGTGTCGAAATCGTACAGCGACATCATCTTGTTGAGGATCGCCGGTTCCGTGTGTCCCGTAAACCCGACAAACCGGATCTTGCCCGCCTTACGAGCCTTCTCGATCATCTCCATTACGCCGCGCTTGCCAAAGATAAACTCGATGTCCGATTCGTTGATGACGTTGTGCACCTGGTAGAGATCGATGTAGTCGGTCTGGAAGTTCGCGAGGCTCTGGTCCAGATCCAGTTGCGACTGCGTGGCATCCCGGTGCCGCGTCTTAGTCGAAAAAATAATCTTCCCGCGAACATCCTTCAAAGCGGAACCATAGCGCGACTGGCTCAGTCCATACGCGCCCGCCGCCGCCGAATCAAAGTAATTCACACCCATTTCGTAACAGTGCCGGATCACCGCTGCCGCCGCTTTCGGATCCTCCAAATTACCCGTGCGAGCCCCGCCCAGCCCCATGATGGAGACCTGCAACCCGGTCTTGCCGAGCGTCCGCTTAGGTACCTCGCCCGCCGCCAGCGCGGCCTGAACCGCCAGACCTGTCGTAGCCGCCGCGGCTTTCACAAAATCTCTTCTACTGTTGCTCATGAGCCAGTTCTATCACAGAACATGCCTTCCAGTTTGCTAACATCTCCTCTACATGCAGCCTTCCTCACCCGCTCCGGCGGAGATGACTGTCAAAGCGGTCGGGCTCGGCCTCTTTCTTGCTTTTGTGTTCGGCTCAGCCAACGCCTATCTCGGCATGCGCGCCGGACAAACCGTTGCCGCCACCATCCCGGCCGCCGTCATCGCGATGGCACTGTTCCGCCTCCCGTGGTGCAAGGGAACCCTGCTGGAACAGAACATCGCGCGAACTGCCGCCAGCGTCGGCGAGGCGCTGGTAGCCGGAGCCATTTTCACCATCCCCGCATTCACCATGATCGAGATGGATGGAACCCGCCTCTGGAGCGACCTGCGCGCGCATTACTGGGAAGCAACGCTCATTATGCTCACCGGTGGATTGATCGGAGTGTTCTTCATCATCCTGCTGCGCCGCCCACTGTGCGTCGATGCAGGTCTGCCTTGGCCGGAAAGCGTAGCCAGCGTCGAAATCGTGAAGGCGGGTGAATCCAAGGGCAGTGCGTCGCGGTACATCTTTGGAGCGATGGCCTTCGGAGCCCTGCTGCAAGTGTTGAAAAGCAATCGCGGCATACAAATCTTTCGCGAGTACTCGGAAGGATTCCGGGCGTTCCCCCCGTCCGTCGTGCGGCATTTCAACTTCGACAAGCACCCGATAGGCGAAGTCGCGCATGCCGGCGGAATCGCCTGGACAACACCCGCGCTGTCCCCCGCATTGATGGGCATTGGCTACATCATCGGACCGCGACTGGCTTCCATCAACGTCGCCGGCGGCGTGCTCGCCTGGTGGGTGCTGATCCCACTGCTCCTCTTCTTTGATCCCGACCTCGGCCGCCGCCTCGGGGGTGGTGAAAATGCCGCGCCCGATCTGCTCGCCTACACGCTCTGGTACAACATCGTCCGTC
>JAENWC010000438.1 GCA_016650235.1 Terriglobia bacterium
CGAAGCCGAACACTTCGGGCACAATCGAAGTGCCAGCGTCGCTACGCTCCGAGAACTGTTCGCCTTCGGCCCGGAATGCCGTTCGCGTTCCCTCTGGAATCAGTGTTCGCCTTCGCCGGAATCCCCAGTATGGGCGGTCAAGCCGGAAGATACTTCATTAGTGGATCAGTTTGATCCACAACTGAATGCGCCGCTGGTAGCCTCGGAATTATTGATGCGGAGTCCGCCGGCGGCCGGCGAAGCGGAGCGGGAAGCCGGGGGTGGCCTCCGAGTTGTGTCTGTTTCCTTGGCCGTGATGTGAGCGGTTCAGCTCTCCCAACCACCCTTTTGGACAGTCCTTTTCGAATAGAGTTGTAAAACAGATCGGCGCAGAGTAGACTGGGGCAAGTTGGAGTATGCCTTACCAACAATGCACATTCGTGCCGGAGAAGGGTGTCACATGAACAAACAGGATTGGAAGGGATCGATAGCGATTGTAACTATGCTCGCGCTCGGAGCGCTTGCGGGATCGGCTCTGGCACAGAGCAACGGGGACGCCAACACCCCATTCCATTTCAACGGACATGAGTGGGCGAGCAAACAGGCCTTCATTGACAACGGTGGGCGTTGCTCGACGCGCCACATCAATGACGAGGAGGCCGATGAGGTGGATCAGTTTCTGGCCTCGCGCGGCAAGAGCGGCGGAAAGGGAGCGGCGGCCAATAACGTGCCCAGCCCCAGGATTCCGGTCTATTTCCATGTCATCAACAAGGGGACCGGCATCGCCAACGGCGACGTCACCACACAGATGATTAACGATCAGATCAGCGTACTCAACAACGCCTTTGCATCCAGCGGCTACAGTTTCAACCTGATTAGCGTGGATAGAACCACCAACACTACCTGGTACACAATGACGCCGGGATCGGCGGCCGAGGAACAGGCCAAGAATGCGCTGCGTCAAGGCGGCGCCGATGCATTGAATATCTACTCGGCCGGTATCGGCGGGGGGCTGCTTGGCTGGGCCACCTTCCCGTGGGATTACTCCGCCGATCCGATGAATGACGGGATAGTGGTGCTCTACTCATCGCTACCGGGCGGGAGTGCGGTCCCCTACAATTTGGGCGATACAGTGACGCATGAGGCAGGACACTGGGTAGGTCTTTACCACACCTTCCAAAGCGGCTGTAACCGTCAGGGCGATCTGGTGAGCGACACCCCAGCCGAGAGGAGCCCTGCTTTCGGCTGTCCGACAGGCCGGGATAGCTGCCGGAATAAGGCCGGCTTGGATCCGATCACCAATTTCATGGACTACACCGACGACGCCTGCATGTTCCAATTCAGTACAGGGCAAGGCGCGCGGATGGACTCAGCCTTCTCAGCGTTCCGGTAGCGGCTGCCAATCGAGGACGGGTGGATTCCGCCCGTCCTCACACACCCAGGCAGTGGCGCGCATCCCTTTTTTCAGCTTCCCTTTCGCAATCTCCACCTTGGGCCAATGAGCCGGCTGGAACGGTTCGGATCTGAGGAGCATCTTCGCGGGCATTTTGATGGTGACGGTTTCGGTGGTATCCCAATCGGTGCGAATGGTGAGGCTGAGTTGTGTTTCCGAGCGCGAATAGGAGGCGACTTTGCCGGTGTAGGCGGTAAGGTAGTCGTGCGGGCACGTGATGGCGGAGGGGGGAGCCTGACGCGCGGAGCGTTGTGCGGCCAGCAGGCAGGGGGTTACCGACACGGCCAAGGCAAGGGGGACAATGGTGAGCCGCACAATTGTATTGTAAGCGAGTGAATCCTGGTATTATATTCGTATACTTCAGGAAGATGGGCAAATCTCCTGGAGCAGCCAATCTGGATCACTCGATAAGGAAATCACTGCACTGAATTATATGAGATCAACGCTGTTGCTTGTTCTGTGTCAATTGATCGCCGGCGCACAAACGCCCACTCCTAAAACCACGGCCCCCAAGCCGGCAAGCGCCAAGCCAGCCACCGCCAAGCCAGCGATAGCCACCAAGCCGGCCACCGCCAAACCAGCCAGCGCCAAACCAGCCAAAGCCGTCAAACCAGCCCCGGCTTCGAAACCGGCCCCAGCCGCCAAGCCGGCAACGGCCAGCCCGGTGGTCATGACAGTGGACGGCGAGCAGGTGACCAAGGCCGATTTCGAGCTTCTATTGGAGAATTTATCCCCGGCGCTGAAGGCGCAGGCCGCCACTCCAGCCGGCAAGCGTCAGATTGCCGAGCAATTGGCCGAGGTGAAATCGCTGGCTCATGAAGCCAAACGGCGCAAGCTCGATCAGGAAGCAAAGCTGCGGCAACAATTGCAGATTCAGGCCGACCAGGCACTGGCAAACGCCGCCCTCAATCAGATGTTGGCCAGCACTCCGGTAACCGAGGAGATCTTGCGTAAGTACTATGAATCGCACTCCAGCGAATACGAGGCGGTGCAGGCGCGGCACATTCTGATCCGGTACAAAGGTTCGCAGGTGCCATTGCGGCCGAACCAGAATGAGCTGAGCGAAGTGGAAGCTTTGGAAAAAGCCAGGCAGATCAAGCAGCGTCTGGCGGCGGGGGAAGACTTTGCGACGCTGGCCAAGGCGGAGTCCGACGATGTCGGCTCCGGCGGGCAGGGCGGATCGCTCGGCAGCTTCGGCAAGGGGCAAATGGTGCCGGAGTTTGAAAAGGTAGCCTTTGCCCAGACTAAAGGAATGGTTTCCGACCCGGTCAAAACACAGTTCGGCTACCACATTATCGAAACTCAATCGCATCTGACCAAGAGTTTCGACGAGGTGCGCAGCCAGATGGAGCAGAAGGTCCGGCCCGAGCATGCGCGCGCGCTGGCGACGCAGGTACGCAAGGCCTCCGCGGTGACGCTGGACGAGACCTATTTCGGCAAGCCGTAACCCGCCAGACAGTATTCTCGCCACGCCCCACCATCCGGAGTGGAGGGCCTTTGAGATTCGACGGCGCGGCGAGCGCCCAATTGCGTTTTCAAATTTCAGCCGAACATTTTGCCATCGCGCCGGCCTGGGAACCGTATATAGATAGTGAGAGATGCTGACGGCAACCGCAGATCCGGTCCTGAGCCTGAGCCAGGCGGTGGCAGGCGACCAAACGGCTTTCGCCGGCATCGTGCGGGAGCATCAGGCGATGGTTTATTCCATCGGATGGCATTTCTTGCGGGATCGGGCGATGGCCGAAGAGATGGCGCAGGACGTTTTCCTGCATCTGTACCGGAATCTGGGCTCGATTGAATCGGCCAGGCACCTGACTCATTGGCTGCGCAAAGTGGCCACGCATCGCTGCATCGATCAGGCCCGGCGCCGGAAGCTGGTGCGATGGTCGGATCTGGAGCATGTGCGGGAGCCTGTAGCAGCCGAGAGCGGGCGCGATCCGATGCTGGCCGGGCTGCTGGCAAGGTTGGTGGCGGGGCTTCCGCCGAAGCCTCGTATGATGGTGATCCTCCGGTATCAAGAGGATTTGGAGCCGGCCGAAATTGCGGATCTGCTTGAGATTCCGCTGGGAACGGTGAAGAGCGGCTTGCATCGCGCTCTTGCTCTGCTGCGCAGCAAGATGGAGAAGGAGACCGTGCAGTGAACGAGTTTGAAGATCAATTACGCGAGGCCATGCACCGGCGCGAGCCAGGGCCGGGCTTTGCTGGACGGGTGGCCGCCATGGCAACCGGCGCTAGAAAGCCGGTGCGCCGTTCCAACCCTGTCTGGAGATGGGCCATGGCGGCCGCCGCCGCGTGTCTGATGATGGTGACCGGCGTGCAAGAGTATCGCCGTCATCAAGGCGAACAGGCGCGGCGGCAACTGTTGTTGGCCCTCCAGATCACCTCGGAGAAGCTGTCTTTGGTGGATAGGCAATTGGAAAAGGTGGAAGGCATCGTGCAAGGCATCATGGTTGATGAAAGGACAAAGCAATGATCAGGATTTCCATGTTGATGACGACGCTGGCGCTGGCCGCCCTTCCAGCGCAGGATCTGGGCTCATTCATCGAGTGGGACAAACTGTCTCAGAAGGCAGCCGAGTCTGTGAATGTGAATTTGGAAGGCACTCTTCTGGAGTTGGCAACCAGGTTCCTCTCCTCCGGCAAGAACGGCGGCGAAAAGACAAAGAAGCTGCTCAACGACCTGAAAGGGATTCACGTAAGGAGTCTGAAGTTTGACAAGGAAGGCGAGTATTCGCTCTCGGACGTGGACAAGGTCAAGAGCCAGTTGAAGGGCCCTGAATGGTCCCCGATCGTGGACGTACGCTCGAGCAAGGGCGGCGATAATGCCGGGGTTTACATCAAGACCGACGGCAAGCAAATTCTCGGGATTGTGGTGCTGGCCGCCGAACCAAAGGAATTGACCCTGGTCGAGATCAAGGGTTCCATTGATCCCGAACAGTTACGCGAGTTGGGCGGCAAGTTCGGCATCCCCGATCTGGACATCCGCAAGAAAAAGAACGCCGAGGAGGAATGAGCTACTGAGGAGGCGGCCCGCCGGCCACCCCCTAATCCGGGTCAGCGGGGGCGGTTTCCGCCACGCCTTCCACCGCGCCTTGCTCATCTCCCTCTTTGTCGCTGTAATAATACGACTGGTAGTAAGTGTACTTACTGTAGAGTTCAGCCCGGCTGGCCCCGTTGGCCACCACGCCGATGACGTTGTTGTGGCTCATTCCCTGGATGGCCCGCGTTACGGCATCGATGGTGGTCTGTCCGAGGCGGACCACCAGGAGCGTCGCGTCTGTCATGGTGGCCAGCAGATTCGCGTCCGCGGCAAACAGCAGTGGAGGCGTGTCCAGAATGACCCAATTGAAGATGCTGGGGAGCTTGTCCATCAGCACTCTTACCTCGTTCAGGTTCAGCAGTTCCAGCGGGTTGATTACCGCCGAGCCTGCCGGGGCGATGTAAAGGTTGCTTCCGGCCACGTGCTTGATGATTTCCGGTAGACTGGCCTTACCTTGCAGATAGTCGGTAAGACCTGGGCTACGCTCGATTCTAAACAAGTTATGGAGAGTGGGACGGCGGAAATCGAAATCGCAAAGCAGGGTGAGGTTCTGATGGAGATGCGACTGCACCACGCCGAGGTTGGCGGCCGAAAACGACTTGCCTTCGGCGGGCGAAGCGCTGGTAACCAGCAACGTGTGCAGCGGTTGGATTCCCTGTAGGTGGTTCAGTCGTGTGCGCAGACTCCGGAACTCCTCCGTCGGAGCCTGATGGGGCTTATTGGCATCAATGAGGTGGCCTTCCTCGGCCGGATCCCAGACGATATCGCCGATTTGATCGAGCAGCCCGTGAAATGGGCCCACCTCCACGGTAGCCACCGGTGTGTTTGCACCCACAGGGGACGCCGGACTCGTCAAGCCGGGAATGCCGGCCGGATCGGCCTTTCGCAATGCGTCATGAACTCTGCTCATAATTTCTCCGATCGCTTCCATATGCGACCGCTGGAGCGAATCACCCGCCCAAGAGGCGGAGACTGGATTGGATGTCTCATAGCTTAGTGTTGTAGTAGTACCAAATGGATCCCGAGGACACGAACACGCTGAGGATGAGTGCCGTGGCCCAGGCCAAAGTGGCCAGCCGCCGCCGGCGCCGCACCACTAAATCATTTTCCAGCAAAGGTACGCTGCCGAGCACGTTGAATTGTGTATAGGAGCGCACGTCTTTCAAAGTCTTCAATGAAGTGTCCTTCAACTCGCGTCCGATGACCAGGCCTGCTCCCAGCATGATCCCAATGAAAGCGCCGATACCGATGATCAGAGGCCGGTTGGGATCGGTTGGGCTTTCCGGCAGCGAGGGCAGATCGAGCACTTCCAGTGTTTCACCCTGTTTGCGGTTCTCCAGATCGGTTGCTACTTCGGATCGGGAAACCTTGGCTTGCAGTTCGTCGTATTTGCGTTTGGCCAGTTCATGGTCCCGCGTCAACTGTTCCAGTTGATGCGCGCCAATGGGGCCGACTTCGATCTTCTGTTGGACGGACTTCAACTTCCGGTCCGCGTCGCCAATGTCCTGTATGTAGCGGTCCACTTCCAGATCTTTGGCGCGAATCGAGGACTGGATGCGGTTCACTTGGGTCTCCAGCTCCACAATCTCTCTTACCATCATCGGGTTGATTCTTTGTGGGGGCGCCGGCGCCGCCGGCGTTGCGGCGGATTCCTTAACCGTTAGCCTCCGGTTCAGTGCCACATCCCGTTCCTTTTTTGCCGCCAGCAGCCGCGCCTGGATCCGCTGTACATCCGGATAGGTGGGTTTATACTGTTCCAGCATCCGCTCCAGAACTCGCTCCAACTGTACAATCTCTCTTTCCACCCGGGTCAGTTCATCTTCTCCGTTGGCCGAAGCCACCGAGCCGGTCACTGGATCTGGAACGGCCAGTCTTTTTGCCGACGCCAGTTTTTCGCGCAATCCGCGAAGCTCGGATTCGAGCATCAGCTTTTCCTGGTTTGCCCGGCTGATATTGGCATTCAGAGCCGACACGCGGGTTTCCAATCCGGTCATCTGTTGCACGTTATTCCCCATCTGCTCGGGTAGGCGGCCAATGTTGGCCATACGGAACGTGGTGAGGCGTTGCTCAATCTCGTCGAGTACGGTTTTGGCTTGGCCGTATTGTTCCCGCATAAACTGCGTTGTCATCTGCGATTGGCTGGACCGCTCGCGAATGTTCTCATCGATGAACCGCGTCATCAGATCCCGCGTCACTTTTTGCGCCACGTAGCGGTTCTCATAGGAAAAACCGATTTGGAAGGCGGATGTGCCCATCTGCGTAGCGCCGGCCACCCGCTGCAATCCGGAGATTTTGATGTCCTTCCGCATGTCCTCGATGATGTCCTCAAACGGGATCCGGTTCCGGTCTTTCCGGTAAAGATCGTAGGTCTGGATAATGTTGGTCAGCGTGTTGCGGCTAAGGATGGTCTGCTGCATCGCGTTCACGCGATCGGCCATTTGCACGGTTACGTTGGTCTGCACAAAACTTTCCGGAACCTGTGGCGGAACCACTCGGATGGAGGCAATCGAGAGATATGTGTCCGGCCACAGGAATGCCGCTATGATCGCGATCACCAGGCCGGCCAGCGTCGGACCAAGCAGCCATCCTTTGTTGCGGCGCAGAATATTGAGGTAATCCTCCACGTCCAAGGGCCTGCGCTCAAACATGCCCGGACTCATTGATGGTTGCATTTACCCTCTCCCCTTCAAAACGGACCCCGTCCCGGCGCGGTTGGCCGGCTGTTGCTCGCGTGCATCGAGAACCGGGACGGCCCTTTGCACCCTACCCTGCTGGGCATTAGTTGACGATAATGAAATCACCGTTCTCCAAATAGATATTCTGCTCAAGTTTCTTCCCCTTTGCCACTTCGTTGTAGTTGAAGAAATACCGCTTGTCGCCGCGCAGAATCACAACTTTCTTCTTATTGGCGAACTCAGTAAAGCCGCCCGCGATGCTGAGAGCTTCCATCACCGTGGTGGGCACCACCAGCGGCACCTCGCCGTTTCGCATCAGGCCTCCGCTCAGGTAGTACTTCTTGCTTCGCACCTGATGCACGGATACGATCACAATCGGGTTGTTGATCAGCTTCGCATACTCTTCCTTCAACTTTTGCGTCAACTGGTCCGGTGTCAAGCCGCTGGCCTGGATCTCGCCCACCAGATCCACGGTGATGATCCCGTCCGGACGCACCGTCATCAATCCGCCCAATTCAGGTTCCTTCCAAACCTGAATGCGAAGCACATCCTCTGAGCCGATCTTGTACGACTTGGGGTCTACCGGCGCAGCCGTTCCGATGCCCGGAGGGGCGATTGGCACGGGTTCGTTTGCTATTCTTTTCTTTTCCGCCGTATCCGCGGCCTGCTTGCCGCCCTGTTGCACTTGCCCCGGGGCGGCGAGGCATAACATCCCGGACAGCAAACATACAACGCCGGTTCTGCCCGGTAACAGCCTGCCGGGCAACAGCCTGAGAAACGCAGTGGTGGCAAATTCATTCATCCGATGCATTTAGTGTTGACTCCGAGGCTTCTACTCCAAGCCCTCTATCCAATTCATATTCTACAGCAAATGTTTCCGGGATAACAATTGCCCGATGGGCCTGGTTTGGGCATGGTTCCAGCGTGTCACTCCCCGCTGTAAACCGGCCCTTCGACAAACCGGCGGTTTCGCTATACTGAACTTTTCCCAGGCTCGATGGTGAACTCTTGGTGGAAAACAATGAACTACTTCCTCGCAAAGTCTGAACCGCAAACCTACTCGATTGACGATCTGGAACGCGACGGCAACGCCGTTTGGGATGGCGTCAGGAATGCCCAGGCCCTCCGGGTAATCCAGTCGATGAGGAAAGGCGACCGGGTATTCATTTACCACTCCGGCGGCGAGTCCCGCGTAGTTGGCTTGGCCGAGGTGACCGCCCATTCCCGGCCCGATCCAAAAAATGAAAAACTCACCGTTGTGGACCTGCGCTTCCTGACCCGCCTCAATCCCGGCGCGAGCCTTGCCGGCATCAAGCAGAGCGGACTGTTTGCGGACTGGGCGCTGGTGCGTCAAAGCCGCCTGTCCACGATGGCCGCTCCCGATTCCTTCCTTGCCTGGATTCGGGCGCGCCACCCTGGCATCAACATTTAACTGAACTAGATGATGGCAAGCCGATGTGGCGCACGCACTCGTGCGTGCCGTGTCGAGACTCTTCTCGACACCTCGGCGGGAGCAAACACTACGTCGTCACCAGGCGTCGCCAAGAGTGGCGACGCGGCCCGCAGGAGTGCGTGCGCCACGTCACCGCGCCCGAATACTCGTGGGAAATACAGGCTAGCGCCAAGCTACTAGCGCGGGTCAAAGTGACCGCGGTAGGGGAAACTACTGCTGGGAGATCCCTCCAGCACCCGCCGGCCGGTGGGAAGCGCCATCTCAAAGCCGTTGATGGACACGGTAAGCTTCCTCGGAACACCAGACTCCATCCCTATAGCGACCGCCACATGTTCGCGCCGCAGCCCCCCCACCAAGGGCTGGCCCGTTTCCACCGGCCTGCCATAAAGCACCATATTCTCGACGTTGCGGCGAAACGCATCGGTGGGGGTGTCTGTCGCTGACTGGTAGGAAAGTTGTGAGCCGTATTGCGCCCCGGTCCGCACGGCGGATTGAAGCTGCTGCACCTGCACGAACCCGATGCTGTACTGCAGCGCTCCCGCCAACAGCGGGACCAGGATCGCGAACCCCAGCGCAAACTCCACCAGCGCGGTGCCTTGCCGGATTCCTTTTCCCGCTCTCAGTCTCATTGGACCAGCACCGCCACCGAGTAGCCGGAATCGCCGACCCCTTTCCACCGGCTGCCTTGCAGATAGGCTCCGATCGGCTCCGTTGTATGGATAGGCATACTCTTTGCAAACGCATCCCCGGAAACCGAGCCGCCGGCCGGTAGGACAAACACCGCTCCCTCCGGCTGTGGAACAATCCTGCGCCCGTTGCCGCGTCCCCGGGAGGCATACTCGGCATAACTGCGCGAGGCGAAGTCGGGGTCCTCGGCGAATCGCTCCGCCAGCGACTCCGGACCTGGAAACATGTCCCGCGGAACGGATGGTTGAGTTTGTTGCGTGGCCGTCGCCGCCACTCCGAATTCACTGGCATCTCTTCGCACCACTGTCCTGAGCAGCGTCAGAGGCACCCGGACCAAGGTGCTGACGCGCACCATCCTCTGCTGCTCGGGTGCGCGCGGATTCTCCTCCCACCGGCCCGTTGCTTCGCTCGAAAATTCAATCTTCAGGTTGTCTCCAAAGTCCGCCGCCGCAACCGTCGCCTCTTGCCGGGCCCGGTCGATTCCGTTTCTGGTTCCGTCCAGCTCCAGCACGGCTGACAGCGCCGCCGCATCCATACGCCCTTGCGAGGCCCCGCGCGTGATCAGGATACGGCAACAATCCACCGCGAGGCCGGTGACAGCCACCAAAAGCATCAACGCGCCGGCCAGCACAATCAGGATCATGCCTTTCCGGCGCTCAGGATCACTCCGCATTCTATCTACCAATGTAGGGCGAATCACCAGCGTTAGGAATCCCGGCTCCGCCTGATTTACAGCCAGGAAACTATCTCAGAACGTACTAAGGTGAAAACCTGAATCCCCAATTGCGTCTTGGAAACCTATCCCGGCCGGCGGTTAATTCCCTGAAAAGGGAACCGCTTTGTGAAAGCGTTAAAGTCGACCTCAATGCCCAGTCCTGGCCGCTCCGGCAGGCTCACCATCCCGCCCTTCTGCACCGGATAACTGCCCCTGGTCAGCTCTGTGAACACGCCGTCGTCCTCGGCCTCCCACTCCTGTATAAAGAAGTTTCGTGCCACCGACATCGCCGCCAGCGAGGCCACATGCGCCACCGGACCGCTGCATTGATGCGGAGCCACCTCCACCCCGTACGTCTCCGCCTGCGAGGCGATCTTGCGAATCTCGGTGATGCCTCCCGCATGCAGCACGTCCGGTTGAATAATGGCCGCTCCCTTGTTCTCCAGTAATTGCCGGAACGCAAATCGCGACAATAGCCCTTCTCCGGATGCGATCGGAATCGGACTCTTGGCGGCCACCTCACCCAGGCCGGCGGGATTCTCGCGCCAAACCGGCTCTTCGAGAAACATTGGTTTGTAAGGCTCCAGCGCCCGCGCCATCTCGATGGCGGTCCGCGTGGTGAAACTCTCGGCCGCCTCCAGTCCGATATCCAGATCCCGGCCCACCGCCTTCCGCACCGCCTCCACCTGCGCCAGTCCGCGCCGCATTCGTTCCCGTTCCTCACCCCTCAATGGCAGCGTCCACTTCACCGCGGTCCATCCCTTCTCGCGCGTGCGCAAGGCCAACTCGCCGAACTCCTCTGGCGCCTGCGTCTGCAAACTCGCCGACCAGTGCGTGAAGTAGACCCGTAACTTTTTGTGGATGGCCCCGCCCAGCAGCCGCCACACCGGCACACCCAGCCGCTTGCCTTCTATATCCCAAAGCGCCATGTCCACGGCCGAAAGCGCCGTCTGTATCACCGCGCCCTCGCGCCATCGCGACAAGCGGTAATACATGCGGTCCCAATGGTCCTCGATGCCGGCCGGGTCCTGCCCCCGCAAGGCCTCCTCGAGCCAACGCAGCCCCTCCTCCACCATCGCTGCCCGGTTTTCCAGCGTCGCCTCCGCGATCCCCGTGATGCCTCCGTCGGTGTGTATTTCCAGAAACACCAGGTCGCGCCACCGCAGCGTCGCTTTGTGGATCACGAACCGGGTTATCTTCAACCGACCCGTATCAGCCCAAGCCCGTCCGAGTCCGGCGGAGGCCGCGAAAAGTTCAAAGCAATGGCGTCTGGTGAGCATGGCTGACGGATTCATCCTATCACCGGACGGTTGCCCGATAGGCTGATGTCCTACCACGACACCGTTATCAACGACACGCCTTGGCGCGGGAGGGAGAACCGGAGCGTCATGCGTGCATCGGGCGCGGTGCGCCATTCCGGCGATGAGAGCAGTGCGAGCTGGCTGGCGCGTTCCATCTGGGCATACTGTGACGGCGTAGGCGTCTGCGGGGAACCGAGCTGCTTCCAGACCTCGTAGGAGTTGCCGTGCGCGCCGTCGACGCGATAGTGATGCACCAGAGCGCGGCGCGCACCGATGCCGGAGACGGTGAGGGCGACGTCCGCCGGCGGCCCCGGCAGATCGTCGTCATGATAGTTCCACACCAGCACGGTGATGGCGCGCTCCTTGCGGCTGGCTAAGGCGCCCACGTCCGGTTTCTCCCGGACGCCGCCGGCGATGATCGCATCCACCTCCAATGCGCCTGAGCTGCTGGACTCCACGCGCTCGCCACCCATCATGCCGAACATGCGGAACACGTTGAGCACCGGCTTGCCGATCCCGTTGGTGGCCAGGTCGCGGAAGCCGTCGAAATAGGGCTGGTTCTCGAATTCGAACGCCCAGGTGACCGCGCCTTCAAAGTTGGCGCGCGGCCAGGTCGTGCTTGCGAGCGAACATCGCCGCCGTATAACTGGAATACATGGTCCCGTTGCGATAGCCGTTTTGGGGATTGAATCGCACCGAACAGGCCGCGCAGCCTTCCGGGTCTGACTCGCCGATGATAATAGGCAGATGCTTCAGTTCGGGGAACGAGGCGGCGATCTCGAATCCGCGATGGATGGAGCGCAACTGATACTGGCTTCCCATTTGCACGCGGCCTTCCACCACGCGCGGGCGGCCCTTGGCGTGGAAGCCGATATAGTCGAGGGGCGAGCCGGTCTTGCCCGTGGCATAATTCTTGCCGCGCACCACGTGCTCGAGAAAATCGCCCAGAAATTTCCCCGCCTTGTCATCGCCCGGCCCGGTGGAATGCGGCCCGCCAATGCGCGCTTCCGGGAGCGCGCGCTTCAGGCCCTCGGCGGCGTAGTCGTAGAGCTTGTGATACTCCTCCGGCGTGCCTTTCCAATAGCCGATATTCGGTTCGTTCCACACCTCCCAAAACCAGGATGCGGCTTCGGCCCTGCCGTACTTTTCGGCGCAGTGCCGCGCCCACTGGTAGACCAACTCGCCCCACTTGCCGTAGTCCTTGGGCGGGTAAGCCCAGCCGGTGTAGATGTCGCCATAAGGCTTGGCGGGGTCCCAATGGTGACGGTACGGTTCTGGCTTCACCGACAGCGCCTGCGGCATGAATCCGATTTCGACCAACGGCTTCATCCGGCGCTCGAGGTAGGTGTCGAAGATGCGGTCGGCGATGGTCCAGTCGTAGACCGGCTTGCCGGCAGCGTCTTCGGTGTAGGCATTGGTCGAGCCCCACTTCAACGCGGCCTCCCCGTCGCCGGTGGTCAGCAGATTGTGGGCGCGGACGTGCACGGTGACCGGGCTGAGCGCGGCCAGATCGGAAAGCAGTTTCTTGCCGTCCTTCATGTAGGTGTAGTTCGGCTCGTCGTAGCCGAAGTAGCTCCACACCGGTTTGAGTGGCCCGATCGGTTTGGACCCGTTCACTTGAACCGTGACGGTCTGCGCGCAGGCCGCGGCGATTACGACGGTAGCGAGCAATATTCGCATGGGGACCTCAGAAGTAGAATTTCAACTATGGTAATGGTTTTCGACTTGCGCTACCTGCAATCCCGTCGTACCGTGGTAAGAAGAAGGGCTGTAATGACCAAAGCTACCATTTCTGCAAAGGGTCAAGTCTCCATCCCGAAGACAATTCGGGAGCGGCTGAACCTCAAGCCCGGCACACAGGTTGTCATCGACGTGCAGGGGGAGAAGGTCGTCATGAAGCGGCTAGTGTCCGGGTTCCCGGACTGGCGCACCATGCGCGGCATGTTCCGGGGAGTGGGCGACCTTCACGACGATCTAGAGAAAGATCGAGCAGCCGAACTGGCCCGCGACGATGCCCGACTCAAAAGTTTTTGATTCCTGGGCGCTCCTGGCCTGGCTCCTCGACCAGCCCGCCGCCGTCCGGATTGAAACCCTCCTTCAAGAAGCCGAGCAAGGCAACGACCTCCAGCTTATGATGAGTTGGGTGAATGTGGGAGAGGTCTACTACATGGCCAGCCGGAAGCTCGACTCGGCCAGGCCGAGGAGTTCTTGAAACGGCTGCCGTCTCTGCCGATTCGGTTGGTGCTGCCCAGGGAGGAAGACATCATCGCGGCGGCCAAGTTGAAAGCCACGAGGCGGATTTCGTATGCGGACGGTTTCGCGGCGGCATTGGCGCAGCGCGAGGGAGCCGCCCTTGTCACTGGCGACCCGGAGCTGAAAGCGATGTCCGACGTGCTTACGGTGGAGTGGATTGGCGGGGTCTAGCGTTTCAAATCCGGTACTGTGATAGAGAGAAGGAGTTGCGGCCAAAATACGATTCAACATGGCCTTATCGAGGGCCGCGGCAGAAAGCTAACCCACCAACCACGCGGTCTGCTCGCCCTGGTTCGCCATCGCTGAATGCTGAAGGCAGATAAACCTTTTTCATTCCCAACGAAAACAGGTTTGTTTCTCCTTTCTTTTCAATATAACCTCCTACAAAACGCCCGAACCCCTTCCGGACGCCTGCTATCCTGAAATTGAGAGTAGCTCTTAATGGATCGGCTTCGGCCGGTCCTTTTTTATTTTAAGGAGTCAACCGATATGTCGAAAAGAAGAAAATCCAAAGCGCAAAGGGCCGCGCACGCGCCGCTCAGCGCCGTTCCAACATCGTCCACAGGCCCACGCACGCCCGAAGGCAAAGCAATTTCTGCCATGAATGCGCTTCAGCACGGCTTCACCTCCAAGAACATCATCATCATGCCAGGCCAGGAACCGGACTTCCAGAGCCTCCAATCCGAACTCCAGGCACAGGTCCGCCCCGAAGGCGCACTCGAGGAAACTCTCTTCCACCACCTCCTCCGCGATGCCTGGACCCTCCACCGCGTCGAACTCCGCCAGGTCGAAATGGCCGCCTCCGGCCTCGACCCTCTCTTTGACCCCGAATGCGAAAAAGATTTTGACCGCCTGGAACGCTACCACTCCCGCTACCAATCCTCTTTCCATCGCTCCCTACGGCAGCTTCGCTCCGTCCAAACCACCCGTGTCGTACAGACCCTTTTGCCCGAACCTCTAGGCCAGGGCGGCCTCCCCGCTACGGTCAAAGCTACTGAGATCATTGCTCTTGCGAAACGAACTACCAAACAGTTCAGCAGCCTCGCCATCAACACCCTCATCTCCGCCTCTGAGCGCTCCCGGCACAACTTCGAGTCCAAATCCATTCGCAACAACGGCCCTTTGCCCATCTCCCACAAGCAATTCCTTGGCCAGGACCTGCCCATTCTCGATGGTGGCTCCCGCAAGGACATACAGGATTGACCAACTACACTTTGGCGGTGGCATAATAGGCTACTGCTTTTATCGTCAGCCCATGCATCAGCACAAACTCGAACTCTCCGCGCCCCAGCACCCTCATGAGGAGAGGATGGAGCGCATCCGCTATTTCGGCTTTGCTGCCGTCGTCGGCCTTCTGCTGCTGCTCAATCTCACCGGAACCTTCCGGTTTGTCTACGGCATCGATACCGCCGCCATCCTCACCGTTCTGGCCGGATATCGGACCTTCTACAACGCCGTCAACGGGCTGCTGGAAAAAACGATCTCGGCTGACCTGGCCATTTGCATCGCCGTCATCGCGGCGTTAAGCATTGGCGAGTACCTCGCCGCTGCCGAGGCGATGTTCATCATGCTGTTGGGGGAAGGCTTGGAGGGCTACGCCGCCAAACGAACCTCGAACGCCATCTCGCGCTTTGTAGAGCAGATGCCGCGCCGCGCGCGCCTGCTGCGCGATGGCGTCGAGACCGATGTGGACGCCGCTTCGCTCCAGGAAGACGACATCATTATTGTCCGCGCCGCCGAGCGTGTCCCGGCGGACGGCGTCATCGCGCAAGGCGCATCCTCACTCGATGAATCCTCCATCACCGGTGAATCGGTTCCGCGCGACAAGGAGCCCGGGGACGAGGTCTTTTCCGGCGCCCTCAACGGCCACGGCCTGCTGCGGATTCGCGTCACCAGAGCCGGTTCGGAAACCACGCTCGCCCGCGTCATCAAGCTGGTGGAACAGGCGCGCGAGCGCAAAGCGCCGGTGGAACGGCTGGCCGACCGCTACGCCAAATACTTCGTCCCCGCGCTTCTGCTCGCGGGCGCCGGCACGTACTATTTCACTCGCGACTGGCTGCGGACGGTAGCCGTCCTGATCGTCGGCTGCCCCTGCGCCCTGATTCTCGCCACGCCCACCGCCATGGTAGCCGCCATTGGCGGACTCGCGCGCCGCGGCATCCTGGTTCGCGGCGGAGGTGCGCTCCAGGAGGCGGCCCGCCTCGACACAATCATCTTTGACAAAACCGGCACGGTCACAGAAGGCAAATTCGAGATCGTCAAGCTCATTCCCGCCGCCTCGGACCACAACGAGGACCATCTCCTCTCGCTCGCCGCTTCCGCTGAATCCGGTTCCGATCACGTCCTGGCGCGCGTCATTGTCGACGAGGCCCGCCGCCGCGGCTTGGCCATCGCCACGCCCGAAACCGCGCGCATCCTGCCCGGACGCGGAGCCGAATGTCTGCTCGAAGGCCGCACCGTTCGCGCCGGCAGCGCCGCATACCTTGCCGAATACGGAATCCTCGGTACCGAGCCCCTGTTAGAGGAGGCCGACCGGCTCGGCGCAACCTCCGTCCTGGTGGCCGATGGCGACCGCCTCGCCGGAGCCGTGCTCCTGCGCGACCGCATCCGGCAAGGAGTGAAGGAAGCCGTTCATGCGCTCGATCACCTGAATCTCTCCCACCAGGTGATGCTTACCGGCGACCGCCGCCGTGCCGCCGAGGTGATCGCACGCGAGGTCGACATCCCCAACGTCGAGGCCGAACTGCTCCCCGAGCAGAAGCTCGAACGCATTCGCCAGTTGATCTCCCAGGGCCGCCGCGTCGCCATGGTCGGCGAC
Source organism: Terriglobia bacterium (assembly GCA_016650235.1). Classification (GTDB taxonomy): domain Bacteria; phylum Acidobacteriota; class Terriglobia; order Bryobacterales; family Bryobacteraceae; genus VFZE01. Next base: position 16,374 of record JAENWC010000438.1, read on the forward strand.
GGCGTCAACGACGCTCCGGCGCTGGCCGCCGCGCATGTCGGCATCGCCGTCCACGGGGCCAACGACATCA
>JAENWC010000439.1 GCA_016650235.1 Terriglobia bacterium
CCGCGACGTACGGGTGCAGCACCAAACTCTTCACGTTCCGCATCCAAACCACCGGCGTCGACCTCCAACTCCGACGAACAAGAACGCGATGACGCGCCCCCCGAATTATCGGAAAGTCTGCGAAATACATTTAGTGGCGCTCCGTTAGCATGACGGATATGAGCAACACACCCCCAGAGGCGCTTCGTTGAGCATCATCCACGTCGGCCACATTCGGTCGAATCTCAATACGCGCTTTGCGAGTCTGATTGACACTACGACCTCGCCCCAACTGTGAACGAAGAACAACGGGGGAATTTTGTCCTTACGCGCAGCCTCGCAGCGTTCTCGCTAGCTCAGATCGCAGCCATCGATGACTCCGTTGCCGCCGATGCCATAGTTGATGGCTCGCAGGACAATGGGATAGACGCGATCTACTATGACCCTGCAGAAAATGTCTGCTACGTCATCCAGTCCAAGTGGATCAACTCATGAAATGGCAGTGCCGACGTCGGTGAGGTACAAGAGTTCGTCCAAGGGGTCAGAGACCTCCTGGAGCCGCGCTTTGAACGTTTCAACGACAAAATCCGGCGCAAGCGAGATATGATCATGGCCGCGCTGGAGGATTCCAGTGCCAGGTTTGTACTTGTCATTACCTACACTGGCCAGCAACCCCTTGCTGTCCCGCGTAAAAGTTTACGTTGCATGGGACACTACACAAGAAAATAAATCGTCGCGCTGTGGGACAATGCCGGAATGCCTCGATCGCTGGTCCATTTTCTTTGCCTCCTGTTCCTCAGCACCTGCGCATTGGCCCAGGATGAGTCCGGCGCAGGTTGGGCGCGGTTTCGCGGACCCAACGGCTCGGGCATTTCCAAAGACAAGAACTTCCCCACTACATTCGGCAAGGACAAGAACATCGTGTGGCGCACGCCGGTGCGGCCCGGCAAGTCGTCTCCCGTTCTTACTACGCGGCACATTTTTCTCACAGCATCCAGTCAAGGCAAACTCTACACGCAATGCTTTGACCGTAAAACCGGCAAGCTGCTCTGGGAGCGGTCCATCGACCAGCCTCATACGGAGGTGACGCACCGGTTGAATCACGAAGCGGCCATCACGCCGGTGACGGACGGGAAGAACGTCTATGTCTTCTTCAAGGACTTCGGTCTGGTTGCCTACGATGCTACCGGCAAGCTGCTTTGGAAAACGGCGCTTGGCCCGTTCAACAACACGCAAGGGCTCAGCGCTTCTCCCATCATCGCCGGCGGCTCGCTGATCCTTGTCGCCGATCAGTGGGAGAACTCCTATGTCGCGGCGTTTCACCTCGCGAGCGGTGAGATGCGCTGGAAGGTGGCGCGTCAGGAATCGGAAAGCTGGGGAACGCCTCTCGTGCATCAAAGGCCGGGCGCGGAGCCGGAGATCGTGACGGCCAGCCGCGGGCAGTTTGGGACGCATTTGGCGCGAGATGGCAAGCGCACGGCCACGTTCCTGGGATTGGCCAATACGATCATTGCGAGCCCGGTCCTGGACGAGGATACCGTCTATGTGCTCGGCTACGGCGTGGAAGCGCCCTCGCCGTTTTCGCAACGCACGGAACGGCTGGACAAGAACAAGGACGGCAAACTTTCCCCGGATGAATACGGCACCGATCCCGTGTTGCACAGCGTTGGCCGGAACACGGGCAACCGCGACGGAATTGTTACCGAGAATGAATGGAACTATTTCGCGAACAAAGTGCTGGGTCCGAATGCCTTGGTCGCCGTGCGGCTGGAGAACGGCGGCGCGCGCCAGTTATGGCGGTACGACAAGAACTTCACCGGCGTGATTCCGTCTCCGCTGGTCTACAGGAACATCCTGTATAGTGTACGCAATGGCGGCATCCTCACCACGCACGATGCGGCGACGGGACAGGTGATCAAGGCCGCGCGCATCGAAGGTGCGCTGGGAGGGTATTCCTCATCGCCGGTCGCCGCCGACGGCAGGATCTGGCTGGCGAGCGAGGAAGGCCATGTCTCAGTGCTCCGGGCGGGAGGGGAATGGGAAGTGATCGCCGTGAACGACCTGGGCGAGGGTTGCTATGCGACTCCGGCGCTCGCGGCAGGCGTCATCTATCTGCGAACCGATGAGGCTTTGTACGCCTTTGCTTCTCAGGCGATGAATTAGGATCAGCTTGTGGTCAAGCCTTACCGCCACCGCTGCAAGAAATCCAGCACAAAATCGTCGCGGCGTTTTTTTACCGACTCGATGCTTTTCTTCGACCAGTCGTAGAAACCCTTCCCTGTTTTTGCGCCGAGATTGCCTTCCGCCACCGTTTTCCGCAACAACTCAGGCGCCTTCGGCTGGTTGTACAGATCCGCGGAAATATAGTCAACGATACCGAGCGCCATATCCAGTCCCACGGCATCCTGGTGCTCGAAAATTCCATATACGGGCAACCGGAGGCCGAACCCGTTCTTCGCCACCGCGTCGACATCTTCCACATCCGCAATTCCGGATTCCACAATGTGTATCGCTTCCCGCACCAACGCAATCTGGAGGCGGTTGCCCAACTGTCCGGGCGTATCCTTCTTCACCAGCACCGCTACCTTCCCGCAACTGGTCAGCAATTCCTTCACCAGGATGGCGAGTGTGTGATCAGTCTTTGCGCCCTTCACAATCTCGACCAGCGGCATCAAGTGCGGCGGATTCCAAAAGTGCGTCGTCAGCACCCGCTCCGGCCGGGAGCAGGCCGATGCGATGACTGTAATGCTCAGTCCAGACGTATTGCTGGCAAGCACGGCAGCCGGCTTCGCGATGGCGTCCATGCGCGCAAACAGCTCCTGCTTGAAGTCCATCTTTTCCAGCGCGGACTCCACCACCAGGTCCACTCCCGCAATGGTCCGATCGAAATCAGCCGAAGCCGATAGCAGCGTGACCGCGCGCGCAGCAGCGGCCGCATCCGCCAGCTTGTGATCCGCTAATAGCTGTAACTGTGCACGCGCCTTATCCAAGCCTGCCTGCGCATTCTCAGGTGTACGGCTCAGAATAGTTGCCTTCACCCCGCCCAAAGCCAGCGTGACGGCAATCCCCGGACCCATCATCCCGGTGCCGATCACCGCCGCCTGTTCAAACTTCCATTCACTCATCGCAATCTCAGTCCTCCTTCAACTCGATCAGGAGTGAACGGTAGGACTTGGACCCGGCATTCTTCAACACCGGCGCATCCTCGGAGCGGTCGTGCCAGATCACCTCACCGGACTTGCGCTCGCGCACCGTCTTCTCGCCGGTTTTGGAATCAGTCCGCTCATACTTGCAATCGTCCAGAAAAACGATCACCTGATCGGTAGGTCTTAGATGACGTGCACGCGGAACCCCCGGCTCATAGATCACCTCGCTTACGCGCACGCGAACATTCTCGAACAACAATTTCTTCTGTGCCATTACTTACACTCCTTTGGGAACATATTTCTCACGCACCAGGAACACATAAGCCGCGATGCCGGCAATGAGAAAGAACCAGATCGCCTGCATCGGAGCCTGATAACTCCCGGTGGTCTGTTTTAACCAACCTGTCAACAAAGGCGCGACAATCCCCGGCAGATTCGCCGCGCAATTCTGCACACCGACAATACGGCCAATCGCCTCTCCCGGCAGCAGCGTTTGGGTCAAAGCCCAGTAGTTGGCGGTCATCAGGCCGAGGCCGCTCAAGGAAAAAACCGCGAAGAACAGCGCTACAGACTGGGACTCCGCGTATGCGCCGATGATCTCGGTGGAAGCCGTCAGAAATCCGGCCAGGATAAACGCCTTGCGCACGCGCACCGGATTGCCGCCGCGCTCAATCAAACGGTCCGCCGCATACCCGGCGGCGGTGGCCACCACCGCCATTCCGAGAAAACTGAACGTCGTGAACATACCCATTTGATCGAGCGGTAGATTCCGCTGCTCCTTGAAGTAGGAAGGAAGCCAGGTCATGCAGTAATACACGAAGTATTGATAGCAAAAAGTGCCGATCACCGTGCCGATCATGATAGGGCTTTTCATAATGCGCCAGAGGCCGACTTGCGCTTGCGGGCCAGCCTCCACCGCGGCGATGCGCTCCAGTTCACGGTCATCATTGCGGACCAGCGCGACCCAGGGCACCAGCCAAAGCAAGCCACCGAATCCCAGGATGAGGAACATGTTCTGCCAGCCTGTGCGCACGAGCAGATAGGTGGCAATGGTTGCTCCCACCGCGGGTCCGGCCTTGGCCGCGGCCATGTACAAACCGATCATCAAGCCGCGGCGGCTCTCCGGCACGTTCAGACGGATCCAGCGCATACCCGCGGGCGTGATCATCGACTCGCCCACGCCCAACAGCACGCGAATCCCCAGCAACTGCCACAATTTTGTGCACCATGCAGTGGCGCCCGAGAGCACGCTCCACGCGAAGAACCCTCCCGCGTAGGGCCACTTCACCCCGTAACGGTCCACCAGCCAGCCCGCGGGTATTTGCAGCAGCGCGTAGGACCAGAAAAAAGCGGAGTTCAACGTGCCGCGGTCCACGTCCGTCAACCCAAAGAACTGCTTGAAATCCGGACTGGCCACGGCCACTGAAATGTTGATGCGATCGAAGTAGGCGATCATGTATCCGCCGCACAACAGGGCAATCACCGTCCACAGCCGGCGTTTGGAAATAGTGCGGGTAGGTTGCATGCGGGTTCCCCAAAATAACACAGCGCCAGCGCGGCATTCTGAAGGGTACGGCCGCGGTCTGGGAATATCGGGCCAGCGTAAAATCGGATACCATGATCGCATGTTACGTCGATCCTTTTTTACAGCAGCCAGTGCGGCGATGGCCTCGCGCCGCATGCTGGCGCAGGTGGTGCGGGACGGGACGGCCATGACGGCGGAGGTGGTGATCGAAGGCCCGCTGCCGGGGAGGCCACACAACGGCAAGGTGCTTGCGGCCATCCAGCCGCACTCGGACGACATTCCAATCTTTGCCGCCGGCACCACCGCCAAACTGGTGCGCGAAGGATACACCGGCTACTTGATCCGCATGACCAACGACGATATGGCGGGGCCTGGGACGATTGGGAACACGGTCCTTGCCAATGAGAATGACAACGATGCCGTGGCGCGGGTGCTCGGGCTGAAGAAGGTATTCAATCTGAATTACGCAAACCATCAGATGGATAAGGAATCGCGTCTGGACATCCGCGGACGGCTGATCTTTCTCTTTCGGATGCTGAAGGTGGATGCAGTGATCTGCTACGACCCGGTTGCTCACTATGAGGAGAATCCGGATCATTACGTGACGGCGCAGAGTGTGGAGGCGGCTTGTTGGATGGCGGGTGGATCGAAGGATTACCCCGAGCATTTTGCCGCCGGACTTGCGCCACATTCGGTTAAAGAGAAGTATTACTTTTCGCGTGGACCGCAGGTTGTGAACCGCGTGGTCGATATTGGTTCGACGATCGATCTGAAGGTGGCGGCAAATCGAGTAAACATTGCGCAAGGGCCGGCTGGAGTGAACGGCGCGGCTTTGCGAAGATCGCTGGCGGAACGAGGTTTGAAGCTACCCATACTGGGCGATGATGACGAGACGGCGTCAAACAACTACATCAAGCGGATCATCCTGCAGCGCGACGCGGAAGTAGGCAAGCGGTATGGTCTGGCATTTGCCGAACCGTTTCACTACATCGGCCCCGAACCGAACCTCGTCGAGGAGTACGTACGAAAGAACGCCGTTAAGACGCGTTAGGTTGGCCGGCCTTCCTCTGGTGGGTGTGAAAAGACTTGCAGTTGCCTCCAGGCGGCGGCACCAGAGAAAATGGATCATTGTTTGAAAGAGTCTGTTTCTTGTTGCATGGTGGTAGAAGGAGGATCGATGCAGCTCCGAGTGCTTGCCTTTGTGCTGGCTGGCGGGAAGGGCACCCGCTTATATCCACTGACCAAGGAGCGCGCCAAACCGGCCGTTCCATTTGGCGGGCAATACAGGCTGGTCGATTTCGTGCTCTCGAACCTGGTCAACTCCGGCATCTATTCCGTCTACGTACTCATACAGTTTAAGAGCCAGTCGTTGCTGCAGCATCTGCGTGGCGGCTGGGAGTTCAGCGGGATTCTCAAGGACCAGTTCATCATTCCAGTGCCTGCGCAGATGAGATCGCAGGCAGAGAGCTGGTATCGCGGCACCGCCGACGCCATTTTCCAGAACGTGAACCTGATCGAGGAGTCCGAACCGCACCTGGTGGCCATCTTTGGAGCCGACCACATCTACCGCATGAACATCCGGCAAATGGTGGAATTCCACGAGCGTAAGCGCGCGGAAGTCACTGTGGCCGCCATCCCTGTGCACAAGAGCCTGGCCCGCGAATTCGGCGTCATCGAGACCGCGTCCGACGGCTCCATCATCGGGTTTCATGAAAAGCGCGCCGACGCCCCCACGATGCCCGGCAGGCCCGATCTCGTGCTGGCCTCCATGGGCAACTACATCTTCTCCACGCGTTCCCTGCTCAAGGAGCTCTACGACGACTACGCCATTCTTGACGGCACACACGACTTTGGCCGCGATATCCTGCCGGGCATGGTGGGCCGGTGTCCCATGTTTGCCTACGATTTCAAAACCAACACCATTCCTGGCGATCCACCCGACTCGGAGGCCTATTGGCGCGACGTCGGAACCATTGACGCCTATTATGAAGCCAACATGGACCTGCGAACGGTTACGCCGTCGCTCAACCTGTTCAACAAGCAATGGCCGCTGCGCAGCGCCAGCTTCGACGACCCCCCGGCAAAGTTCACCTTCGACGAACAGGGCCGCCGCGGCCAAGCCATTGACTCCATCGTAGCGGGTGGCGCAATCCTTTCCGGCGGCTCGGCCAGGAACTGCGTCATCGGGCGGGGAGTCAAAATTCACACCGGCGCGATGGTGGAGGACTCCATTCTCTTCGACAACTGCGACATCGGCCGCCGCGCGCGCATTCGCCGCGCCATCCTAGATAAGAACGTGCGCGTTCCAGAGGACGCCGTCATCGGTTTCGACCCGGCCCGTGACCGTAAACTTTACCATGTGACCGAAAGCGGCATCGTAGTCATTGAAGGCCGCCACAGCAAAGTGGGCGTCTCCACGATGCAGGTCTAGGTTCATCGGTAGCCATCATTTTCAGTGGCTTGTCTTGCCCGACACTATTCCAGAGGCTTATTGGCCACCGATGAACCAGCATGGGCCGCGTGACGGCCCACTGGAGGTGATGAAAAATGTGTTGCAGGCCACGCGGATCGGCCTGTGGGGCGGGCGCGTGCTCCAACCGCCGGATGCGGAAAACCGCACGTACGGTGGTGTGGGAGGGGGACGGGGCGCAATCCCCGTCACGCGACCCGATCGTGGCTAGAGAGTGCGCAAGGCTTCGCGGGCTCGACCGATCCCCTCCGTCTCTTTGTCCTTGGGGCCTTTCAGATAGTACGGCATCGCCGCTATCACGTACGGCTGCCAGGGCGGGCTCACCAGCCCAAGATCCTCGATCAATGCGGCCAGGAATTTATAATGATGTACCTCGTCCGACTTGGCTGCTGTGTAGCGCAGGGCGGCGGCAAGGAATTTTTGGCGCGCTTCGGCATCGCGTGCGAGCCGCATGAGGCCGGCTGCGGCTGCGTCGGTTCCCAGAGAATTGAAAATCTCGACGGCCGGCACGGGTTCAGAGGAGGGCTCCATCTCAGTGAGCCAAACCTTGCGCAGATTCTCTTCGCGCGATTGCGAAAATTTAAGAAACTGCACCATCCAACCGACCGCCTGCAGCAGAATCAGGAAACGGGTGGATTGTTTTGAGGATGCGAGCCAGGCGTGATGCAATGCATTGGCGGAAGTGACCGCATGAATGCCGGCGATGCCGGCAGCGCCGCGGGCACGTATCATCAATTCGGCCGCGGAGAGATGGACCGCATCCCAAATCGCTCCTGCGGAGGCTTGTCCTTTCAACAACAGATTGGTTGCCTCCGCGCAGGCCTCCTCCGGAGTTGCGGTGCGCATGGTCTGGACCATTCGGGGCGTGGCTTCCCCGCCTGGCTCGGCTGACCAGGTTGCGGGAAGGCGGCCGAAAGTCTCGTTCATCCTCTTGCGATTTCCCGTGTAGCATTGATCCTCGAACCCGTATCCGTTCACTTGCTTTTCGCGTCCGAAATCGAGCAGCCCCAAGACCATCGCGCGGAGCACCGGCTCGGCATACTGCCATCCCATGGCACCGAGGGTGCGGCTGGCATTGGCCACGAAGATCGCTTTGTGCCCGATGTTGCGATAGTCGCGCGCCCCGTATTGCCACATCATTTCGAATACATCCGCCGGGCCAATACTGCGCGCGAGGCCAGAGACGGCCAGTTCGGCACGCTCACTATCCCACGCCTCCATCGCGGCGGTGAATTCGGACAATGCGCGTCCGCCCTCGGGCACACGCCCGGTATGGGCGCGCATGGTATAGTCGCCGCCCTCCTGCTTCGCGTCCCGTTCCTGCGATGCCTTGAAATGATCCAGCGCGTGGAACAGCGGCAGAAGCCGGACATCGTCGGGCGCTTCCATCGAGATCAGGTGCGCCGAATGGATGATGAAGACGCAGTGCAGGGCAAAGCCCGGCGGCCGCGGATTCACGTTCCGGACACCGGCGAGAAACAGTGCGCCCATCAACTGCCGGTAGCTGACGCCGCGCCGGAGCTGCCCGACAACCATCTCTGCGCATTTTTGGCGCGGCGCGGCCTCGATCAGAGCAACCAGCGGTTCCATTTCCGGCTGGAAGCGAAGGATCCGCGGTGTCACTTCGGACTGTGCCCTAGTGAGGGAAAGCGGCGTTCCCAGCGCCACCCCAATCCCTTGCATCAGATCACGACGGGTGTAGAAAGTCATGGATTTGTCCCTCTTGCGCGCAATACTATCATTCAGAGTGAGGAAGGGGAAGGGTGCGCGACGTAAAAGTTAGAAAGCCAGCCGCGATTCCCAGTAATCCTCAAACCGGCCATTGAACTGGCGGCAGCGCAGAGCGAGGATGGCGTTGGCTCCCAGAACCGTCCAGAACATTCCCGATTGTTTGAAGCGCACACCGATCACCGTCTTGCAGCCAGCCTCAACCCACTCCCGATCCGACAAACAGGTGCTGACTGCGGAAGGTGGGAGATTCGCAGATCGCGGTTTGAGTCCGCGAGCGACCGCAGCGAGCACACCAATTCTTCAATCTGTCCCTCATCGAGTTTGTCCTTATAGATCATGATCCAGCGTTTCTGTTCTACAACGTTGCGGGGGTACAGCTTGCGAGCCAAGTCCCACAAGTGTTGACGGGCGTGATAGAGATCGACAATTTGGATCGCGCCGAGGAAGTATTGATCCGCAAGGTTCCAGATCCATTCGGCTCCATCCCCGATGACGACCTTCTTTGCCGCCCGATTCCAACCACAATTCCAAGCCTCCAGATAGATTCGCTTGCCAAATTCTTCGGCGGTCTCAATGGCGCCGGTGTAGGCGGTCGAATCGGGGGTCGCGAATGGCCTACCCCTCCTGATCCCATTTGGTCTGGGTGAACACGCAGCCCAGTTTGGCATCGCGGCGTATGGGCCGGTTGACCGTCGGTTTTGCCCTGTCGGCCGACCGTCTCCTTCTTGACGGCAGGTATGCCGGTGGCGGCCATTTCCACATAGAGAACCGGAATCTGCTCTCCGATAATGATTGGCAGATCTAACTGCATCGCCCGTTCGACCTCCATCTCCTCGCGGTGGACAATATCGGCGCCAATGGTCTCCGCGGTGCGCTCCACGGACTTGGCGGTCACTTTCAGACCGGCCAGAGCTTTCATCTGCTGCCGGCCGTGATCGAAAGGTGCTTCCGCACCCACTACCGCAAGCATGCGGCGCACGCCGGGCGACAACTTGGTGTGCTTTACGTCCAGTTCAGCATCCATCGGAAACTGCCCTTCATGGCAGTACGAGCACAGGGAATAGGGGCGCAGCAGCTTCACCTCTCCGACAGCCGTCAACACGGTCTTCGAACGTAGGTCCACGAACTGGGCCTGCTGGCCGCTGGGACAAGGCAGTTTCCGTTCCTCGTCAGCCGGAGCTTGGAATTGCAACAGTTTGCTCAGCGCTGCCGCACCAGCCTGATGCATGGCCGAGCGCACAGCTATCTCGATGGCTTCCA
>JAENWC010000440.1 GCA_016650235.1 Terriglobia bacterium
CGCCTCGCCGGCCAGATAAACGCTGTCCCACTCCAACCCGGCCGGAACCTGCCGCCGCTGCCCGTCTCCGGCATACGTTCGCTAGAGGATGTCGCCCGGCTGCCAGGGGTGCGGATGATTCCGGAGGAACGCGCTTTCGCCGGTCCGAACCCATCGGTCTACGCCATCGCCCGCGTCACCACACATCGCAACATTTACCGGATTCCGGTGCCTTGAAGAGGGAGGCTTGGATGAACATGGATAGACGGGGTTTCCTTTTGGCCGGACTCGGAGGCTCGGCGCTCGCCGCGCAGAAACAGGATGCGGCCCCTCTGCTCGACAGGGGCTTTGCGCGAGTCACGCAGATTGCGCCTGGCGTGTACGGCACCATCGCGGAGGCTTCCAAAGGATTACAATGCGGCTCCAATGGTGGTGTGATTGCCGGCCGCAACGCGGTGCTGATCGTGGAGGGGCACATGCAGCCGGCCGGGGCGGCGCTGGAAATCGAAGTGGCCCGGATGGTCTCGAAGGCTCCCGTCAGAGGGGCGGTCAATACACACTTCCACTACGACCACACCTTCGGGAACTTCGGGTATGCCGAACAGCACATTTCCATCCTCGCTCACGAGAAGGTGGCCCCTTTGATGAAGGAGCAATATGCGGCGGTAAAGAGCGCCGACAAAGCCCCTTTGCTCGCGCCTTTGGAAAAGAAGATCGCTCAGACCGGCGATCCCACCGGCAAGAAACACAAAGAAGACGACCTCCAGATGATGAAGCGGATGTATGAAGCGATCGAGGCCACTACGCTGGCCTATCCCACCGAACCTCTCGCGCCAGCGCAACTGCCCAAACGGATCGACCTCGGCGGTCTCACCGCGCTCCTCGAATTTCTCCCTGCTCATACCTCGACGGATCTCATCATCCGGGTCCCGGAGCGCAACATCGTCTTCACCGGCGACCTTCTCTTCTATAAGTCCTACCCCGTAACGATCGACGCCGACATGATGGCCTGGCGCGAAGTGCTCGAACGGTTCGCGCGTTACAGCCGCCACACGCAATTTATTCCGGGGCATGGCCCGGTCTGCGGGATGGAGACGGTGCGGGACCAATCCGATCTTTTCGACGATCTGCGGAAGCACGCCGAAGAGATGATTCGCGCCGGCGCCAGCGCCGAAGAGGCAGAGCGACGCTACGTGGTGCCCGCAAGGTTCCGGGATTATCGGATTGCCTACTGGGGTTTTAGGGTCGGCGCCGCCATGCGGAGCTACTACGCGAGGCTCGGTCCATGATTGGTCAAACCATCTCGCACTACAGAATCACGGGACAACTCGGTTCGGGCGGGATGGGTGTGGTCTACAAAGCGGAAGACACTAATCTTGATCGCATTGTTGCACTGAAGTTTCTCGCGCCGCATCTTCTGGAGAGCGAGGAGCACAAGCAGCGTTTCCTGCGCGAGGCCAAGGCGGCGGCATCGCTCGACCACCCCAACATCTGCATGATCCACGAGGTCGGCGAAGCGGATGGCCAAGTCTTTATTGCCATGGGCTACATCGACGGCCCGGAGGTGCGGGCCAAGATCGCGGAACGTCCGCTGAAACTCGACGAAGCGCTGGACATTGCCATACAGTCGGCTGAGGGGTTGCGGGCGGCGCATCAGAAGGGGGTGGTGCATCGGGACATCAAGAGCTCCAATTTGATGCTGACCTCGACGGGCGTGGTGAAGATCATGGACTTCGGCCTGGCCCAGCTCACCGGAGGGACGCGGCTGACTAAGACCGACACAGTCCTGGGCACACCGGCGTACATGTCACCGGAACTGGCACAACGGCTGGCAACCGATAAGCGCACCGACATATGGTCGCTCGGCGTGGTTCTATACGAGATGTTGACCGGCCGGTTGCCGTTCGCAGGCGAGCGCGAACCGGCCGTGATCTATTCGATCATCCACGAACGCCATGAGCCGATCACGGCGATACGCGCGGGTGTGCCGCTGGAACTGGACCGTATTGTCGGCAAGGCGCTGGCAAAGAAACCGGATGAGCGGTATCAGCACCTCGACGACATGCTGGTGGACCTGCGGGGGTTGCGCGCAGGTACTGCAGCCGCGCCCCCGTCGGCGCGCCGCCGCTGGCTCTGGGCGGCATTGATCCCCGTCGTGCTCGGCGCGGGTTTGCTCGCGTGGCGGGCGAGCCGCGCGCCAGAGCCGGCCGAGCCGATGCGCGCCGTTCCGCTCACTACGCGGCCCGGCGTGGCGCGCTATCCCTCCCTTTCCCCAGACGGGGATCTCGTGGCATTTACGTGGACCGGGCCCAAACAGGATAATCCCGACATCTACGTCCAACAGATCGGCTCCGGCTCTCCTTTGCGGCTGACCACCGACCCTGGCAACGACTACAACCCGGTCTGGTCGCCCGACGGCCGCTCGATCGCATTTCTGCGTCGTCAATCGGAAGCGGGAAAGAGTGAATTGCGTCTGATTCCGCCACTGGGCGGGCCGGAACGCAAATTGGCCGAGATCCGCGTACGAGGCGGAAACCTCGTCGTTCCGCCGTACCTTACCTGGTGTCCGGACAGCAACCATTTGGTTGTTACGGACACCCCGGGCGAGGGCAAGCCGGACGCCTTGTTCCTGATTTCGCTCGAGACCGGAGAGAAACGGCAATTGACCCATCCGCAGCCCCCTGCTTGGGGCGACATCAACCCGGCGGTCTCTCCGGACGGCAGTTGGCTGGTCTTCCGCCGGCAAGTAAGTGGCTTGTACTCAGGTGAGCTTTACCGGCTTCCGCTGACAGGAGACCTCACCACCATGGGCGAAGCGCGACGGCTCACACCGGCCACGCTGGATGCGAACTACCTCACCTGGATGCCCGACAGCAAAGAGATTCTCTTTTCCGCCAGGGGGAGCCTCTGGAGGCTGGATGTCACACTGGATCAACCAGGCGAAAGCACTCCAGCGCGGCTGCCTTTCGTAGGCGAGGACGGTCTGATGCCGGTGGTCTCGCGCCCTCATCTCGGGCGGCCGTCTCGTCTGGTCTACGTTCGCAGTTTCTCGGACGTCAATATCTGGCGTGTCGAGACCTCTGCTCCCGGCACGATGGCCTCCTCGCCTCCTGCTAGGTCCATATCCTCAACCAGAAGGGACGACATGGCCCAGCTTTCTCCCGACGGCCGCCGGGTGGCATTTACAACGACTCGCTCAGGAGGATGGGAAATTTGGCTGGCCGATCCGGACGGATCGAGCGCCGTCCAACTCACCACGCAGGGTGCGCGCGTCGCAGGCTACCCCCACTGGTCACCCGGCGGCGACCGAATTGTGTTCCACTCCAATCCGGAAGGTCAGGCGGAGGTCTATGTGATCCCCACTGCGGGCGGCAAGCCTCGCAATCTCACCTCTCACCCGGCCTTGGATTCGTTCCCCAGCTTCTCCCGGGACGGCCAGTGGATCTACTTCAACTCGAACCGAACGGGAGAGGGTCAGATATGGAAGATCCCGGCATCCGGCGGGGATGCCGTTCGAGTGGCCAACATCGCTGGATACGCGCCCATCGAGTCGCCGGATGGCGCCTACATCTATTATGTGGAGACAATGGACAAGCCGAGCCCTTTGTGGCGGCTGCCGGTCTCTGGCGGCGTTCCCGTCAAGGTGCTGAATGGGGTTGTTCTTGCAAGCTTCGTGGTGCGTGAAGAAGGCATCTTCTATATCAACCGGCCCTCCGGCGATGGAGGCGTCTACTTTGCCGATCAGCCGTCCGGTGAGACGCGGCTCCAATACCTGGACTTCGCGACCCGCAGGTCGACGACGCTGGCCCGCAACCTCGGCAGTCTGGGCCAGGGCCTTACGGCCTCTCCGGACGGCCGCACGATTCTCTATTCCCGTATGGATTCCTCCGTCGACGACCTGATGCTGGTGGAAAACTTCCGGTGAGGTTACAAGAATGATCGGTCAAACCATCTCGCACTACAGAATCGTTGGGCAACTCGGGTCCGGCGGCATGGGCGTGGTGTACAAAGCCGAAGATACCAATCTCGACCGTGTCGTCGCAGTGAAATTTTTGGCTGCCCATCTTCTGGAGAGCGAAGAGCACAAACAGCGCTTCCTGCGCGAGGCCAAAGCGGCGGCATCCCTCGATCACCCCAACATCTGCATGATCCACGAGGTCGGCGAGGCTGATGGCCATGTCTTTATTGCCATGGGCTACATCGACGGCCCGGAGGTGAGAGACAAAATCAAGGAGCGTCCGCTGAAGCTGGACGAGGCCCTGGACATCACCATTCAGGCGGCAGATGGATTGCGGGCTGCGCATCAGAAGGGGGTCGTTCATCGGGATATCAAGAGTTCCAACCTGATGCTGACAACTTCGGGCCAGGTGAAGGTTTTGGACTTCGGCCTGGCGCAGCTCACCGGAGGGACGCGGCTGACTAAGACCGACACAGTCCTGGGCACACCGGCGTACATGTCACCGGAACAGGCACAACGGCTGGCAACCGATAAGCGCACCGACATATGGTCGCTCGGCGTGGTTCTATACGAGATGGTGACCGGCCGGTTGCCGTTTGCAGGCGAGCGCGAACCGGCCGTGATCTATTCGATTATCCACGAATGCCATGAGCCGATCACGGCGATACGCGCGGGTGTGCCGCTGGAACTGGACCGTATCGTCGGCAAGGCGCTGGCAAAGAAACCGGATGAGCGGTATCAGCACCTCGACGACATGCTGGTGGACCTGCGGGCGCTGCGCGGCAATCTCAGCGGGGCGCGGGCAACCGGCGCCATGCCCACAGCGCGGAGCCGGAAGAAGCTGGCTTGGGGCGCCCTGGGAGCAGCGGGACTGCTGGCGGCTGCGCTGGTATTCATGCGGCCGTGGCTTGTCACGGCTCCCGCGCCGCGCCTGGAATACACGCAGCTCACCAACTTCACCGATTCCGCCACCTCCCCAGCGCTCTCACCGGATGGCCGGATGCTGGCTTTCATTCGTGGCGAGAGCACGTTCGTCGGGCCGGGGCAGATTTACATCAAGCTGCTGCCAGACGGCGAGCCATTGCAACTAACACACGACGACCTGCCGAAGATGAGCCCGAAGTTCTCGATGGACGGGGCGCGCATCACATACACAACCTACGGCGATGGCGCGGGATGGAACACCTGGGTGGTGCCGGTGCTTGGGGGGCAGCCGCGCCTGTTTCTGGCCAACGCGGAGGGGCTTACCTGGATCAAGGCGGGAGCCGGTGAACAACGGCTCCTGTTTTCCGAAATGACCGGCCGGGGCCAGCAGATGGGAATTGTGACCTCCATGGAGAGCCGCGCCCAGCAGCGCACGGTCTACATGCCGGCGGAGGAAAGCGGCATGGCGCACCGGTCCTATCTATCGCCTGATGGGAAGCAAGTACTGCTGGTTTTGATGCGGGTCAGCCGCTGGATGCCATGCGGCATGACACTCTTTGATGGGAGCACCGCGGATAAGCAAGTGGGGCCTTCTGCGTCCCAGTGCACCGATGCGGCCTGGTCTCCCGACGGGAAGTGGATGTATTTCTCCGCCAATACCGGAAACGGGTATCACATATGGCGCCAGCGCTTCCCCGACGGAGTTCCCGAGCAGGTAACCTCCGGCGCCACTGAGGAAGAGGGAATCGAGTTCGCGCCCGACGGCGGCTCCTTTGTCACTTCGATCGGCACGAGCCAGAGCACCCTCTGGGTTCACGATTTGCGCGGCGAGCGGCAGATCACTTCAGAAGGCTTCGCACTGTTTCCGTCGATCTCATCCAACGGCAAGAAACTGTATTACCTGCGGCGTGCCGGAGGCGCTCAGAGCATTGTAAACGGAGAACTCTGGGTGGCGGACCTGGAATCGGGGCAGCGCGAGCGGCTGCTTCCCGATTTTCTGATGCGTCACTACAGCATCTCGGCCGACGGAGAGCGGGTGGTGTTTGCCGTTGCGGCGGATGCGGAACGTTCTCCGGTGTGGCTGGCGGAGTTCAATCGCCGTTCCCCGCCACGGCAAGTCACCGCAAGGCGCGCCCGGAAAGCGTTCTTCGGCGCGGAGGGCGAGGTGCTCTTTTTGGGCGAGGACAAAGGGGCCAACATACTCTATCGCGTCAAGGACGACAGCAGCGACCTGCCGGAGGCAATAGCGAGACCGGAATACAAGGGGGCTCAGGTAAACCTTGAGGACTACGGATTGAATGTTTCCCCTTACGGGAAATGGGTGGTGGCGCGGGGCCCGAGAGACGCGCCGGGCGCGCTGATGGTGTACCCTACCGGCGGCGGCCCTCCGGCTTTGATCTGTGAGAATTGTACCCAGATAGTCAGTTTTGAGCGCGGCCCACCACCACCCTTTGTGAGCTGGTCACCGGATGGAAAATTTTTCTATCTGAACTTTCAGGGGTCCAGCTATGCGATTCCCCTTCGGCCAGGCCAAGCGATGCCGATCATACCAGCCACCGGATATCGAACAAAGCAAGAGGTGATGGCTTTGCCAGGCGCGCGTTTGTTGGCGGAAGGAGCGTTTCCCGGGCCCAACCCATTGGTGTACGCTTTCACCAAGTTTGCCATTCAGCGCAACATCTACCGGATTCCGGTACCGTAATCTATTACGACATGATCGGCCAGACCATTTCGCACTACCTGATCACCGGGCAACTCGGCTCCGGCGGGATGGGTGTAGTTTACAAAGCAGAAGACACTAATCTTGATCGCATTGTTGCACTGAAGTTTCTCGCGCCGCATCTTCTGGAGAGCGAGGAGCACAAACAGCGTTTTCTGCGCGAGGCCAAAGCGGCGGCATCCCTCGATCACCCCAACATTTGCATGATCCACGAGGTCGGCGAGGCTGATGGCCATGTCTTTATTGCCATGGGCTACATCGACGGCCCGGAGGTGAGAGACAAAATCAAGGAG
>JAENWC010000441.1 GCA_016650235.1 Terriglobia bacterium
CCCGCCACCCGTGCGTGCAACCGGGGCACGCCGCCCCATCCGGATAGTTTTGCGGAGCAACAGTCCGAAGACCCGCCATGTGGGCTCTGATCCGAGCTTCCTTGGCCTGATACTTGGGTATCTCGGGGCGAATCTCATCAAGGTCCAAGTCAAACAATGTTTTTTCGCCATCAAGATATCCCGCAAGACCTCTCCGGCAATTCGGACAACGTGTGACCGGCATAAAACGGTAAATCTCCTAATTGACGTATCCCGATCTCTGAGGCCTTGCTAAACAATAATCTGTACAAAACAGAAGTTATAGGTTATGTTTTATGTAGTGCGGAACAAGAGGCAGGGCCGGGTTGCGCCCCCCACTTCGGACGAGAAGACGTGGATGCGAGTCCTGGGAACTTTGAACGAGTACCAGTCTCGTCTATTTGTCGCAGAGAAGGCCCTGCAACTGGGACGAGGCGGCATTAGCCACCTCTCCCGGCTGACGGGAATGTCACGGGTCACGATTACGCAGGGACTGAGTGAACTGCGTGGCGGCAAGAAGCTCCGCGTGGCCGCCGCCGGAAGTGTACGTCAACCCGGCGGTGGGCGGAAGAAAGTGGAGCAGACCGATCCTGAGTTGCTGCTCCGGCTGAGGAATATTGTTGAAGAAACGACTGCGGGAGATCCGATGAGTCCGCTGCGGTGGACCAGCAAGGCGACTCGGACCATCGCCGAAGAGTTGACTCGATCCGAACACCCGGTTAGCAGCGTCACGGTGGGCCGTTGCTTGGAAGAAATGGGGTACACCTTGCAAGCCAATGTGAAGACTCGTGAGGGTCCCCAGCATGTGAACCGCGATGCCCAGTTTCGATACCTGAACCGGCAGGTGAAGGCTTTCCGGCGAGTTGGCGACCCGGTAATTTCGGTTGACACGAAGAAGAAAGAGCTCGTGGGAGCCTTTAAAAACGCCGGTCGCCGATGGTTGCCCAAGGGAAAGGCCGATGAGGTATCGGTACATGACTTCCCGCATTTGGGTAAAGGCAAGGCTATTCCGTATGGTGCTTATGACATCGCGCGAAATCGGGCCGTGGTTAATGTCGGAGTGACCCATGACACGGCCGAGTTCGCCGTGGAGAGTATCCGGCGATGGTGGCATCTGGACGGGAAACGTTACTACCAGGAGGCGGGCCGATTGCTGATCTGCGCCGACGGCGGAGGTAGCAACGGAAGTCGGACGCGCGCCTGGAAGCTGCATCTGCAAGCGTTAAGCGATGAAACAGGAATGGCGATCACGGTCTGCCATTATCCGCCCGGAACCAGCAAGTGGAATAAGATCGAACACCGGTTGTTTTCCTTCATTAGCTTGAACTGGAAGGGCAAGCCCCTGGTCAACTTTGAAACCGTGGTGAACCTCATTGGCGGTACTCGCACCCGTGCTGGACTCAAAGTTAAGGCTGTCCTGGATACCAATCAATATGACACGGGCGTTGAAGTATCCAAAGAAGACATCGATCAACTTCGTCTCAAGCGACACAAGGTGCATCCCGACTGGAACTACGCGCTCCTACCTCGCACCTGAATCGACGCGCACCGATGCGTCCAATTGTACATATTATTGTTTAGCAGCGCCTAAGGGTCGAACGTGTCGCGGTATGAGTGTGCGACTTAAAAGTGAGAAGGAAGGGATAATCAGGCAGCCCGATCATGCTCCCAGTAGTCCTCGAACCTCCCATTGAGGCGGCAGCACCGCAGGGCGATGATGGCGTTGGCGCCACGAACAGTCCAGAACATGCCGGATCGCTTCAAGCGCGATCCGATGACGGACTTGCAGCCAGCTTCGACCACGCCGGAGCCGACGAACAATCCCTTCTCCCGAAACCCCGGATAGCGCATCCGGTCGGCATTGGTGGCGAAGTATTCGGCCTCTTTTAGGACCTCCTTTGCCAAGTCTGCCGGGTCGGCATGCGCGGCAGCAATCTCGCGGAGGTGCGTCACCAGAGGTTCCATGTGCCGTCATCCAACAGGTCCTTCATGGGAGTCAACCAGAGTTTTTTTGCTGCCGGGTCGTGAGGGTGGAGCAGGGCAGCTATTTTCCATAAATGCTCCCGGGCATGATACAGATCCACGATTTGAATGGCGCCGGGAAAGTGCTGGTCGGCCAGATTCCAAATCCAGACCGCTCCGTCTCCAATGACTGTTTTCATCGTGGCCCACTGCCAGCCTCTGCGCCAAGCCTCCGTATAGATGCGCAAGCCGAACTCCTCGGCGGTTTCAATGGCTCCTACGTAGGTGGTGGAATTTGGGTCGCGGACGGCCCAGCCGTCCTTATCCACAGTGGACTGCGTGAACACGCAGCCAAGCTTGCACTCGCGTGTGCGGGCGCGCTGTCCCTCGATCCTGCCCGTCCGTCCCTCGGCTTCGGCAGCCACGACAGGAACCTGGACGCCATCCATCAGCACATACATTTTCGGAATGTTCTGTTTGGCAACCACGGGCAGGACGAGTTGTTTGGCGCGATCGATTTCCTGCTCGTCCCGTTGCGCGATCTGGGTGCCAATAGCCTCGGAGGCGCGTTCGATGGCTTTGGCGGTGAGGTCGACCCGCGAGCAGTTTCATCGGTTCGCAACCCGCGGCAAACGGCATCTCACTGCCCACCACGGCTTCCATGCGTCTCACCCCAGGCGAGGATTCCAGACCGGCGAGTCCCAATTCGGCGTCAACCGGGTGCTGGCCTTTCGAGCAATCGGCGCACACGTAATAAGGGCGACTCAGTTCGACTGGCCCCAGTACGGTCAGCACGGTCTTCGAGCGCAATTCCTTGTAG
>JAENWC010000442.1 GCA_016650235.1 Terriglobia bacterium
CTGATCGAAATCGGAGACCGCCTTTTCCGCCGCCAGATTGAAGAAGTCCTGCGGGCTGGAGCGGCCGCCGCTGCCGCCTTGGGCTTCCAAGGCTTGCCCGGCATTGTCGATCGCTTTCGAATAGACAAATGAGTTGAGCGCGTAGAGGCCGGCGGCGAACTTGTGTTCCAGCCGGACCTGTAGCGCGTGATAGTTGGCGAAGCCTTCCGGCGAGGTTACGGTAATGGCTGAAAAACTTTGATTGGGCCGGCGCGCCTGTATGGATGCGTTCTCGCCTGGGCGATTGGGACGGGCCTGGTTGAAGTCGGCAAACAGGATCAAGTGGGACGACTTGTTGCCCACATACCCGATATCGACGATGGTGTTTTTCATGACCTCGCGCTGGATGGAAAAGGACCAGGTCTGGACGTAGCCTGTTTGAGTGTCCCGCGGGATGTAGGAGATGTTGGAAAGCAGCGGATTGAATTTGTCAGGATCGGTGAGGCCGGCCGGGTAGCCTTGTGCGGTGGTGCGGAAAGCTGCATCGCTGGGCTGCTGGGCAATGGCTGCGATCACCACCTGCGGTCCGTTGATGCCGAGAATATTGCCGCCGCCGGCGCGATTGAAGTGGAGGTAGCTGATGCCGTAGCCGGTGCGGATGACGGTCCTCGGATCGATGCTGTAGGCGAGGCCAAGACGCGGAGCGAAGTTGTTACGGTCCGGGTTGACTTGCGCGCGGTTGGCGATGGAGCCGCTGGAGGCGGGGATGAGCTTGTTCGAGACTGGATCGAAGTTGCTGAGCCGGTTGTCGCGCTCCCACTGTGGTGTTGCGTACTCATAGCGAAGACCAAGGTTCAGAGTGAGCTTGGGATTGAGCTTCCAGTCGTCCTGCAAGTAGGCAAAGTGCATGGACTGGCGATACTGCGCGATGTAGAAGTTGACGAGCTGGTATTCGCTGCGCGCGCCGAACAGGAAGTCGGAGAGATTGTAGCTGCCCTGCTGGAAAGCATTGGGATTGGCCGAACCGGGAACGCGGCTGAACTGGCCGTTGTAGATGTCGCGGCCATAGAGCGGATTGACGTCCTGAATTTCGGTGTGAACCTTCTGGAACTCGTAACCGGTCTTGAGCGAATGGCGCCCGCGGATGAACGAGTACACAACTTTAGGGTTTGTCACAAAGGGATGCTGCCATTGAGGATTGGTGGCCTGGCGTCCGAAGCTGGTGAAGCCGGAGACCTCCTGTATGGTGAGCCCGCCGGTGAGGCGCGGATCTTCAGAGAGCCCAGGGATGCCGTACAAGGCCATCATGCTGGGCCCGCCGAGCGCCGGTGGTTCCTTGCCGGCGCGTGTCTTGGAGAGACCGAGGCGGACTTCGAGCAGGGAGGCGGGGGAAACAGTGTAGGTCCAGGCGGCGACAAATTGCTGGTTGAGCGCGCGGAGGAAGCCGTTGCCGCCGCCGCCGGATGGGCCGGGAACCTCGGGAGACTGGAACAAGTTGCTCTTGCGATGGCTGAGGCGCACAAAGGCGGTCATGCGCGCATTGATCTGGCCGTCGAGTTTCAGGTCCATCTTGTCGTTGTTGTTCTTGTCGGAACGAAGGTTGCGGAAATTCTGCGTGCGGGGATTGGCGGGGGCTCCCACATCGTTGGGCAGCGGCAGGTCATTCAAGACGCGAACCGCGAAGGGGCTCAGGCGGGCTGCCGGAATGGGCGCGTTGGCGGGAAACACTTCGCCGGTAAGCGGGTTCCTGACCGCAACGCTGAACAGTGCCCGGCGGTCATCGGGGGTGGGCAGCGAGGAGAAGGTGAGGAACTTGTTGCGCTCGCGGAAACCTTCGTAGCTGGTGAAGAAGAAGATTCGATTTCGTTTGATGGGACCACCGAAGGTGAAGCCGAACTGGTTGCGCTGGAATACGGGCTTTCCGGTGAGAGGTTTGAAAAAACCGACGGCGTTGAGTTCGGTGTTCCGCACGTATTCCCAGGCGGTGCCGTGAAACTCGTTGGTGCCGCTCTTCATCGCCGCGTTGATGACGGCGCCGGAGCTGCGGCCGTATTCGGCGCTGGGGAGGCTGGTGACGACTTTGAATTCCCCAACGGCGTCCGGCGTGAGCTGGACCACCTGATTGGAAAAGCCCTGGTTGGAGGTGCCGTACGCATTGTTGTCGACGCCGTCCATGAGGAAATTGTTGAAGATGCTGCGTTGCCCATTGGCGTTGAAGGAGCCTTCGCGGGGCGGGTTGGCGTTGCCAAAATCGGAGCGGCGCACGCCGGTGGACAGCAGGGCGAGGTCGGAATAGTTGCGGCCGTTGAGGGGAAGATCGACGATTTGGCGGCGTCCGATGACGAGTCCGCGGTCGGTGGAGTCGGATTCAACGGCGATGACGCCCTCGGTGACCTGTATAGTTTCGGTCACCTGGCCGACCTTGAGGGTGAAGTCGACGCGCTGCCGCGCGCCTACGGTGACGGCCACATCGCCCGCGGAGGCAACCGCGAAGCCGGACTTTTCGGCGGTGACCTTGTAGCGGCCGATCTTCACATTGAGGAACAGATAGTCCCCGGATTCGCTTGTGGTTGTGACGGCCTGTATGCCGGTGTCGAGGTTAAGCAGAGTGACGGATGCGCCGGGCACGAAGTTGCCCGATGGATCGCGCACAGCTCCCAAAACGACGCTGGTCTCAAATTGTGCCGCGGCCTGCGAGGCCAGAACAGCAAGCAGCAATAGAACCGAAAGAAACGTCTTCATAAAATCCCCCTTGGCAATCATTCTCTACTAGTAAATACTCATACGCAAGGTAGGATAGCAAACGATGATCACAGTCCAGTTTCTTGCCAGTGAATATTTGCTCCGGCGTGCTGGCAGGAGGGCGGCTGGTTCCAGATTGGCTTTGCGACCAACAAGAGTTACATCTCGCTCTATTGTTGCTCGGCGAATGAAAACGGGTACGTTGCCGAGCGCTGCAAGGGCGCTCTGCCAAAGGCCGGCATCGGACGCAGTTGCTTGCGGTGCAAGCGTCCGGGCGATCTCGATCTGCCTATGCTGAAAAAGCTGATTCGCGAAACCGCTTAGCTGGCCGATTAGAATGGTCGAATGCGGGAACGGCAGGAATACGCGCGCCGGCTGGAACAGCGGCAGGGTGAGTTGCAGGTTCGCGAGCAGCGGCATCTGCGGCTGGGGAATTGGCGGCTCGTCGCTGCGGTGTGGCTGGCGGCGGGCCTGTTCGGGGCCTTCAAATATGAGGTTTGGAGTCCCTGGTGGATGGCGCTTCCTGCGCTCGCCTTTGTTTGGGTGGGCACGCGGATGCAAAAGGCGGAGGAGGATCGCGCGCATCTGCGGCGGGCGGTTTCCTACTATGTGCGGGCGCTGGCGCGGGTGGATGGGGATTGGGCCGGGAAGGGCGAGAGCGGCGCGCGGTTTCTCGACGAACATCATCTTTATGCCAATGACCTGGATCTGTTTGGAACCGGATCCTTGTTTGAGTTGCTGTGTAACGCGAGGACTCGCGTGGGTGAGGCGACCCTGGCCGGGTGGCTATGCGGACCCGCGGCGGGCGAGGTGGTTCGGGCGCGGCAAGCGGCGGTGGAGGAGTTGGCTCTGCGGTTGGATCTGCGGGAAGACCTGGCGGTATTGGGGGAGACGGCGCGCGGAGGGCTGCATGCGGAGGCGCTGGCCCAGTGGGGAGATGGGCCAGTGGTGCTGGAAGTGACGGCGTTTCGCGCTGTGGCTTGGGTGCTGTCGGTTCTTGGGGCGGTGGCCGTATTGGCGTTTGTGACGTATATGATCTCCGTGCTCGGGCTGCTGCCAATGTCCGAGCCGGTGCGCAGCGTGCTGCGGATCTATTTCCTGTTGATGGCGATGGGGCTCTGGGGTGTATTGCGGCACTTCCGCCAGAGGACCGATCGCGTACTGCATGAGGCGGAGGCGGCATCGCATGATCTGGCATTGCTCGCCGGGGTGTTGGGACGGCTGGAGGCGGATCGATTTGCGGCCCCGCGATTGGCGGAGCTGCGCGCGACTCTTGACGTGGAAGGTGCGCCGCCATCGCGGCGGATGGCGCAGTTGAACCGGCTGATGGAACTGGCCGATTCGCGGGATCACCAACTGATGCGGTTGATTGGGCCCGCGCTGCTGTGGGATCTGCACTTGGCCTATGCAATGGAGGATTGGCGGCGGAAATCGGGGTCTCACATGCGGCAATGGTTGGAGGCGGTGGGGGAGATGGAGGCGCTGTCGTCACTGGCCGGCTATCGATATGAGAATCCGGAGAGCGTGTATCCGGAACTGGTGGAAGGGGCCTCCTGCTTTGAGGGAGAAGCGTTGTGCCATCCGTTGCTGGCGCGCGGCGGAGCAGTGGCAAACGATGTGCGATTGGGGGACCAGTTGCGGGTAATGGTAGTGAGCGGGTCGAACATGTCCGGCAAGAGTACGCTGCTGCGGACAGTGGGAGTGAGCGCGGTGCTGGCGCAGGCAGGATCTCCGGTGCGTGCGCGGCGTCTGCGGATGACGCCTCTGTGTGTAGGGGCGTCGATAAGGTTGCAGGATTCCTTGCAGGCCGGGGAGTCTCGCTTCTACGCCGAGATCCTGCGGTTGCGGCAGATTGTCGAGGCGGCCGGAGGCGGGGGGACGGTCCTGTTTCTGATCGACGAGATGCTGCATGGAACCAATTCGCACGACCGGCGGATCGGGGCGGAGGCGATTGTGCGCGGCCTGGTGAAGCGCGGGGCGATGGGCTTTGTGACCACGCATGATCTGGCCTTGTCCGAAATTGCCGGCGAGATGGGAATGAACGTGCATTTTGAGGATCACCTGGAGGATGGCCGGATGCGGTTTGATTACCGTATGCGCCCGGGAGTAGTGCAGAAGAGCAACGCGATTGCGTTGATGCGCTCGGTGGGGTTGGAGGTTTAGCCCTCAGCGCCCGCCGGCAATTTTCGCGAAATCGCTCCACGGAACCGCGCGCCCGTGGATCGGCGCAATCGTTGCCACATCCAGTCCCAGTCTTTGCACGTGACTGTAGAAAGCCCGATTCGCTGCCGTTGGAGTGGCGTTCCCCGTCGATGGGTCGTACAGATCGGCTTCGATGACAATCTTCTCCTTCGGCAGG
Organism: Terriglobia bacterium; assembly: GCA_016650235.1. Classification (GTDB taxonomy): domain Bacteria; phylum Acidobacteriota; class Terriglobia; order Bryobacterales; family Bryobacteraceae; genus VFZE01. The sequence continues at coordinate 5,081 of JAENWC010000442.1, forward strand.
TAGGCCATCAACATGCCTTCCACGTGCGCCAGCGGCTGCACGTAGGAGATGTGCATATTGCGGGTCCCGTCGCTCAGTATGTAGTTCTCGCGGACTGTCTCGTATTGATAGCCTTCCGCTACTTCCGTTGGCGGCCACAGCGACATCATGTCGGGATCCAAGGTTCGCGGCGCGTAGTTCAGAACGTCGCGGATGTAGAAATTGAGGTTCTTCCAATGCGTGATGATGGTGGCGCCGATGTGCATGTAGGTGCGGAGCCCGCCGATGTGATCGAAATGCTGATGAGTATTGACGAGGAAGCGAATCGGCTTATCGGGGATGAGCTTGACGATCTCCTCAATCACCGCAAGGTTCCGGCGCTCATCCAGCGGCGCTTCCACTACCGCAATATAATTCTTGAACTCGACGGCCACGCTGTTGTGGGATGCGCCTCCGAGAAGATACACTCCGTCCGCAAGCTTCTGTGTCTCTACGCGGACGGGAAATGCGGCTTGGCGGACTGAGTCCGGAACGGGTAGCGGATCGGGGCATGCGTTCGCCGTAATGTTCTTGAAAATACCGCCAAAACCATTGTGCCCGGCGGTGACGGCCTGCGCGCCGAAGTTGTCGTCCCAGCCGTCGTGGTGATGCCAACCGGTGGGGAACTTCACCCCATTTCCAATATCGATATAGCTCTCGTTGGTGAATTCATGCTCGTAATTCATGTCGCCGAGAACGGGATCGGGGATCCAGGTGTGAATGCGCTGCAGCATGTTCTCCTTGTTGATGGTGGCGTCCACGCGGTATTTGCCGAGCACCGTAATCGATACGACGGTCATCTTCTCAGGCCGCGTGGTGGCGCCGTCCCGGCCGGATTCTCCCAGCTCCCATCGCCATACGGCCTTGGGATTGGCTCCGGGCAGCCTTGCGGCTTTGAGAAACCCGTGCGGATTCATCCATAGATCAAGCTGCCAGCGTTCGGCATCATCGGGCGGCGCGGCGACTGGCTTGCCCGCGGGCCCGTCGATGTGCCAGCCATGCTTTCCGTTGACCGCGAACACCTGGCGCGAATGCTGCTGGAGCGGCATTCCGCCTTTCCAACCTGTCCCGTATTTCCACGACGCCGGGTTATTCCCGGGCTTGCGATCGAACTCCTCCTTGGAAGTTGCCGCATCCCAGTTCATCGTGCGCGTGTAATTGGTCAACGCTTCTCCGCGCGGCCAATCGACGTTCCACCCCGATTCCTTCTGCTGGCCCACCGCTCCGGTATAACCCGTGCCCGCGATGGTGACACACTTCAGGTTGCCGGTCCCGATGGCCTTGGCGGCTGCGCGCAACACCGGTTCGGGATCAACGTAACCGGGCGCAAGCTGACCGGCCATCAGTGCCGGCAGGGCAATCAA
>JAENWC010000443.1 GCA_016650235.1 Terriglobia bacterium
CACTGCACACCCATTGCCGACACCCTACCTGAAAGAAGGAAAAATGTAATAAAGTAGATAACAGGATGGCCAAGGGACAAGTATGGATACGCTTGGCGCTCGTGGTCCCGTTTTGGGGCAGCGTACCTGTGCTCGCCCAGGAAGGTCCCTTTGGATCGGGCCTCTATCAGGTACTGGAAAAGGCCGCCTGCCGTTCTTGCCATGGCCCGGACGGCGTGGCATCCCCCACGCGTCTCCACTTCCCGGAACCAGACGCCGCGCCCGAACGCATCGAGGCCTTTGGAAGGTCGCTGGTGACTTTGACCGATAGGGACAGCCCGGATGCCTCGTTACTGTTGAACAAGCCGACGAACCGGATCGCGCATGCCGGTGGAGAACGGATACAGCCGGGCAGCCGGGATGAGGCAGCCCTCAAGCAATGGATCAAGACGCTGGCGCAGCTTTCCGGCGTGGAGCTGGCCGCGGCGCTGAAGTATCGCGAGGAGGAGTCCCGAGGCTCCGGGCATGTGGTCCAGCGAGCGGAGCTCAGGCGTCTGACGCACAGCCAGTTTAATCACACGGTTCGCGACCTGCTCGGAGACCAGACCTCGCCGGCGAATCAATTTCCGCCGGAAGACTTCGTCAACGGTTTCCGCAACCAAACCCAGTCTCAAAACCTCTCTCCGCTGTTGATCGAATCCTATAGCGCCGCCGCGGAGCGGCTCGCGCGCAATGCCTTTCGTGGCGGCGACACGCACGGGTTGATTCCGTGCAAACGACCATCGCCTTCCTGCCGCTCCCGCTTCGTGCGCGAATTCGGCCTCAAGGCCTTCCGGCGCCCCTTGGACCCGGTCGAGCAAAAGCGTTACGAAGCGTTGATGACCGGAGAGCCGGACCTGCTGAAAGGCGCGCAACTGGCCGTCGAAGCGATGCTCCAATCCACGAGTTTTCTCTTCCGTCTGGATGAAAGCGCCGACCCGAAATGGAAGCCTTATGCCATGGCGAGCCGCCTTTCCTATGCGATCTGGGACAGTACGCCGGACGCGGAGTTGTTCGCCTCGGCGGCGCGCGGCGATCTCAACACTCCGCAAGGGGTGGAAAAGGCCGCGCGGCGGATGCTCGACCACCCGCGCGCGCGTGAATCTCTGAATGAGTTCGTCAGCCAGTGGATGCGCTTCGATCGCATTCTGACCGCCGCCAAGGACCGTCGAAAATTCCCGCAGTTCACGCGGGAGACGGCCGTCGCGATGACGGAAGAGGCCCGGCTTTTTGTCGGCGACCTGGTCTGGAACGACCGCCATTTCATGGATCTGTTCACCGCCAATTACGGCTATGCGAACTCCGATCTGGCGGCCATCTACGGCGTGGCGGCGCCGGCCAAGGAGTTTGACCGCGTCGCGTTTCCGGCTGGATCCGAGCGGGCCGGCTTACTTGGTCAGACACTCTTTCTCGCCCTGACGGCCAAGCCCGAAGACTCGTCGCCCACGGCCCGCGGGCTCTTCGTCCGCGAACAGTTTCTTTGCCAGCACGTGCCGGAGCCGCCGGCTGGAGTGAATACCAACCTTACCCCCGTTACGGAGGAGAAGCCGCAGACCAATCGCGACCGCATGTCCGAACACGCCACCAACCCCAGCTGCGCCACCTGCCACCGATTGATCGATCCGATCGGCTTTGGCCTGGAGCGGTTTGATGCCATCGGGGTAAAGCGGGACAAGTTCCAACTGCAATTCTCCACGGGCCGCCGCGGCGAAGGCGGCGGCCGGAGAGCGCCGGTCAAGACCGTGGATCTAGAGATTGATCCGGCCGGATATGTAGCCGGCATTCCCGATTCGCAGTTCACCTCCCCATCCCAGCTCGGCGCGGTGATGGCGAAGAGTGTGCAATGCCAGGAGTGTATTGTGAAGCAGTATTTCCGGTACACTGTTGGCAGGATGGAAACACCCGCGGACCGTCCGTTGATCCGCAAGGTATTGGATGATTTTCGAGACTCGCGGTTTCGCTTCAAAGAGCTGATTGTTTCCTTGATGCGCGCGAGAGGATTTGCCAACTCAGGAGAGGCTGTACATGTCGCAAGTGATCACAAACCGCGTTAGGTTTTCCCGCCGGTCTCTATTGAAAGGACTGACGGCCGCCGGGTCGCCGGTGGTTATCGGTCTGCCGCCCTTGGTTTCGATGTTCAATTCGCACGGCACCGCCTACGCGGCGCCGGGTCCCACCAGCGGCGAAAAAGCGATCGAGAGCCGCTTTGTGCTCTGGTTCAACGGCAACGGCATCCCGGAGCGGTATTGGATTCCGTCCGAGGAAGGCTCTCAGTACAACATGACGCCCTGCCTCTCGCCGCTGGCGCCATTCCGCGGCGACTTCCACGTGCTGAGCGGCGTGGACAATGCCGCCGCTAAGGGAATGGGGAATGGTCACACCAACTCCATGAGCGGGCTGATGAGTGGCACGCCCTTTACCGGGCGCGGCCCGAGCGGGCCGTCGATCGATCAGGTGATCGCCGCCAAGCTCGGGGACGATTCGCGATTCCGTTCGCTCCAGATCGGCGTTTCGCAGGAGTCGTTTGGCGAGAGCATGCAGCGCAACATGAGCTGGTCCGGCTATGAGCGCGCCCTTCCCCCGGAGATGATCCCGCACCGGCTATTCGACCGGCTTTTTGGGGAGCGCGAAGAGGGATGGGTAAATCGCAAGCGCAGCATCCTCGATGCCGTGCGGCAGGACGCGGCCATGCTCAGGAAGAAACTGCCCGCGGACGATCAGGCTCGCGTGGACGAGCATCTTTCCGGCATCCGCGACCTGGAGCGGTCCATCGCCGCTCTGCCTCCCGAATACAGACGGGTGGAACCACCCGACTTTGACGGCGATATGAAGGATTGGCCGCGCATCGCCAAGCTACAGAGCGATCTGCTGGTGAAGGCGCTGGCGACCCACCAGACCCGGGTTGCTTCCTACATGCTGACCAAATGCCAGGGACTTTCGCGATTCCCCTGGCTCGGTTACACCTCGGCGCGGCATCATGATTACACTCACGCCGATGGAAGAGCTCCCGGGGCCGATGGAGTGGAAGGCCAGCGCGTATTGCGGGACATCTGCAAGTGGCACGTGGAGGAATTCTCCTACCTCGTGGCCAAGATGAAATCGATTCCGGAAGGTAGCGGCACTCTGTTCGATCACTGCTGTCTGGCCTACGTGCATGAGCACGCCGAAGCCAATCCACACAAGAATAGCGGCTTGGCGATGATCATCGCGGGCGGTATGAGCCGTCTCGCAAGAGGAAGACACACAAGGATCACCGGCACAGTGGGCGATGTTTATCTGACGCTTGCCGATGAAGTTCTGGGAGCCGGGATCGGCAAATTCCCAACCGCCACTAAGAAACTAGGCGCTCTGTTGGCCTGATCGCGCGGCAAGCGCTCGGCTCTTGTTGCTTCGCCGCCGTTGACAAGCCGGCGGCCCGTAAAGGATGGAGGAATCATGTTAGAGAATCTGCCAGAATGCGAGAACCTGCCGGAGCAAGCCCCAGAGAAAGCGATGGAAGAGCCATCCAGCGGCGCCACCCGGCGAGAAATGTTCCACCTGGGCAACGTACTGGCTCTGCCCGCTCTCCTGGGCGGCTCGCAAGCCATGGCGGCGACTGGTCCACTGCGGCCCGGGCCGGAGATCTACCAGTCGATCGGTGTTGAACCCGTCATCAATTGCCGCGGTACGTTTACCATCATTGGCGCATCCGTCGAGCTGCCCGAGGTCCGCGCCGCCATGGATGCCGCCGCAAGGTACTTCGTGCAGTTGGACGAATTGGCCGACGCAGTCGGACGGCGGTTAGCGGAGCTGACCGGGGCCGAGTGGGGAATGGTTTCCTCCGGTTGCGCCGCGGGCCTCAAGCACGTCGCAGCCGCCTGCGTGGCCGGCGGTAACCCGGAGAAACTCCTTCGTATTCCCGACTTGACCGGTTTGGACAAGACCGAAGTCGTAGTTCCCAGGTCATCCCGTAGCGCGTATGACCACGCGATTCGCAACATTGGCGTAAAGATGATCATGGTGGATACTCCGGAAGAGCTGGAGCGCGCGCTGAGTCAACGGACGGCGATGATATATCTCTCCGCCGGGGGATCGACCGCATCGGGACCGCTTTCTCTGGAGAACGTGGCCAAAATGGCCAAGTCCAGGGACATTCCTATCCTGGTTGACGCGGCCGCCGAAGTGCTCACAATTCCAAACGTGCACATCGCGCGGGGCGCGACAGTGGTGGCATATAGCGGGGGCAAAGCCATATGCGGGCCGCAGTGCGCCGGGCTGCTGCTGGGCCGCAAGGACATCCTCATGTCGGCGTGGCAGGCCAGTTCTCCACACCACGGACCGGGCCGCGACAACAAGGTGGGCCGCGAAGAGACTTTGGGTATGGTGGCGGCCGTCGAGGCATGGGTCAAACGCGATCACAAAGCCGAATGGATCAAGTGGCTCTCTTACCTCGATACGATCTCTAAGCGCGTTTCTCAGGTGGACGGGGTCAGCACGGCGGTGCGTGAGCCAAGCGGCCTGTCCAACCGCAGCCCCGCGCTGACGATCTCCTGGGACCCGGCAAAGCTGCACATCACCGGAGAGGAGGTGGCCGAGGAGGTTGCAAGAAACAAACCTAGAATTGCGCTCGGCGCAGGTGGCCTCGGACGGGGCCGCGGAGGCAGCCCGCCTGATTCCAGCACAACATCAATTGACATCACCGCGTGGATGATGCAGCCCGGCGACGACAAGGTTGTGGCGGACCGGCTTTTCGGAGTGCTATCCCAAAAACGCAAGGCCAAACCCGCTATGTCTGCTCCGGCCGCCAACATCAGTGGCCGCTGGGATATCAACGTTGAATTTTTCAGCAGCAAGAGCCAGCACACCTTGATGCTCGAGCAGGACGGGAATCGGATTCAAGGCTCGCACAAGGGGGATTTTTCGGTGCGAGACGTGTTCGGCACAATCGATGGGGATCAGATCAAACTCCGTAGCACCATGAGCATCCCAGGCGATTCGATCACTTTTATCTTCGCCGGTTCCCTATCCGGAGATACCATCTCGGGCCCGGTCTACATGGGTGAATATCTGAACGCCAAGTTCACGGCAAAGCGGCACACTTATCCGGCCAGCCGCGGATCGATCCTGATTCCAGGCGGGCCACCGCTGGCCAACTGATCCGCGCTTGCCCCCTAAGCTGACACCAACAGATAAGGCACTGTTTGCCGGTGTGATCCGTCCCAGGGTGGGTTCTTTGTGGGACAGTTCAACGGGCGTTGGATAGTGAAGAGACCAATGGTTTGGAAATGTACGGAAGAGAAAGTTTCCAAAGACCCGCGTCAAAGCCTGTTTGAAGCCTTTCACCCGGTTTGACTCGTACAGTTGCACGAGAATCTCCGGACTATAGAACGGCAGCGGCCGCAGCAGTACCAGATCCTGAATGACAGTCTCAGCCCATTGCATGACTCTACACTCATTCCGTTGTTATATACTTCCCGCGTGCTAAGGAAATCAGAATGACCCAAATCACCCGCCGCGAATTACTGCAATCGATCTCGGCCCTCGGGGCCGCTGGAACTACGCTTCACGGTCTAGCGGCTGCCGCCCCGCTCGAGGTGGCCTCGATGCGTATCACCGGCTTCGAACTGCTTCCCGTCAGGATCCCCATGGCGGAGCGCCTGCGCGAGGCCTGGAACGCAAGTTGGAGCAATCAGCAGCGCAACCAGACTCACTTCACTCCGGTCTTCGTCCGCCTGCACACCGACGCCGGCGTGTCCGGCCTCGGCGAGGCCAAAATGGAGCGATCGAAGGCCGAAGTCACGCTGAAGAGTATGATCGGGCGCTCGCCCTGGGAGTTCGTGCAGGACGACGCAATCAACGGAATCCTGATCGCCATCTACGACCTGATCGGGAATGCCACGGGACTACCGGTTGCGCGCCTTCTCGCGCCACGCCCGGCCGAGCGCATCATACAGACATGGTGGAGCCAGTGCTTCCCGCCGGACATGATGGCCTCCGAGGCTAAGATGGGCCTGACCCAGGGCTATCGCGTCCACAAGATCAAAATTCGCCCCTGGCAGGATCCCATCGATCAGTTGAACGCCATTTCCGCCGTAGTGCCGAAGGAGTTCAAGATCTGGGCCGACGCCAACAGTTGGTGGGCCAAGGACAATCCATGGAAGGATAAGTCCATCTGGGCAGGGTCGGTGGATGGCGCTCTGCACGTGCTGCGGCGTCTCTCCACGTTTCCGAACCTGATGGGAATCGAGTCCCCGTTTGCGCGGCAGGAATTCCAGCCCTACCGCCAGCTTCGCGGCAAAGTGCCGTTGCGAATCGCCGAGCACATCGACGGATCGGACCCCATGTCTTACATCCGCGAGGGACTGCTCGACGCATTCATTACGGGCGCGCCCCGCCTGGGATCCTACTTCACTCAACTGGCCGCGGTTGGCAAAGCCGCGGGTGTTCCTCTTTGGGTGGAACACAGCATCGACAACGGCATCGGCCAGGTTTTCCAGGCGCATCAGGCCGCCGCGCTCCCGGGAGTGGAGTACTGCATCAGCATCACGCACTGCCTGGAGGATGACTGTATGAAGGAGCCTTTCACCATGGACAACGGCTACTTCCACATCCCGCGCAAACCCGGTCTCGGCGTGAGCCTGGATGAGGCAGCCGTGGACAAATACCGCATCAAGTAATTCAAATGACGGATCGATTCATCTCACGACGCCGCCTTCTCGCCGCGGCCCCTCTTTTGCTCCGGCCTGGAGTTCAGCCGGCCCGCGCCGCGACGGACAAACTGCGCGGCATCTTCCCCATCGTCCAGACGCCTTACACGGCATCTGGGGCGGTCGACTTCGCCGCACTTGAGCAGGAGGTACGATTTCTGGATCGCTGTGGTGTGCACGGCATCGTCTGGCCGCAGCGCGCAAGCCAGTATCAATACCTCTCGTTTTCGGAACGTATCGAAGGCGTCGAACGCATCGCCGCGGCCAACCAAGGACGCAAGCCCGCCCTCGTGATCGGGGTGCAGGCATCGGACACGGCAACCGCCGTCCGCTACGCCAGGCACGCCGCCACGCTCCGGCCCGACGCAATCATCGCGTTGCCTACCAAGGATCGCGGCGAGTTCAATCTGGACGAGGTTGCCAAATACTTCGCCGCCATCGCCAAGGCTTGCGATTTGCCGCTCTTCATTCAGACTACCGGCAACATGAGCGTGGAGTTCATGACGAAGTTGGAGCGCGAGATGCCCATTCTCCAGTTTGTGAAGGATGAAGCCGGAGACCCGGTCCGGCGTCTAAGCGAGTTCCGCGCCAGGGGGAGCCGTCTGCGCGTGTTTACCGGCAATCATGGCCGCACGCTGATTGAGGAGATGATTCGCGGCGTCGCTGGCAACATGCCGGCCTCCGCCTGGGCGGACCTGTACGTTCAAGTATGGGATCACTGGCACGCGGGCCGCCACAATCAGGCGCTCGACGCTTTCTCCAAGGCGCAGCTTTTCATCGCCCAGGCCACGCAGTATGGATTCCCGGCAATTCACTACGTGCTTCGCCTGCGCGGGGTTTTCCCCAACGCGGACATCCGAGGCTCCGACTTTCCGCCGCTCGACGATGACGCGCGAAAGTCCCTGCGCGCCACCTACGAGTTCGTAAAGCCTCATCTCACGGTGAGGTAGCGGGTGGGTTGGTCATCACGAAATCCCATTCCCGTGACGACACCTGTTCCACGGCGGGTAAGTCCTTCTCGAGCAGAAAGCCCTCCGCAACTAGTTTTTGAGCGGCGGCGCGGATGCGGGTCAGGTAGCCGGCCTTGTCCTGGTACCGCTTCAGAATCACTTCCCGCGAAAACGGAAAATAGGAGCCGGTCATGCTGAACAACTCCTCCGGCGAGCCAATCGAAGGCGACCGCAGGTTCCATCCAGTATGTGTGGCCAGCGGCGCCTGCATCTGTGCAGTCTTCAAACCGCCCACGCTGTTGCCATCCGCATCCACCTGTGGCACAAGGATGACGAATGCCGGTCCCATTTTTGGCGGCTCGTACGCCACAATTCCGCGTGTTCGGAATTCGGGGCCAAAATCGAGGCGGAACACATCGTGCAGTCGAACGGGCGGCGGCATGCCCGCTCGTTTCGGGAACCGCACCTGATCGAGGGTGGTGAGTTCCTTGCTTGCCACACGAGGGTAGACGGAGGCGGGCGGCAACTTGTCCTCGGCGAGCCAGCGCTGCATCGCGGCAAGCAGCCCGCGCATGATCCATTGATAATCGTTCGCGTTATTCATATACCGTGTGTTCGCGCTCCGTGCGGGCGGTATCGAGCCGGGGCCGTGATTGCCGCCCGCCATCACATATAGCCTCGTGTTGGGCGCCAGCGGCGCATCCGAGGACCCATCCAGGCTGGTGTGCATGAGCGAGGCGGCGCGGCCATAGTATTCGTACTCGGAGTTGGTGTAGAAGATCTTGGGCTCCACACCATCCTTCCGCGCCCGCGCAAGAATGCCATCGCTGAGCCCGGTCACCGGGTCGGTCTGGGTAAGATCGGTAAAGGGAAAGATGTCGGTGGGATAGAAGAAGTTGAAGAATGGCCGGGCGTCGCGTGACGGTTGGGAAAACTGATGATTGAAGCTGCCTCGGCCTCCGCCGGCAACATTCGCCCAGACTCCGTCGAACACACGCCGGCCTTGTTCGTCGCGGTTGAACCCCTGGTAGAGGAAGGTTCGCAGGAAGCGGCCGCTCTGGGAGCTGCCGTAGGCAAGACTGCGGCGGGCCGACGGTTGAAGCGCCTTGAGGGGATCGGGGGCCGAACGCGATTTGATGGCTGAAATAAAGTCCCGGATTCCCGCCATGCCAAGACCGGTGACCGGCGGGTTCTGCGAACGGTACACCACTTCATAGATCTTTCCGGATTCAAACCCGGACGGCTTCTGGACCGCGCCCCGATCCGTGGTAAAACTCCAATCCGAACTCGGGATGACGCGCCGGGGCCCGTTCGCGAGACTCCGCTCCGTCAAAGTCGCGGCCGGATCTTGCGGGTCAACGGCGCGGTATGGAAAGAACAGCCGGTCGGCCAGCGAG
>JAENWC010000444.1 GCA_016650235.1 Terriglobia bacterium
CCCTGCGTGGTTCGCGCGGCGGCGGTGCGGTAGCGCACCGAATGTGGTTGGCGCTCGGGACCTGTGGCTTGCACGGTTTGCAGACGCCCTTCGGTATCAAAGAAGCTCACGAGGGAATCCATGTTGTTGCCGGCGCGCCGGTCCGATTCTGAAGCGAACTGAATGCCGGCGTCGTAGTAATAGGCGGTATCCGGCTCGCTGGTAGCAACCCCGGCCTCCTGCTGAATCAACCGGCTGCCTGGGAAAAAAGTGTAGGAAACACCGCCCATGAAAGGACCGATGGTCAATCCGTCAAAGTGGACCTCGACGCGATCGCCATGCTGCGTGACTTTGGCCGTGCGCATTTGCAGATTCGATTGGAACCGGCGCGTGCCATCGGGGTGGCTGGGAGGAAAGTCAAAGAACTGATCCCACCCGCCGCGGCGCTTGCCGGTGGAGGCCCAGTACAAAGGCCGGGCTCCCTCCACGATCTTCTTGCCAGCCACGCGCAACGCCGTGATGAGTGGTTTGGAGGTGTCGAGCGAGAATTCCGCACCGCACTCGCGTCCGGTCTCATCCGGCCAAGTGATGAGCAAAGCGTCTGGAGTTGCCTGCACCTTCACCGGGCCCGTGCGCACTCCCTTGAGGTCCACCGGAATCACGGCGGCGCTACTGCATATCGACAAAGCCAGCATAGACGCGCCCGCCAGTTTCATCGAGGTTCTCACCATGCGGTCTACGCTATCATTTGTCCCTATGCGAATTCTACTTGGCATGGAGCCCGCTCGCACGTTCGATTTCGATTAGACTGAAATTCATGAAACGTAGAGAGTTCCTGGCTGCGGCGGCAGCCTCGGCGGCGGCAACCTCGGCGGGGATGGCCCAGGCACAGGCTGCGCGGAAGCCGAACATTTTGTTTATCCTGGCCGATGATCTTGGCTACGGGAACCTGGGCTGCTACGGCGGCAAGCAGATCGAGACCCCCAACCTGGATCGTATGGCCGCCGAAGGAATGCGGTTCACACAAGCCTACGCCGGAGCAACCGTTTGCGCGCCATCGCGATGCACCCTGATGACCGGCTATCACACCGGCCACGCCCGCACGCGTGGCAACAAGTATCCCGACCTGCCGCTGCGCCCGCAGGACCTCACCGTCACTGAGATCCTGAAAAGTGCCGGCTATCGTACCGGGCTGTTTGGCAAATGGTCACTCGGGCAACTGGGATCGACCGGCTACCCGACGCGGAAGGGTTTCGATGAGTGGTTTGGATTCTTCAGCCAGACGCACGCTCACAACTACTATCCGGAACATCTGCTGGAGAACGACTCCGCATTCCTGCTGCGCGGCAACATGGGCTCGCAACGCAAAGATTACGCGCATGACCTGTTCACTGAACGCGGATTGAAGTTCATCGAGCGGCGCACGGACCAGCCGTTTTTCCTGAAGCTGGCCTACACCATCCCGCACGCCAACAACGAACTCGGCCGGGATACCGGCAACGGGATGGAGGTGCCCTCAACCGGTTCCTATGCGGGCAAAGATTGGCCCGGGCCGGACAAGAACTTCGCGGCCATGGTCACACGCCTGGACGCCGATGTTGGACAGATCATGGCAAAACTAAAAGAGACGGGCCAGGACCGGAATACCCTCGTCATCTTCACCTCCGACAATGGGCCCCATCGCGAGGGCGGCCACAATCCGGAGTTCTTCAACGACAATGGCCCGCTGCGCGGGATCAAACGGGACCTCTACGATGGCGGGATTCGCGTGCCGTTCCTGGCTCGCTGGGCGGGCACAATAAAGCCCGGCCAAACCAGCGATCACCTATGCGCTTTTTGGGACTTCCTGCCGACGGCCAGTGATCTGGCCGGGGCCGCCGCGCCGAAAGGCATTGACGGGATCTCATACGCGCCCACCTTGCTCGGCAAGCCGGGCCAGCGCCAGCACGATTATCTCTACTGGGAGTTCCATGAGCGCACCTTCCAGCAAGCCGTTCGCATGAAGGATTGGAAGGGTGTGCGTCCGGGGCCCGGCAAACCGGTGGAGTTGTATAATCTGAAATCCGGCTTGGATGAACAAACCAATGTGGCGGCCGGCAATCCTTCTATAGTTGCTAACATCGAAAAGATCATGGCAAGCGCGCGCACCGAATCGCCCGATTGGCCCGTGAAATAAAGGAACTGTTATGGAAACCCAAAACTACTCAAACCACGCCAGGCTTGTTACACCGTATCACAAGGTGCTGTTTCCCATTCTCGTGCTCACGCTGGGAGGGGCCTGCGTGAACCTCTATCACTCGATTGGAGATCATCAGCGCCTCTACAGCGCCTCCTTGATCCTGGTGATTGTGCTTTCGCTATTGGCCACGGGGCTTTTCGCGCGCATCTTCGCGCTCAAGGCGCAGGATCGCGCCATCCGCGCCGAGGAGAACCTGCGCCATTACGCGATGACAGGAAAACTGCTGGACCCCAGGCTCACCATGCGGCAGATTATCGGCCTGCGCTTTGCCTCCGATGGGGAGTTTGTGGAACTGGCGCGCAAGTCGGCCGAGCAGGGCACGTCCGAAAAGGACATCAAGCAGTCGATTAAGAACTGGAAAGCCGATCTGTACCGGGTTTAGAGAGCGCTATCCGTCGCTCACTTTGTTAGTGCGGTGATCCCATCGCAGCCGCTTGCCCTTGCGGTACGCCATGTTGGCGACATGCGCCGCGCCGGCCGCGCAGTGCCCTTCCTCTCCGTTTTCGCGGCTGGGCTTGTTTTCGCGCATGGAGAGAATGAAGTGCTCGGCATGAGTTGGGCCGCGCTCGACGGTCACCTCTTGGGGCTGATTCGGCGGCGGCAGCGGTTGCGCCGGACGGCCTTCGGGCTTCCACCCGCGCGACTCAAAGTAGGCTGCGCGCATCGCCTTGGGCCACTGCATCGTTCCATAGCTTTGCACGTCGTGATCGATGGGCTCCGGATACAGGATCAGCTTTCCTCTCTCCTCCACCAGCGAGGCTTGATCGCCCAGAATCGTGTTGCCGCGCGCCTGGAGTGAGTTGGCCATGTTGACATAGATGTCGGCCTGGAAGCCTTCCTTGTATTCAAACAGCGAATTCATCACGTCCGGGACATTGCGCCCGTCGTTCCATTTCACGATGCCGCCGAAGCTGGCCACCGAGACCGGCGCCTTCACGCTCATCACCTCATGCAGCCATGTGAGCAGGTGCACAAAAAGGTCCGTGGCCACGCCGCCGGAAAACTCCCACCAGCAGCGCCATTGAAAAAATACTTTCGCGTCGAAGGCGCGCCCCGGCCGGTCACCGAGGAACCGTTGCCAGTCGATGGTTTGCGCTGATGCATCCGGCGGTACCGCATACTTCCATGCGCCTTGCGCGTTATTACGGTGGTTGGCTAGCCGGACCATGTTCACTTTGCCGAGCGCGCCGCTGGAAACCAGATCCTTTGTCTTGGCGGCCATGGCGGAGGTCTTGGCTTGGCTGCCCACCTGCAGCAGCTTGCCGCTGGCCTTCTCAGCCGCAATCAGCTGCGGCCCCTCTTCCAGACTCCAGGTCATCGGCTTTTCAATGTAGACGTGCTTTCCAGCCGACAAAGCATCCAGCACCATCTTCTTGTGATGATGGTCCGGGGTGGCGATGACCACCGCGTCAATGTCCTTGCGGTCCAGGACGGCGCGATAATCCTTGGTTACATCCACGCTCGCATCGATCTGCTCCTTGGCCCGCGCCAGACAACCATCATAGAGGTCGCAAACGGTGAGCATCCGCAGCCCCGGGATGGGCTTGAACTCGTCAATCAGTCCGGTGCCGCGAATGCCGCTGCCGATGAATCCGAGTCCGATCTGATCATTGATACCGGCGGCCTTGAGTGTAGGTCCGTTACCGGCCAGTTGGAACACTGTGGCCGCACCCGCGGTGGTCAGGAAACGTCTTCGATCCGAGTTCATAAATGCCTCAGCATATGTTGTATCACGGTGGAGGCAAATAATCCGATTTTTCCAGTTGACATTCGGTTGCAGCAGGAATAAACTGCAACTGATATGCAACTGCGTCTTGCTTCCGCCTCCCTTCTTTTCACCGTTTTCCTGCTCCCCAACAGTGGCTTGGCTCAAAGCGTTTCCGCTTCTATTTCAGGAACGGTTATGGACCCTGGCGGCCGCGCCGTTTTCCATGCACGAGTACAGCTTCAGCCCACGCTCAGCGTGGCGTTTACGGACACTGAGGGACAATTCTCCTTTACGCATCTCGAAGCAGGCGAGTACGTGCTGCTGGCAACCAGCGCTGATTTCGAGGAGACCTCGGTTCGCATCCATTTGGAGCAGGCGGCGGTTTCAATGGAGCTCCGGTTTGCACGTCTGCGCATAAGTCATGTGCAAATGGATGTCATTGGGAATGAACCCGAGATCGCTTTGCAGGAGATCCCCGGTTCGGCCAGCCTGATCAGCAGGGAAGAGTTGGCGCTGCGCTTGCCGCAGGATGCTAACGAAGTGCTTCGCTCGATTCCCGGCGTCCACATACGCGAGGACTCTGGTCCTGTGGGCATGCGTCTGAACGTAGGAATACGCGGCTTGAATCCGGACCGCAGCCGCAGCCTGCTGGTGCTGGAAGACGGAGTGCCGCTGGCGCTGGCTCCTTATGGGGAGCCGGAGATGTACTACTCGCCGCCCGTGGAGCGCATGAGCCGCATTGAACTACTGAAAGGCAGCGGGTCCATCGCGCACGGACCACAGACAATTGGAGGCGTGCTGAACTTTATCACGCATGACCCGCCGCAACGCCAACAAGGGACACTGGAGCTGGCCGGGGGCCAGCGTGGTTTCTTTCTGGGCCAGGCATCCTATGGCGGCACGAAGGACAACACCGGTTGGTATGTGAACCTGATGCGCAAGCAGGGCGATGGTTGGCGCAGCCTGTACTATGGCATCAACGACCTTACCGCCAAGCTGAACACGGCGCTCTCAGACCGCCAGAAGCTGGGCTTCAAACTGAACCTTTATACAGAGGCATCCAACTCCACCTACCTCGGCCTCACAGAACCCCAATACCGGCGGAACGCCAATGACAACGCGGTGCCGGCCGATTTTCTCGCGGTGCGCCGGTACGCGGCGTCATTGCAGCATCATCTTGTTCTGAGCCCGCGCGCCGTGCTCTCTTCTTCCGGCTTTGCCTACACTACCAAGCGAAACTGGCGGCGGCAGGATTTTGACCGCGCGCCGGCTCCCGGAGCACGGTACTTATCGATTGCCGGCGACCCATCCATTGCTGGAGGCGCGGTCTATTTGCGAAACAGCAGCGGGAACAACAACCGCGAGTTCGACGTGGCCGGTCTGGAATCGCGGCTTGGCATGGAGCACAGGCTCTTCGGGCTGCACGCCCGAATGGAAGCAGGCATGCGCTATGTCTACGAAGAGCATCGCGACCAGCGCATCGATGGCTCCACGCACACGGCCAGCTCCGGCGTCATCCGCGAGGACGAGGTTCGTAATGGGGGAGGACTCAGCGGCTTCGTACAAGACCGTATCTTCTTCCACAGCCGTTTTTCCATCACGCCGGGTCTGCGCCTGGAGCGTTACGCCTATGAACGTCACATCCTGCGCCAGCGCGTCAATAACATCCCCATGGACGTGGACATCCGCAAGGGCGATGTGGTGACCAAACCCATCCCCGGCCTCGGCGCGGCCTTCCAGCCTGTGGGATCGCTCACCGTGTTTGCCGGCGTGCATCGCGGGTTTGCCCCTCCGAGAGTCAAGGACGCCATTACGCGGGCGGGCACTTCACTGCTTCTGGACGCCGAATCGAGCTGGAACTATGAGGCCGGAATGCGCTGGCGGCATGCGCGCGGGATCCGCATGGAATCCACTTTCTTCACCACGGACTTTCAGAACCAGATTATCCCGGCCTCACAATCCGGTGGAGCAAGCACTACGCTGATCAATGGCGGCGAAACCCTGCACCAGGGCATCGAGTTTTCCGTGACCCTGGACTGGCCGGGGCTGACGGGCCGCGCCACGGGAATGTACACAGAGGTCCGCTACACTTGGCTGCCGGTGGCGCAGTTTACCAATGGCATCTACAACGGCAACCGGCTGCCCTATGCGCCGGAGAATAACGTTTCCTTTCTGACCGGCTACCGCCATCGCAAAGGGTTTTCCGTACACGTGGATGGCACGCGAGCAGGCAGCCAGTTCGCAGACAATCTGCAGACCATAAAACCATCGGGCGACGGAACCATCGGCCTGGTCCCTTCCTATTGGGTGTGGAATCTGTCGGCGGGCCGGGAATTCAAACGCGAGCGGATCACCATCCAACCATATATCACCGTGAAGAACCTCACCGATGAACTCTACATCAGCTCGCGGGCTCCGCAGGGCATACAGCCCGGTATGTTCCGGCAGATGAATGGCGGCATGAAGTTCCGGTTCTAAGCGGCCCGGTGCTATATTTCATCCATGCGGATCTCACGCCGAAATTTCCTGCAGGCCGCGGCCGCGCCGCTGTTTGCCGCCCCCTCGCGCCCGCCCAACATCGTCGTCATCTTTCTGGACGACTCCGGCTGGGGTGATTTCCGGCCGTTCTCCAAGACCGCGTACCCCACCCCAAACGTGGAACGGCTCGCCGGACAAGGCTGCTCCTTCCATAATTTCTATGTCACCCAGGCCGTATGCTCGGCCTCACGCTCCTCGCTGCTTTCCGGCTGTTACCCGGGGCGCACCAAAGTCTTCGGCGCACACCCTCCCAGGGCGCGCGGGCTGGACCCATCCTTTGCCACAATCGCTCAGGTGCTTGCGCCGCGCGGCTATCGCTGCGGCGTGTTTGGCAAGTGGCACATTGGCGACCAGGAAGACACGCGCCCCCCGGCCCGCGGTTTTCACGAGTCCGCCGGTCTGATGTACTCGAACGATATGTGGGAGTTTCATCCCGAGAATCCCGAGCGATTCAGGCAGTTGCCGCTCCAATTCTGGGAGAACGGCAAGATCAAGATAGACCGGGTCACCCCGCGGCACCAGCCCCACCTCACCACCTGGTACACCGAGCACGCGGTCGATTTCATTCGCCGCAATCGCAACGATCCCTTCTTCCTGTACGTGCCCCACTCGATGCCCCACGTTCCGCTGTTTTGCAGCGACAAGTTTAAGGGCCGTTCCGGCAAGGGCCTTTACGCCGACGTCATGATGGAGATCGATTGGTCGGTGGGCGAAATCACCAAAGCCTTGCGCTCGGCCCGCCTGGACGACAATACCCTCGTCGTCATGACCTCGGACAACGGACCCTGGATCTCCTACGGCAACCACGCCGGCAAGACGCCCTTCCGCGAGGCCAAGGGCACGGGTTTTGACGGCGGCACGCGTAGCGCATGCCTCATGCGCTACCCCGGCGCGATCAAAGCCGGTACCGTCTCAAAGAAAACTTTCTGTACCGTCGATCTGCTGCCCACCTTCGCCCACCTTTCCGGCGCTGCCCTGCCCGCCAACCCGATTGATGGCAGGAATGTCTGGGATCTGATTACCAACAAACCCGGCGCCAAGAACCCGCACGCCTACTATCCCTTCTCAACCGGCAGTAACTTCGAAGGCATTCTCAGCGCCGATGGGCGTTGGAAGCTGCACCTCCCTCACCCCTACCGCTGGCTCGAGAAAGCCGGCCAGGACGGCGCGGCCGGCAAATATGTGAATCGCAGCATCGATCTCTCGCTATTCGACATGGAAAACGATCCACTGGAAACCACCAATGTGCTCGCCAAATACCCTGACATCGGCGCGCGCCTGCAGGGCTGGGCTGAAGAGCACCGACGGCAGTTCTACACCGCGGCGTAGGGTCGGCGGCAATGGCGGAACAACCACATTGATCTTTGACCGCCGCCCGTTCGAATCACGGCTTCGAAGCCGGATGCGGCCAGCATCAACATCAGCGCCTCCCGCGCCATCTTTTAAGGAACACGCGCAAAACGGAGCTGCCCGACGCGAACCTAAGTCTCGTGTTCCTCTGGGGTTTGGTGGCGCGTCGAGCGCCCTTTGCGCTTCGGAAAGGACTCGATTGCCGAAGATACGGTTCTCTGAACTCCCTTGCAGTCTCTGGCAACACTTGCTCGAACGCGTTCATCCGGCCATCCACAGGCCCAAGCAACGCGGATGATGGTCGCACCCGTAATTATCCGGTTGCCTTGCGAGTTGCTTCGGCCAATGCAGGGCAGGGCCTTTGCAATTCCATTCACTGGCCACGACGTTAGGGCTTCCAACACACTCTTCCCGTAGTATGAGGAAATGGTATTTCTTACGGGGGCGACCGGATACATGGGACAGCGGCTTGCCGGAGAATTGTTGCGGCGCGGGCATCGCGTACGTGCGTTGGTTCGATCCGGTTCGGAGCACAAGCTGCCCGCCGGATGCGAGGCAACCGTTGGCGACGCTCTGCAAGCAACCACCTTCGCAAACGCTCTGGCTGGTTGCCACACACTGGTTCAACTGGTGGATACGCCGCATCCTGCTCCCTGGAAGGAGACGGAGTTCCGCGCAGTGGATCTGGTGAGCGCCAAGGCTTTTGAGGAACACGCGCAAGTAGCTGAAAACAAATCTCACGCAAAGACGCAAAGACGCAA
>JAENWC010000445.1 GCA_016650235.1 Terriglobia bacterium
GCGGATTGCCTCCGCCGCCACGCGAGCCTTAAACTTCGGACTGTACTGTTTTCTCGTCGTCGTCATCGATCGCTCCTTTGTCAACGACTCCGTCGAAATCTTAGCTTATTGCGTGGTCTGAAATCTGGGGTCCACTATAGTCGTTCCCCCCGGTCCGGCGTCAGTGAGGATACCATCATATACTTATGCCGATGGCGATTGACCGAACCCCAAACTGGCTTGCATGGGTTGTTCTTGCGCTCCTGCTATTGCCACTGTGGTTGAGCAGTTGGTTACCGACCACGGATTTCACCAACCACCTGGCGCGGTGCTGGATACTCAGCAAGTTGCCGGCGGATTCGTTCTGGGCAGAGCACTATCAAATAGACAGTTGGATAGCCTCCAACAGGGGGATGGATCTGTTGGTGACGCCCTTGCTCTCCAGGATCTCTCCGGAAATAGTGGGGCGTTTGATGATGAGCCTGATTGTGGTACTGCATTGGGCCGGAGTGCGGTTGCTGGCGCGACAGGCCGGCACGATGGGGTGGTTAACGTTGGTCCCGCTTTTTTTTGTGCATAATTCGATCTATTACATGGGCTTTGTCAACTACTGCCTTTCGGCGGCATTGGCGGTACTAGTCGTTTCCATTTGGGTTGGACCAGCAGTCCATTCGTGGAACTGGTTTACAGCCGTGAGTCTGTTGGTCCTCGGCGCCGCGACCTACCTTAGTCATCTGGGAGGCACGTTCTGCATGACGATGGCGGCGGCGTTTTGTGGCGCCTTTGATCTGTGGCGCCGGCAGTGGACCCGCTGGAAGCTGCTTTACTACAGCTTGCCGTTTCTTCCCGCGGCGGTATTGTATCTGGGATGGCCGCCGCAAGCACCCGATCCGGTGCCGGTCAAGTGGGATAACATTACAAGCAAGTTATTGAAAAGCATGTCCCTGTTCACCGGATATGACTATCAACTGGATGCGATCGTCGTAGCTCTATTCGTTGCCGGCGCCTTCCTTGCTTGGCGCGCTGGATTGGAATGGGAGCCAAGGCTTGCAGGTCTGGGGCTTTTGTTTTCACTCTTATTTGCCGTGTTTCCCTTCACTTTGGCAAGTGGTTCGGACGCTTACACCCGATTCATCATACCCGCCGGGATATTCCTGGGCACAGCAGCCCGCATACGGCCGCCAGGAAGGGGGTGGCAAGCGGCAGTCATCCTTCTGTTGGGCGCCATGGTTTTGAAGATGGCGCTGCTAACTGGGAGTTGGATGGAACTGGGGAAAGAGGCGAGAAAGCAAATTGAACTGCTCGACCGCGTCGAGCCGCACTCGATTCTCCTGCCGCTGGTCTACTCGCCGCCGTCAATCGCGCAACAAAAACGCGAGCGATTTGTCAGCAATCTTCCGGCAGCCGTCGTCTACCGCAGGGATGCGTTGATGGTTACGACGTTCGCCGCAAAAGGCCAGCACCCCATATTGCTACGCAAGCCCTTTGGTCTCCGGCCGGGCGTCGACGACACCTTCGGATGGGGCCGCGTCCCCCCCGAGTATTTCAACCATCCCGAGCTCATCGACTTCCGTCATGTCTTTGCCACAATGGACTACCTGTACACGTGGCGTCTTCCGGAGTCTTTGCAACATCGTGTTCTGGAGTACGGAACCCTCATTGGAGAAACCGGACATGGGAGACTCTATCGCCGCAGGTAAGGTTATTAGCGCGGAAACGAACACTTGGTGAAATTTGTTAAAGCGGACATTTTTTCGATTCCTATACTGTTCAGAGTGGGTGATGGTGCCTGCCCATTTGAAGGTAGGTAGCAGGGGTTTGTGAAAAACACACCGATCACGCCAACCGTCCGGAAAACATTTCTGGGCATAAGTATTTTCGGTTCCCGCCGCAACGCCGGCCAGCCTGCGACATTTCTTCGACACAGACGTATTGAGGGGCCCAGACCGATTCCCCCGGATCTGACGTCTTGATGCTATAAGCGTCACCATAGGACACTACACTAAACGCTGGTCACTAGCCGCTCGTCCACCTGGCGCCGGCCGGTGAGAAAAATTTCGCCCCAGAGCTGCAGGTTGAGCAGCCGCCAGATGCGATCAGAGGCGTCAATCTCTCCGCTTTGATGACGCCGCAATAACGTTTCCATCTCCGGCATGTGGATCACCGAGGCGAGGAGCCCGTCTTTGTCCCGCAGGGCGGCGAGCAGAGGAGCATTGCGCCCATCCATCAGCCAGCGTCGGAGCGGGGTCGGAAAGCCCATCTTACGGCGGTAAATGATATCGTGCGGCAACAGGTCTTCCACGCACTTTTTGAAGATGTACTTGGCTTCGCCGTTCCGGATCTTCATGCGGTCCGGAATGGCTGCGGCAAATTCGACAAACGTGTGGTCCAGCAAAGGCACGCGGCTCTCTATCGATGCCGACATCGACATCTGGTCCTGCTTCATGAGCAGTTCCACCAGGTAGGTCTTCTGATCGGCATAGAGCATGCGGCCGACCGGAGAATGTCCCGCAACGGCATCCCAGTATCGGGAAAACGCGGCGTACGCCGCGCCGGCGGGAGCGCCCGGCAGCAACCGCGCCTGCTCTTCCGCGGAGAACGCCGAGTAGAAATTATCGAGATACAACGATTCAACGCTGTCGCCGCGGCCGAGAATCGTGTGCCGCAGCTTCCGCCGCGCCTTCGCCGAAAGAAGGTTGGAATGGGCGATCGAGGCCCGCAACCGTTCGCGCAACACACCCGGCATCATCCGGTAGAGCGGACGCAACTGCCGGTTCCACTGATAGAAGCGATAGCGGTTGTAGCCGGCAAATAGTTCGTCACTGCCCTCGCCGGTCAACACAACCTTCACTTCCTTGGCCGCCAGCAACGATAGAAAGTGCAGCGAGACGCTCGAAGGCCAAGTGATCGGCTCATCCTCATGCCAAATCAGCTTCGGTAGCGCGTCGAAGAACTCTTCCATTCCGATCACGACTTCGTGATGCTCGGTGCCGATTGTCTTGGCGACCTGCCGCGCATAGGATAACTCGCTGAACTCTGCTTCCCGATAGCCGACCGAGAAGGTCTTCACCGGCCCGGCGGCCATGCGCTGGACCAGTGCCGCAATCGCGCTGGAATCCACGCCGCCGCTCAAAAACAGTCCTAGCGGCACATCGCTCATCAGGCGCATTTCGACGTTTTCTTCCAACCGCCGGCGGCATTCGCGAATCCAATAGGCGTCATCGCCATCGGCCGGTTGCCCGGGGTCCGGCCGCGCGTCCCAATACGGTTCGATGCGGAACGATTCCGGCTCATCGGGCCGCAGCCGCAGATGATGCCCCGGCATCAACTTGCGGATGCCTTTGAATAACGTGCGGTCGCCGCTGGTGTAGCCGAAGGCGAGGTACTCAGGCAGCAGCGATTCGTCCAACGCCGCTGCAATCGCCGGATGCCTCAACAGCGCCTTGATCTCGGAGGCGAAAGCAAACAGCGCGCCGTCCCAGTAGTAATAAAACGGCTTGATCCCCAGACGGTCGCGTGCGCAGAACAGCGTCTTTTCCGTTTCATCCCAAATGGCGAATGCGAACATGCCACGGAACCGCTCCACGCACGAAGGGCCGTATTCCTCGTAGGCGTGCAGAATGGTCTCCGTGTCGCAGCGCGTCCGGTAGCGGTGCCCGGCGTTCTCCAGAGCGGGCCGGATGCCGGCGTGGTTGAAAATCTCGCCATTGTAGATAATCCAGCGGGTACCCGTCTCGTTGGTCATCGGCTGGCCGCCCCCGGCCACGTCGATGATGCTGAGGCGGCGGTGTCCTAAAAATGCCGGCGCCTGCGCGTAGTGGCCGCTGCCATCGGGCCCGCGATGCGCAATTACCTCCGTCATCCTCTCCAGTTCGGCCCGCCCCCAGGACGCGTTGCGTGTTAGAAAACCGGCAATACCGCACATAAAACGAAAAGAAAGGCCCCCTCCCGGTTCTTGTCTGTTGGCATTTTACGCGCCGCGCCGGCGCGCGGCCTCCATTTCCGCCACCCGGCGTTCGAGCGCATCCGGATGTTTCCGCGCCGGCTGGACCTTGAGCAACACGTCAACGGCCGCGTTGAGGGAAATCGGATACAGACTTCCTTTTCTCTTATAAGCCATTTGTCTCAGTATAGAATCTTGCGGCCGCGCCACTGGCAGCGCATGGGTGACGGCATCATGAATCTTCTTCAAAATCCCCCGAGCTGTCTTGGTGGTGATGCCGAGGGAATCCGCCAACTGCCGCGCTGTCGCGCCATCCTGCAATGTACACACCAACCGGATCGCGCCCAGCCACTTGTGGAGGGCAAGGTGTGTCCCCTCAAAGATCGTGTTGCCCGTAACGGTAAACTGCTTCCGGCAGTGCCCGCATTTCCAAAGACCGGTTCGAATCCCGCTGCCGGGACGGCGCCGCAGCCTGTATATTTTCTCCGTTCCACCGCAATGCGCGCAAACCGGTCCGGCTGGCCAGCGGATCGACTCCAGCAACGCCCGGGCCGTCTCCTCATCGCCAACCATGCCCCCATTGTGTAACACGGGGACGGGTTTGTAAAGTATCTTCCGCCTTGTATTATCAAAACATTGCAGTGATTTTTTCCGCAGCCACCGGGAAGCCGATTGTAGGATGTGGATGGTAGGTTTGAATTTCCAATGAGAACAAAACAAATTGCCAGAAATGGCTTATTAGGCGCGACCCTCTGGATGGCGGGGCACTCCATAGTGGAAGCGCAAACGCGCATCGATCTGCGCACACAGGGCAGGTCGCCCGATCTGTCACAGATGGGTTCGACGAAACCCATGCAAACGGGCACGGTGCTGCCGGCGGCTTGCAGCACCGGCGAATTGTTTTTTAAGACAGACGCCGCGGCGGGGTCTAATCTGTATGCGTGCGTGAGCGCGAACAACTGGGCCGTCATTACCGGGTCGGTTCCGGGTGTGGTGGGCAATGGCGGTAAAGTGCTCAGCAGCGATAACACCAATTCCATCTGGGTAGCGTTGGGGGGAGATGTCAACGGCACGCCCGGCGGTGTCCAGGTCACCGCGCTGCAAGGCCGCGGCGTTGCGGACACCGCGCCCAATACCGGCAATGTGTTGCGCTGGAACAGTTCGCTAAGCTTCTGGGAACCCAGCCCCGCCGGAACCGGAAATTATGGCTATTCATTTACCGGCCAGACCCAGGTGACCATCCCCGGAGCGACGCACGGGTTGAACAGCGCGCAGCTTGTCGTGGCCTGCTACGACAACGCCACCCCGGCCGCCGTCCTCACCCCGGCCAGTCTCACCATTCATGCGGTGAGCTATGACGTGCAGGTCGGCTTCGCGACGGTGCAAAGCGGCACCTGCGTCATCAACGGCAGCGGCGTCGGCTATGTGGCGACCGGGGTGGGCCTGACCAATACGCAGGGATCGGGCGGACAAAAGCTGACAGTTGACACGGCGGTTGTGCCGACGATTCTACGGCAATCGACGGTGTTGTCGGTTGGCGCACTAGCGCCAGGGGCCTGCTACAACGGGCAGATTACCGCGCCAGGGGCCGCACTGTGGGACACCATCGCCGCCGGCTGGCCGCCGCTGCTGCCAGAAGGACTGGTGGGAACCATGTGGGTCAGCCAGACGGGAATGGTTTCGGTTCGGCTGTGCAACAGCTCGACATCCGAAACTGTGGCGATTGCCGACAACTTCGCGGCAACGATCGTGAGGTCGTTCTGATCTGTTCGATATAGAGGGGAAAATTTACCTCGCTCTCCATGAGATCATGGAAGTAAGTTCTTTTTCGCCACCCAATTAACGCGCACGAATACCAGTTGCATCGATGAGGACAAACATGCGACTTTGGCCGATAGCAATAGAGAGAACACAAATGCGAATCTATAACATCTTCCTTGCCGGGCTCGCCGGAATTGTGGGCGTGAACGCGGCCCCTCCGGTGATCAGTAATATTCAATACAGCGCGCTCACTCACACCAGCATTCGCTGGCAGTATCAGGTGTCGAACCCGAACGCGTTTGCACAGATTAAATACGGGGTCACTTCGGGCGTGTATCCCTACCAGTCCGCATCCTATGGGTTGACGGCGAACTGGGCCGGAGGCCCCTTCAACGATGGTATGGTTTCCCTTGCCCTTGGCGGACTGGCGCCCAACACAACCTATTATTTCCGCATGGCAGCGCGACCGAACGCGACCAACGACACCGACATTTGCCAAACCGACGACTGCGGATCGGTGGAACAAGTGGTGACCACACCGGCCGAGCCGACGGTCAACCCGGCTTCTCCAGAGCCGCCGCTGATTTATCAACCCAACGAGCCGGACACTACTGGATACGTTGTAGTGCCCATGGCGGTGAGCGGCAATGGGACCTGTGTTGCGGCCAGCACGGTTTCCGCAGCGAATGTCTCGGCGGATGACTCACTCCAGGTCATCATCAACAACATCGGTTACGGCACCATCCTCGAGTTTCCGCAAGGCGCCGAGTGCAAGGTACCGCCGCAACCGAGTTCCGGCGGCGCTGGATATCTCTTGCCGTACAAGAACCTGGACTCTACCGCGGGCGGGAATATCGATTCTCCGGATCACCGATGGATCATCTGGCGCACGGCATCCAACAGCCCGGCTGACTTCCCCCCGTTCGGATCGAGAACCACCCCGGCATGGTCAGGCAAAATGGCGAAGTTAATTGCTTTGACGCCGCACAACGTGGTCGGGCAGATTCTCACCTCGAATAATACAGACCCCCACCATTGGTGGTTTCAAAATCTGGAGTTCACCCATACATCCGATCCAGCCTACATTGCGCCGGATTCCATCGACCCGGTTCCTTTTGTGGAGCTGATCCAGATCACGCCTCTGTTCGCACAGCCAACACCGCCACGCCACATTGTTCTGGACCGTCTTTATGTCCATGGCACCGGATTCCCTGGGCGGGTAAAGTTTGGTTTATCCCTCGGCGGGATGTATCAGGCAATGATCGGATGCTATGTGTCCAAGATTGACTTCTGGCGCATGGCCAAGTGGACCACGGCCAGCCCAACCACCAGCAACGGCGGTACTGTTTTGAACGTGCCCGTACAGACTATTCGAAGAAATATCAATGATCCGGACATCGGTATGACCGCTCCGGCAACGGTCACGATCTCCAATGGAGCGGGCTACACCGGCACGGCGTTAGGGATTCTTGGCCAATCCGGACTCACTATACAGTACACCAATGGCAGCGCGACGCTGAACTGTACTAATTGTACGGCTGTCCAGGTGACCAATCTTGGCCGGGCCGCGAATCAGTATGCGTGGTTCACCGCCAGTATCGCCAATGGCCAGTTCCTGGTGACCTCCGCCAAGACGCAACAATGGGACACCTCGGCCTATGGGTTTGGTGGATCATTTGGGGTCCAGTTGCTAGACCACGGCCGTGGACCTTATTTGTTCGACAACAACTTCATCGACGGATACGGCCTGTCCTTTTACGTCGACCCCGGCGGCGGTAACGACTCCAACGATGACGTAACCTGGGTCCGCAATCATCAGATCTGGAACCAGGACCACCGGCCTACTTCCCCCACCTGGAACGGATTCCGTTACGATGTCCGGCAATTGTGGGAAATCAAGCGCGGGAAACGATACCTGCTCAAAGGCAATATTTTTGAAGGAAACTGGTCTTATCAAAACAACGGGCCGTCGATCTTTTTGTCGAGCCGGCCGGCTTACACGCTGTCCTCCACCAATGTCGGCGTATCGGACGTTCTGATTCGCAGCAACATCATCCGGCATGCTGCTTCAGGCTGGAGCTGCATGGGCAGTTCCCCGCCGCCGCCGGATTCAACAACAACGCAACGGGTGTTGTTTGAAAATAATCTTCTCCACGACATCAACCGCTATGTCTACGACGATAGCGGCCCATCGTTTTCCGCCGCCTATATGGACAATCTTCCGGGCTGCCAGGATGTCAATATGCGCAACAACACGATGGGCCTGGCTCTGGGCCGCGGCCCTTACCTGATGCTGATCGGGGGGGGCGCCGCGCTGGGTGGCCGTTTGAACTTTACGGATAACATCATGTACATGAGTTTTGGCGAAGGCGGGGGTGGTATCGGCGTGGACGACAATCAGTTCATGTCCACCCATCCACGCCTTCCCGGTGTCAACGTTGCCGGCACGATCAAGCAGAAGCTGGACACTTTTTTTGTCAAGACAGGCGCGACGGTTCAGCCCAACTACTCGTTTACCAACAACGTCATCATCGGGGGCATGACAGGAACCAGCCTGTCCAATCTGCGGAGCTTGACATCGTCGGAAATGGCCGATTTGGCCGCACAATTCCCGCCCGGCAATATTTTCCCTCCCGGGGCCACCATGGCCGAGCGGCAACAACAGGTGGGAATGGTTGCGCCGGGCCAAGGGGCCTACCGGCTGACCGAACAGAGTCAATTTCGCGCTGGGGGAGCCAATCCTGCCTTAAACGGTAAAAGCATGGGCGCAGACCTCGACCAGTTGGACGTCGACCTGGGCAAAGTGCTCGGAATTAACATACAGCCTGGCTCCACGGCTCTGGAGGTGAACTATACCGCTCCAGACGGCCGTGCTTGCTCGGTGGATTCTAAACCGGCCGCCAGCGGCAGTTGGACGCGGACCGCCGACCAGGGCGGAGCCCGTCCGCGCACAGTGATCATCAGCGGATTGACGCCGGCAACGTCCTATCAGTACCGGATTCTCTGCTATTACGAGCAGTTGAACGATGGCAGCTCACTCACCGGCCTTGGACCGGGGGAGGTGACCAACGGCGCGATTTCCACAACCGAACTCAGCAGCGAGATGGTGCCCTACACCATCGCCGTCACGCCGCCGGATTCGCTGCCGCCAGGTCCGGCTCTTTTACAGTTCGGCACGGAACCAGACGTTACCCAGCAACAGGGCCCGGTTCCCTTCAACGCCAATGGATATGAATTCACCGTCCAGTGGCTCAAGGGAACCGCGCTGTACTACCGTGTCGTTTATCTGGACGCTGCCAATTTTCCGATCGGCGCACTGCCGATCGCGCAGGCCGTAATAGTTCGCTAGTGTCCGGGAAATAACTGGACAATCACACATCGGCATGCATCGGCGTTGCTCTGAAAACAATTCCCTTTGTGGGGCACGATTGCCCGCCCCACAGGCCGATCCGCGAGGCCCGCAACACATTTTTCATCACCTCAAGTGGGCCGCCACGCGGCCCATGCTGGTTCATATGCGGCCAATAAGCCTCTGGAGAAATGTCGGGCAAAACAAGCCACTGAAAACGATGGCTGCCGATGAACGCAGATTGGATCGAAAAGATGTCCAGTTAAGTCTTGGACACTACCCTAGGAATGCAGTGGCGCCAGCGCCAGCAGTTCGTCCACGGTTGTACAACCGGCGATCTGACGCGGGGACAGCGTCACGTCGAAGTGCTCATTGGCCAACGCAATCACATTGACCGTGGCCAGCGAGTCCCACATCTCGAATGTTTCGAGTTTCTCGGGCCCTTTCAGAGTACCGGCGGGAAGAGAGAGTAACTCGTCGAGCTGCAAAAGAAACGTTTGGCGGTCCATCAGTTCTTAACACTAACATAGGCGCGCGCAATCCGGGTCGCATCAGACGCCGGTATAATCGAAGGCGAATGGGTGATTTTCTTCTGAACATGAAGCGGGGCGAGACGCCTGTCTACCGCGTGCTCCGCTCGGTGGCCCGGTTTATCCTGAACAACGGCAGCCTTCCCATTCCCCGTTTTTTTATGCCCATTCTGGCTGGTCTCTATCACCTGCACAGCGCCGTCGGACGGATGTTCCGCCGGTTGCTCATGACTCTATACATTGAGCCGCTTTTTCGCGGACGATGCAGTAGCGTGGGCAAGAATCTGACGCTATCTAGCCTGCCCTACATCCTGGGGCACAGCGAAATCGTGATTGGCGACTCGGCTAGCTTCGGCTACCACTTCATGGTGATTACGGGCCGCTTTCTGGACCACCCCCGGTTGCAGATCGGTAACGGCGCCAGTTTTGGCGACCACTGCGCGGTGAGCGTCAATCAGGAAGTCATCATTGAAGACGCCGTTGCCGTTGGTGACGACTGCCGGATTACCGATAACGACGGCCATCCGCGGGAAGCCGCCCTGCGGGCACAGAATGCGCCATTGACGGCGCGCGACATCCGGCCGGTACGCATTTGCACCGGCGTCCGCATCGGCTCGGGCAGTCAGGTGATGAAAGGCGTGACGATCGGCGAGGGCGCCGTCATTGGGCCGAACAGCGTCGTCATCAGTTCCCTTCCCCCCTATTGCTACGCGGCCGGAAATCCAGCCGAAATACGGACAGCCGACTGGCGGAACGCAGGCTGAATGAAACCATTGCTGCGCTTCCTCTATGAGATGCACTATCTCGTTGCCGCCACCTGGCGGCGGCTGTGGATTCTGTTTCTGAAAGAGCCGATGTTCCGCAGCCAGCTGGAGGAAGTTGGCGCAACCATGGTGTTCTACGACTCGCCCATCCGGACCGGCAAGATGCGCATACAACTGGGCGAGGGCGTTATGTTCGGCGGCGGGCGTTTGCGGCTGAACGGAACCGATGGCTTGAATCCAGGCCTGCTGATCATGGGCAACCACTCGGGCATCGGCGCCAATACGCGCGTGACGGTGCATCAACGCGTTGTGCTGGAAGACCATGCAATGGTGTCGTTTGACTGTTCAATTTCGGATGCCGATACCGCCGATGAACGGCGCGCCCAGTCACCCAAGCCGGTACATATCGGCCGCTATGCCTGGATCGGGAACGGCGTGCGGATCTACCAGGGCGTGACGATTGGCGAGGGCGCAATCATTGGAGCCAAGAGCGTGGTTGCGAACGACATTCCACCCTATTGCGTGGCTCTCGGCAATCCGGCCGAGGTCTATTTCCGCAACGTGGGCCGTCCGAAGACAAAGCAGGCTCAGACGAGCACGACTTCCGGCACGCAGATAGGTCCAACTTCCACGCCGGCCGCCCCCCAGGAGTAACCGGCGCCGTAGCCGGCCAGAATCAGACGGCGGGACCCGGCGGCCACGGTCTCGCGCAGATGCGTGGTGATGGCGAGCGGAATGGAAGCCGAGCCGGTGTTGCCGTAGTTTTCCAAAGCAAGAACCACCTTTTCCGGCGGCAGTTTCATGCGCTTGGACAGGTGCTGCAGGATGAAGCGGTTGGACTGATGAAATACGAAATGCCCGACGTCGTCGGCCGTCCAGCCGGTGCGCTCCAGGATGGTCCGGATGAGCTTCGGGATGCAGGTGAGCGTGAAAGCGAAGATTTCACCGCCGTCCATAAACAAATCCTCCTTGCTACGTAGATTGCCGCCGCCGCCTTCGGTACGCACCGCGGTGGCTTCGCTGTGCCGGAGGCGAAACCCGCCGGCGGGAACGATTAGATTCCGCTCGCCCGAGCCGTCCGTGCCGAGTTCGAAGTGCATAGGCGGAGCGGCGGAATCGGGCTCGAGTGTGGTGGCCGTGCCGGCGTCACCGAACAGAAGTGCCGTGGTGCGGTCCTGGGTCGAGACAAAACGAGAGGTAGTATCACCGACAAGCAAAAGAGCCCGGCGGCCGGAGGCAACCGTCAGAGCAGCCATCCATAGACCATAAATATAGCCGGAACAGGCCAGGTTGACGTCGAAGGCCGCACAGTCCTTTGCCAGTCCCAGGCGGGCTTGCAGGGCGCAACTGGTGGCTGGGAGAACATAATCGGGGGTCTGGGAAACGAAGATCAGGACGCCGATCGATTCCCGCGGCCATCCGAGTTCCTCCAGGAGCCGCTCGGCGGCGGCCTGGCACAGGTCCGACGCACAGATGGATTCAGGGGCAATGTGGCGGTACTGGACGCCTGAGCTCTGTTGAATGCGTTCGACCTCTTCGGCGCCGAACAGGCGGCCAGCGTCGGCGACGGCTTCCCGTTGCGAGGGAACAGCGCTTGCTATGCCGGCGATCCGGACACCGGCGACGGCTGCGGCGGGTGCGTTCATGATTCTTACTATAAGCCTTGCCCCGCGCTGTGACAGGATAGTTGGTTGCGGCCCACCCATGAGACGCTTGGTTTTCATCCTTCGTTATACGGCGTTACTGACCGGCGCGGCGGTCCTGCTGGCCACCTTGACGCCCCTCGGTTACTGGTATGCGCTGTGGCTGGCTGGAGATTGGCTCTCCCCTCCCGGCGGAACGCTCCTGGTAGCAGGCGCGGATATGGAAGATCCCGAGACGATGGGATTAACCAGTTACCGGCGGGTGTTTTATGCGCGGTTGTATTGGCGGCAGGGAACGTTTTCGCACATCATTTTGCTGGGACGGGATGCTGCGCCGGCGATGCGAAAGTGGCTGGTCCATGAAGGTGTGCCGGCGGCGGCTCTTATCGAAGAGAACGCGTCGGACAGCACCCTTGAAAATGTACGGGGAGCGCGAAACATCCTGGCGGACTGGAAAGCGCGTACGGGCAGTGAAAAGCCCGCGCAGCCGCTGGTGTTGCTCACCAGCGACTATCACTGCTGGCGTGCGCGGCGCGTGTTTGCCGCGGCCGGCGTGGACGTCATTGTGCAACCGGTGCCCGATGCCGCCAAACGCTGGAGCAGTTGGCCGGCGCGCTGGGGGGTTTGCACGGATCTGGCGGTGGAAAGCGCCAAGATCTGTTGGTATTTCATTCGTGGGTGGTTGTAGACGTCACCGGCCAGGCGCGGTGCCGTCGACGACGGCGCGGTAGAAACCGAGATTGCGCTGGACGTGAAGAGCAAGGCCGTAATCGGCGGCCACGCGCTGGCGCGCGGCCTCGCCCAGACGGCGGCGCAATCCGGCATCCTGGAGCAGCCGGATAAGGGCGCCGGCGATAGGCTGCGCCTGACGACAGTCAACGAGCAGACCGTCCTGTCCATCGGTCAACACTTCCGGCCCGGGCCCGAGCGAACTGGCCAGGACCGCTTTGCCCATCGCCATTCCCTCGATCCAGGCGATCGGCATGGCCTCCATGTGGGATGGGTAACAGCAGATCGATGCGCGCGCCAGAATTCCGGGTAGGCGCGCGCGCTCCACGCGGCCGGGAAATTCGACATGCGGGCGAGCAATGGGCGTGAGAGAGTCTTCGAGTTTTTGGCGATAGCTGCCGCCGGTGAGAGGATCCACGGTGTCGCCCCCATAGACAGCCAGGCGCGCCTGCGGACAGGCCTTTACAACCTGGTCCATCGCTTCGATCAACTGCCGGATTCCCTTTTTTTCAATCAGCGTGCCGGCAAAGACAATCAATCCCTCCGCTTCCCCCGTGCCTGGTTCCGGCTGGAAGAGATTGAGATCCACGCAGTTATGGATCACCGTAAAGGGACGGTTGCCCAAACCGAGCAGATCGCTGGTACGTACTCCAACATAACGGCTGACGGCCGCCAGGTGACGGGCCCTATGAAAGGCGCGGCGCTCCAACCAGGTGCGGTAGGCGACGGGCTTGCGGCCAGCAGCCGTTTCAAAGAACATATATCCGCCGTGCATACGCAGCACCGTGGGTATCGAGGCGGGCACGCGCCCGCCGAAAAGCGCCGCGGTATCGTCATCCCCTTCGATCAAGCTGATCGGCTTCTCCCGGTGAAGCTGTCGCAGCTTTTGCTGAACGCGGTAGGTGTTGATGAGAATACGCAGCCCAGGCGGGCCTATGCGGGCGAGACGGATGACCCTAACCCCCTGGTCCTGCGACTCGCCTTCCATCTCCGCGGGGTAGAGGCCGCAGACGGTGACCTGATTACCTGCCACCACCAGGGCGCGGCCCAGTGTCTGGACAAAACTGCCGATGCCACCGTGTGGAGCCGGTGGATATTCATTGCTGAGGAAGACAACGTGCATCCGATGCGCGTTTTCATTAAACCATATTCGATTCGCATCTTCTTTGGTCAAAGCAGAATGCCGAAGCACTGAGCGCGGAGCAAATCCGCGAGTTTTTGAAAGTGCAGCGAAGCAATCGCCTTTACCGGCCAAGGCCGGGTACCAGACCATTCCCTCTATCCTTCTGCAACGCGGTAGTGGCAAAACCAACATATTGCTTGCGAGCGCCTCGCTGGATTGCGCCGCAGGCGGCGATAACACGTTTGCCGGGAAGACGCTTCAACGGATGTTCACCCTTCTGGGCAGGTGTTCCCAGGGGTCTAAGTAGTAGTTGGTACAGGGACTTTTCTCCGTGACGACAGCAACCGGCGCGTGACTACACGAGTCTCCCAGTGGGGTAGCACTTCGGGTGCCCGCACCGAAGCGGCTTTCAGCAAGGCGCTGGATTGATTGCGCGGCGTCGGGATGCGCAGACAACTTGCGCCACCTTTCACCTTGACCTCCATCGAGCACAACGTGGCCAACTGCGCCA
>JAENWC010000446.1 GCA_016650235.1 Terriglobia bacterium
CTCGGCAATGAAGAACCTGCCGACTGGGAAGCCCTCCTCGTAGACTTCATCGCACGCTTCAATCCCATCGGCCAGCCTGAAATCGGGCTCGTCGAGGAAATGGCCGCCGCTCACTGGCGCATCCGCCGCTATTGGTTTGCCGAATCCGCTACCCTCGATCTCGAGATGGCGCGCCAACAACCCGCCGTCGAGGACAAATACGAGCTCATCTCCGAACCTGCTCGCCTCTCCTTCGCCATCGCTCACTTCACCTCGCAACCCGAGTCTCAAGCCCTCCAGTTCTACCATCGCCTCGAATCCCGCCTCCGCCGCCATTACTCGCGTGCCCTCTCAGACCTGCTCAAGATCCAGCAACTCCGCCTCCAGCATGAGCCCGCTGCCATCCCGCCGGACTCTACACTAGAAAATGACGAAACGAACCCACCAGCCGCCCAACCTCCAACCTCTCAACCACTTGCTGCCTCACAATTCAGACCCGTTTCCACCTCCGTTCCCCCGGCCTCCCCCAAAAACGGGGTTACCCGCACTTTGAGCAACCCCACCCCGCAGGACGGGCGTTCTATGGAAGATCTTCTATGAGGACACGTATGTTCAGGCTCGCGTTGGCCGCCTGTTTTGTGGTCCATGCCCTGTTTTGTGGTCCTGTTACCATAGCCCCGGACCATGCTGAAGATGTGGGTGGATGCCTGCTGGCCGGAGTGAAACAGCCACGCTGCCGGAACAACCCGCGTTATCCTGGATCAGTACCGATGATGACTCGCCGCACTCTCTTGCTCACTCCGCTTGCCGCGCAATCGGCTCGTCCCAAGGTCGCCGTGGTCATGAATGTGTACTTCCCCAATTCCCACGCGGATGTTTTTGTGGGGAGGCTGCTGGGAGGATACAGACTCAACCACGTAAGCCACCGGCCTCGCGTGCAGGCGGTCTCCTTCTACGTCGATCAGTTCCCATTCAACGATATGGCGCGCGAGCAGGCCGAAGAGTTCGGCGTCGCCATTTATCCGGATGTCGCCGGAGCGCTGCGGCGCGGCGCTGCCAAGCTGTCCGTCGATGGCGTTGCGATCGTCGGCGAACACGGCAATTATCCAAAGAACGCGCGTGGCAACTTCACCTATCCCCGGTTCAAGCGCTTTGAGGAAGTCGCTCGCGTTATGAAGGACGACGGCCGCATCGTGCCGGTATTCTTTGACAAGTATTTCGCCTCCGAATGGGAGGATGCGCGGCGCATCTATGACCGTGTCCGCGAGATGAAGATCCCCTTGTTCAGCGGATCGTCGCTTCCCTTGACCTGGCGGCGGCCGGAACTTGAGTTTGCCCGCGGCATCGAGCTTGACGAAGTGCTCGCGGTGAGCTTTTCTGATCTGGAAGAGCATGCCTACCATGCCGTCGAGCTAATGCAGGCGATGGCCGAGCGGCGCAAGGGCAGCGAAACCGGAGTGGCCTCCATCCGCTGCGTGGAGGGCGAGGAAGTCTGGAAGCTGGACTGGTCCAAGGATCTGCTCCATCAGGCGCTTTCCCGCCGCGTGAATCCCGGCTATGGGAAGGAAAGCGGAAATCCGCAAGCCATCCAGATCCGCTATCGCGACGGGCTGAAGGCGACGGTTCTCAATCTCGACGGAATGACGCGCGACTATCTGTTCGCGGCGCGCGAGAGAAACGGCAGGACGCATTCGTCGTGCTTCTACATACAGCTTTACAACCACAATCATTGGAGCTTCATGGTCCGGGCATTTGAAGATCTCGTGCTGGCAAAAAAGACGCCGCATCCAATCGAACGGAATCTGCTCACTACGGGGCTGACGATCTTCGCGCTGGAATCGCGCTTACAGGGGGGCAAATGGCTCGACACACCGCAGCTTGGTATCTCGTATTAGCGGCCGCGGCGCTGGCGCAGCCGGTGCAACTGGTGGACGTGGAGGCGGTGCGGGCCGAGGGCGATCCGGCCTCCTTTCTCCATACTGTAACCATTCCCGCGAATCCGCCGGAGCAGGCTTGCGAGATCCTGATTGCGGGCGCGGGAGCCGGAGGTTTCGCGGCGGCGTTGCGCGCCTCCACCCGCGGGCACACGGTGTGCCTCACCGAGGAGAGCGATTGGATCGGCGGCCAGATCACCGCCGGAGGAGTTTCCGCGCTCGACGAAAACCGCTTCATCGAGATCGCCGGCGGTACGAAAACCTACTACGAGATGCGGAATCGTATTCGCGACTCCTATCGCCGCAACTACACGCTCTCCCCGGCGGCGAAGGTGCTGGAGAACTTGAATCCCGGCGCCTGCTATGTTTCCCCGTTGTGTTTTGAACCGAAGGTGGGAGTGAAAGTTCTGGAGGAGATGCTGGCTCCGCACCGGGGCCGCGTGCAATTGCTCCCGCGGACGCGCGTGTTTCAGTTGAAGGTGGAGGCCGGCGTGATTCGCGAAGCGCTCGCCTACCAGTTCGACCGGCGGGAAGTCATCCGCATCAAGCCGCGCTTTGTGCTCGACGCCACCGAGCTCGGCGACCTCTTGCCGCTCGCCGGAGTTCCCTACGTGGTTGGCTCCGAGGCGCAGGCCGATACAGGCGAACCGCACGCGGCCGCCGCGGCCAACACCGCCTGCGTGCAGAGCTTCACCTACCCGTTCGCCATCGATGTGCGGAACGGTGAGGATCACCGCATCGCCAAGCCGGCACAGTATGAATATTTCCGCGATTCGCAACCGTTCGGCCTCAAGGTGAACTACCCAACCGATCTCGGCTGGAGAGGTGAGTTCCAATACAAGATGTTCGGAGACGATCCGCCGGTCCCGAACAATATGTCGCCCGGCCCGTTCTTTCCCTGGCGCCGTCTGCTGTGGAGCAAAAATTTTACCGGAGCCAACGCCCCGGCCGACCTGGCGCTGATTAACTGGCCGCGCCAGGATTATCATTCCGAGACGCTGCTGGACCGTACACCGCTCGACACCGCGCGAGTGTTGCAACAGGCCAAACGCGTCTCGCTCGCCTTTCTCTACTGGCTCCAGACGGACCTGGCGCGTGACGACGGCAAGGGCAATGGCTATCCGGAACTGCGCTTGCGAATGGATGTGATGGGCACGCCGGATGGATTGTCGAAGACGCCCTACATACGCGAGTCGCGCCGGTTGATCCCGGCCTCGGGCCGCGTCGTGGAGCAGGATATCGTGGCGGAAATGCAGCCTGGACCGCGCGCGCGTTGGTTCAACGACTCGGTCGGAACCGGATTCTACATGGTGGACATACATCCATGCGGGGCCAATGAACGTGGCCGGATGATGATGCCGCGCCCGTTCCAGATCCCGATGCGCGCGTTGATCCCGCAAAAGGTAACCAATCTTCTGGCGGCGGGAAAGAACCTGGGTGTGACTCATCTGACGAATGGCGCATTCCGGTTGCATCCGGTGGAGTGGAACATCGGCGAGGCCGCCGCCGTGATGGCGAGCCAGATGATACGCGATGGGCGCGCTGGCGATGTCCACATTGAGGAAGTGCAGCGGCAACTGGCGCAAGCGGGAGTGCCGCTCGTATGGTTCGATGATTTGCGGATGGATCATCCGGCCTTCGCCGCCATCCAGCTCGCGGCGGTGCGCGGCTGGTATCCGCTGAACGGGCATGATCTGCACGCATCGCCGGAGGCGCCGGTCACGCGCGCGGAAGCAGCGTGGATACTGGCGCGGTATTTCA
>JAENWC010000447.1 GCA_016650235.1 Terriglobia bacterium
CTGGGCTCGCTCTTCACCTGAATCGAGCCACCGAGCAGCCGCGCGATCTCTCGGGAGATCGTGAGGCCGAGGCCCGTGCCACCGTACTTGCGGCTCGTGGTGCCGTCCGCTTGCTGGAACGCCTCGAAGATCAGCTTTTGCTTCTCCTGGGCGATGCCGATGCCCGTGTCCTGGACGGCAAACGCGAGCACCTTCCCAGCCCGGTTGAGACCCTCGTGGTCCGGGCTCCAACCGCCGCCGGCCAGCCCCACACGCAGTTCCACCTTTCCCTTTGCGGTGAACTTGAACGCGTTCGACAGCAGGTTCTTCAACACCTGCTGCAAGCGCTTCGGATCGGTGGCGATGGAGGGCGGCAGCCCGCGGTCCATCGTGATCTCAAAATTCAGCCGCTTGCTTGCGGCCACATGGCGGAAAGTCCGCTCGATGCCGTCCTGCAGGTCGCGGAACGAGAGATCCTCCAGGTCCACCGTCACGGTCCCCGACTCGATTTTGGAGAGGTCCAGAATGTCGTTGATCAGGTTCAGCAGGTCGCCGCCCGCCGATGTGATGGTGTCGGCCGACTTGGCCTGTTGCGGCGTCAGATTGCCTTCGGCGTTCTCCGCCAACTGTTGGGCCAGCATGAGCAGGCTGTTCAGCGGCGTGCGCAGCTCGTGCGACATGTTGGAGAGGAACTCCGACTTGTACTTGGAAGTCAGCGACAGTTGCCCCGCCTTCTCCTCCAGCGACTGTTTGGCCTGCTCCACTTCGCGGTTCTTGCGCTCCACTTCCGTCTTCTGGTCCGACAGCAGTTGGGCCTTCTCTTCCAGTTCCTCGTTGGTTTGCTGCAACTCCTCCTGCTGGCTTTGCAGCTCCCGCGCCATGCTCTGCGACTGGTTGAGCAGTTGCTCGGTCCGCATATTGGCTTGCAGCGTGTTCAGCACGATGCCGATGCTCTCGGTCAACTGGTCGAGAAAAGCCTGGTGCGTGGGGCTGAAGCGCTCAAACGATGCCAGCTCGATGACCGCCCGCACCTCCCCTTCGAACAGGATGGGCAGCACGATGATGTTGAGCGGCGCCGCCTGCCCCAGCCCGCTGGTTACCTGTATGTAGTCCGGCGGCGCATTTGACAGGAGAATGCGCTGTTTCTCCAGCGCGCACTGCCCCACCAGCCCCTCGCCCAGGCGGAATTCGGTGGAGAGGTTCTTGCGCTCCGTGTAGGCGTAGGCGGCCAGCATCTTCAGCTTGCCCTGCTCCTTGTCCTTGCCCTCCTCCATCAGGTACAGGA
The DNA here is from genome assembly GCA_016650235.1 of Terriglobia bacterium. GTDB lineage: Bacteria > Acidobacteriota > Terriglobia > Bryobacterales > Bryobacteraceae > VFZE01. Next base: position 1,265 of record JAENWC010000447.1, read on the forward strand.
CGCCGTGCGCCGCCGATACCAGCGGGGCTAGTTCCGAAAGGATCATCTTGGAGACGGTCATCAGGTCCCGCTGGCCTTGCAGCATGCGGGTAAACTTCGCCAGGTTGGTCTTCAGCCAGTCCTGCTCGTTGTTCTTCCGCGTGGTGTCACGCAGATTGTCGATCATCTCGTTGAGGTTGTCTTTGAGCGCCGCCACCTCGCCCGAGGCCTCCACGCGGATGGAGCGCGTCAGGTCGCCCTTGGTGACGGCGGTGGAGACCTCGGCGATGGCCCGCACCTGCGTGGACAGATTGGCCGCCAGTTGGTTGACGTTGTCGGTCAGGTCCTTCCAGGTGCCCGCCGCGCCAGGCACGCTGGCCTGCCCGCCCAGCCGGCCCTCCACGCCCACCTCGCGCGCCACGCGCGTCACCTCGGAGGCGAACGAGCGGAGCTGCTCCACCATCGTGTTGACGGTCTCTTTCAGGTCCAGAAACTCGCCCCGGACATCCACCGAGATCTTCTTCGACAAATCCCCCGCGGCGACGGCCTTGGTCACTCCGGCAATGTTGCGGACCTGGTTGGTAAGATTGGCCGCCATGGAGTTGACGTTGTCGGTGAGGTCCTTCCACGTCCCCGCCATTCCGGTCACCTCCGCCTGGCCGCCCAACTTGCCCTCGGTGCCGACCTCGCACGCCACGCGCGCCACTTCCGAGGCGAAGGCGCCGAGCTGGGAGACCATCGTGTTGAGGATGTTGGCGGTTTGCAGAAAGCTGCCCCGGAGCGGTTGTCCCTCGGATTCAACAGCCATGCTCTGCGACAAATCGCCCCGCGCCACCGCCGAGATCACGCGCGTCATTTCCGTAGCCGGACGGGTCAGATCGTCGAGCAGAGTGTTGATGGAGTCGACCTTCCCGGCCCAAGCCCCCGTAACGTCGCCTATGGACAGGCGCTGCCTCGGTTTGCCTTCTTTGCCGGCCATCTGGCTGAGGCGGGCGAGCTCGCTAGCCACCCGTTCGTTGGTCTCAACAATACTGTTGAACGTGTCGGCCACTTTGCCGGCCACGCCGGTCCAGTCCAGCGGCAGGCGCACGCTGAAGTCGCCTTTCTTGAAGGCCGTCAGGATTTTTAGAATTTGTTTGGCGTCCAAGGGCGGATTGGCTGTTTCTATGCTGGGCATCTTCTTCTCCCGCTCTTCCATTGCGCGATTTTTCTTTTCATTCGAGGTTTTGGCCGTGTTGTCCGCCAGCGGAGTACGAACCGGGTCGTCCCGCATTCATAGTGTGTTTGCGCGGTGTCATATTCTCGGGTGGATCATGCCCTGGCCGCGCCACTGCGCCGCCGAATCAGAGCACAAGAGCGTCCGCGGTCTGGCCCATATTGGCCAACCGCTTGCCGATTTCCGCCAGGCTCTCGCTGGTGGCGCTATCGGGATGAGAAACAACCAATGGCGCCTGTCTGTGCCACACACTGGCCAATACCATGTCATGCGGAACGACCCCGAGGATTTCGCACTTCACCGCGGAGCGAATCTCGGCGGCCGAGCCTAGGGAGGCAAGGGGGGTGCGATTGACGATCACAACGCCGGGTCCGGATTCCGTACCGCCCCAAGTTCGCAACAGATCCGCTCCCTCCCGGGCGGCGGCCACGCAGGCCGGCTCGCGGTCGACCACCAAGACCACAAGGTCGCATCCGCGCGCCGCGGCTTGGCAGACGGGAGAAGAGAAGGGGGGCAAATCCAGGATCAGGTAGTCGGCCTGCCGCGCCGCGGCTTGCACTACCGCTTCCACTTGCTCGTTGCGCGGGAAGCCGGATGCGCCGGGGCGGGCGCCAAACAGCACATGAACCCCAAACGGCAGAGGCGCCAGGCAGGCCGCCAACGCTTGTTCGCTGATGCCTCCGGCCTCGAAGTGGAGCAGGTTTCCCAGATCCCCGCCGCGCGGATTGCCCAGGTGCAGCGCAAACCCCCCGCAGCCCGGCGTGAGTTCCGCGGCAATCACCCGGGAGTGGTCCCGGGACAGGACGGCAGCCATATTCAGAGCCAAAGTGGTGGCGCCGACGCCGCCTTTGGCGCCGGCGAAACCCAGCACCTTGCCCTTGCCGGCGCGGTCCGGTTGTCTGCCCAGGTCCAGCCCGGTCCGGTGCCGTTCGATGACGGACTGTATGGTCCGCGCCAGCGAGTGCGCGTTCCAACGCCCTCTGACCAGATAATCCCGAGCTCCCTGGCTGACCGCCCTGCGCGCCAACATTTCCTGTCCGCTGGCGGCCAGTATGATGATGGGAACCGTATGCGCGTGGGCGCGCACGGAGGCCAGCGGCTCGTGGTCTTCCTGATCCGCCGCCGGCAAGGCCATCAGAACCACATCGGCGCGGCTGTCCTCAAGGTGCTTCCGGTCGAAGGCGTGCCGCTCCAACCATGTAATTTCGGGGGAGAGTCCTTCCGTCTCACACAACATCTGGCGGAGCGTGCGGGCCCGCACCGGATCCCCGTCGAGCAGCAGGATTCTCACTTTTAGCTGCGACATGGCATTTCCACCTTGGTGGACCCAGCCACCTTGGAGGCCGTGACAGGCTGAGCCGCAAAAACGGCGCCGGGGTCAGGGATGTTGAAGAAAAAAGTGGCTCCCTTGCCGGGTTCGGACTCCACCCAGATACGTCCGCCGTGCCGTTCGACAATTCGCTTCGTAACCGCCAGACCCACTCCTGCGCCGGGTCGCTCGGCGCGGGTGTGGAGACGTTGAAAGATGTCAAAGATCCGTTCGGCGTACTGTGGTGCAATGCCGATCCCGTTGTCGCGCACGGCAAATGCCCACTCCCCTCCGCTGCGTTCGGCCTGGACATGTACCCGTAGCGCCTCCTCGGAGCGGTAGGTCAGGGCGTTGGCAAGCAATGTGTGGAATACGGTCTGGATTTGAGCGCCGTCCCCGTGGATGTCCGGCAACGCATCATGGGTGACTACCGCCCCGGCGTGCGCCATCGCCTGATCCAGGCCGGAGAGCGCCTGGGCCAGCGCCTCCTGGCAACGGACCGGCTGGAATTCGGCTCCGCGGCTGTTGACGCGGGAGAACTGGACCAGTCCGTCAAGCCGTTCGAGCATCTGGGCCACGCCATCCAGGGCCGTGGCGACCATCTCTTTGGCTGCGGCGTCCAGTTTGTCTTTAACCCGCCGCTCCAGCATTTGCACGGAAACCGCGATCACCCGCGCCGGTTCCCGCAGATCGTGCCCGGCGACGCAGGCGAATTTTTCCAAATCGGCCTTCGCCCGCGCCAACTCGCGGTTCAATTGGTGCGCCGCCGGGGATGGGCCGGTCTCATCCGGCGCGGCACGGGGAGTGTCCAGCCGGGCGTGCAGACGATCGGCAGCGGCGCGCGCCGGCCCTGCCTCCGCCGCGGAACCTTTCTCCGGGGCCTCCGAGGCCTCCGGGGGCACCCCGGCGGGCCCGCTCCAGAACGAAAACCAGCGCCGCTTGGGCCCAGCCGGTTCGAGCCCTGCCAGCCTCGCGGCCACCAGCGCGAACTGTCCGCCCAGGGCGCTGTGTGGGGATGCCAGCTTGCCCTCCACTGTAAAAGCGGCGGCTTGCTCCGGACCGTACGGCAGCGCCGCCCCGACCGGCAAATTCAGAACGCTTTCGATCTGGCGGGTTGTCAGTTGCGGACTCTCCGGCATCCTGTTCACGATAACCCGCAAGTTTTCAGCCGGGAATCCGCTCGCCAGCAGGGTTTCCGCAATCTGCTTGCCGCGGGCCAGCGCAAGTACGTCGGGGGTGATCACGATAAAGGTTAAGTCCAGGTGGTCCAGCAGGCCCGTCGTGAACTCGGAAAGACCGCGGCCCAGGTCCACCACACCCCAACAATAGTTGAGACGCACGAACTTGAGCAGGTGCGCCAGCCGCTCCTGCCGCGGCGCTATTCTGCCGGCGAGCGTGACTGGTGCGGTGAGAATATCCAGATTCGGGCGTACGTTGGAAACGAGCTTCCGCCAGGAGCTGAGATCCAGTTGGCCGGCCATGTCCGCCGCTTCCAGTACGGAGTGTTGCGAGGTGGCTTTCATCAGGAACCCGACCGTTCCGGCCACGAGGTCAAAATCCGCCAGCAGGGTCTTGGCGCTGGTTTGCCGGCTCAGTTCGGTGGCGAGGTGACAGGCCACCGTGGTCACGCCGCAGCCGCCCTTGGCGCCGAGCACCCCAATCAGCTTGTGCGCTGCCTCGGCTTGGCCCGGCTTGGCCGCATCGCTGCGGGCGCGGGCACGCCCGATGGCGCGCGCCAGTTGGGGTCCGTCGAACTGGCCCTTGACCAGGTAGTCCTGCGCTCCGTTTTGCAGCGCGCGCACGGCCATGTCTTCGTCATCCAGGCCGGTAAGCACCAGGATCGGCACGTCCGGTGCAGCTTGGCGCATCTGCCGGACGGTGTTCATCCCTTGGGAGTCCGGCAAGTTGAGATCCAGCAGCACAGCGTCAAACTTCTCCCGGCCGGCGCCGCTCACCGCATCGCTCAGCCGGCTGACATGGCACAGTTCCAGATCCAGGTCCTGAACCTCTTCGACGGCGGCTTGGATCAGCCGGAGGTCTCCCTCGTTGTCTTCTACCAGTAACGTTCGGCGCATATATTGCAGCTAATCGGTACGGGCGGCGTTTTATTTAAGAAAAAGAAGGATGAGAGCCGGAATCACCGATAAGAATTTGGTCAGGGATCGGGCCTCCGGCAGCGGGCTCCAAGTCAGCGAGGAGAAGTACGAGGGGGAGTTGCGGGAGGGAGTTACAGGAGGGGTTACGGATGGTGTGCGCCAACAACATGACAACCAGCCAGGCAGGCCCAAGTGCGGTGCGGGTTCTATTTCTGGAGGACCGGCCCGAGGATGTGATCCTTTGCCGCCGCGCTCTGGAAGCGAACGGCTATGACTTGGCGGTCGAGGTCGTCTCTACGGTGGAGGAGCTGATGGAGCGGGTGCGGTCCAACACGCACGACATAATCCTTGCCGACTACCATTTGGGAGCAGGCTCCAAGACCGGCCTGGATGCCCTGCCGCTTCTGAAAGCGGAGGGTTGGGACATCCCTTTCATCCTGGTCACGGGATCGTTGGGAGAGGAGAAGGCAGTGGAGTGCTTCCGGGAGGGCGCCACGGATTACGTGCCCAAACACCGGATCGCGCGCTTGCCTTCGGCGGTGCGCGGGGCACTGGCCGAAAAGCGGCTGCGGGAGGAGAAAAAGCGTTTCGCCGGGGAACTGGCTCGCTTGGCGGCGATCGTCGATTCTTCCTATGACGCGATTGTCAGCACCGATCCGGAGGGGATTGTGACCACCTGGAACCCGGCGGCTGAGAAGATGTACGGGCACAGCGCGCGGGAAGCGCTGGGCCGCCCGATGTCGATCATCATCCCATCCGACCGGCTGGACGAGATGCCCGTCCTGTTGGGGAAGTTCGAGCGCCGGGTAGGCGTCCGCCAGAAAGAGACGTTGCGAAAAAGAAAGGCCGGCCGTCTGATTCCCGTCGAGGTGACAGTGTCTCCGGTGCGAAACGAGGCCGGCGCAATTGTGGGTGTGTCCGAGATTGCGCACGACATCACCGCGCGCACGCGGATGGAGGCTCAGCTCCGCGACTCCTACGGGCGGCTGGAGGAGCAGAACCGCCTGGTTCTGGAGGCGGACCGGATGAAGAGCTTGTTTGTGGCCAACCTGTCCCACGAGGTCCGTACGCCGCTCAACTGCATGATCGGTTTCGCGGAGCTTTTGTACGACGGCAAGCTCGGACCGCTGAGCGAGGCGCACAAGGAATGCATGGGCGATATACTCACCGCCTCCCGCCATCTGCTCCAACTGGTGAACGACAGTCTGGATCTGGCCAAGATGGAATCCGGAAAAATCGAATTCCGGCCTGCACCGGTCGCGCTGGAGACGCTGGTCAACGAGGTCACGCATCTGCTCGGGGCCACTGCCCTGAGCAAGAATATTCAGATCGAGGTGGAGGTTTCCGCGGAGTTGGGCGTGGTGACCGTGGATGGGAGCAGAGTCAAGCAGATCCTCCATAACTATCTCTCCAACGCCCTCAAATTCACGGCCGAAGGGGGGCGCGTGGCGGTACGGATCCGGCCGGAAGCTCCCGGCCGTTTCCGGCTGGAAGTGGAAGACACCGGGATCGGCATCCGGCCGGAAGACATCGGGCTGCTGTTCAAGGAGTTCCAGCAACTGGACTGCGGAATGGGGAAGATGTACCAGGGGACGGGGCTTGGGCTGGCGCTCACGCGTCGGATGGTGGAGGCGCAGGGCGGAACGGTGGGCATCCGCAGCACACTCGGCAAGGGGAGCACATTTCACGCGATTCTGCCGTGTGTGTTTCAGTAGAACGGTGTGTTTCAGTGGAAATGAGGCGGCGGGGCCGGACTAGAACCGCCCAGTGTGCGGGATATGACCAAGTTGGATGTCTTGGCGGATAGATAAAGGAACTGTATGCCGAATGAACCGATCCTGGTGGTGGACGATAATCCGATGAACTTGAAGCTCGTCCGGCTCATGCTGGTCCCGGAGGGGTACCAGGTGCGGACCGCCGGGCGCGCCGAGGAAGCCATGGCCGTCCTGCAAACCTTTCTTCCACGTCTGATCCTGATGGATGTCCAGTTGCCGGGCATCGACGGTCTGGAGCTGACGCGGCGGCTCAGATTGGATCCCTCCTTCCGCGACGTTATCATCCTGGCGGTCACCGCCTATGCAATGAAAAGCGATGAACAGAGGGCAATGGATGCGGGCTGTGACGGCTACATCGCCAAGCCCGTGGACACGCGCAGCCTGCCGGAATTGGTACGGGCTTTCCTTGACGGTTCGGCCCGGGGAAAGCGTATCACCGCACCTCCCGTCATGTGAAGCGGTCCTGTCGGCCAAGTGTCAACCAGGCTGCCCCTGCCGATCCGGCGCTGAGTCACAAAGACGCAAAGGTGGACGCCAAGAAGGCCACTCGAACTTCTACGTCAGCATTGATGCGGATCTCTACGCCTGACGATGGCCGTGTTGCTGGCAGCCTGCGGGAACACGGAGCAGACCAGAGTTAAAAGCATCGCGCAAGGAACGGAACTGACAGGCAACGCCCTGGAATCGCCCACGGGTTCCCGAAATGGCGGCCTCTTGTTTGCGCAAGCCACCTTCGCGGGCAATTCGGGGAAGCTCACAATGGACATGGACCTCCGATTTCGAATCGGCGTGCCCACGCGTTTGGAAGAAAGTATTTACATATGGAACCAGGGTGATCGAGTTCTGCGTGGCGCGATACGGGAGGTCTCGTCCACGTTCCTGGCGGACAATCGGGACCGCCCAGCGAGTTGACCCGGCACCAATGAGCACCGGGCTGAGGCATGCTTCAATGTATGATGGCGGCATGGAACCGATCGAGATCGGCCCGGCGGCGAGACTATAAGATTCTGGCTGGAATCAGGGAATAGTGGAAAGGACATCATGAAGCCATATACCCGAAGATCCTTGTTCGAGGTGGGCATTGCGGGAGCATTGGCGCCTGCCGTTTTGCGAAGCCAGGCAATGCGGAACTCGAAACCGAACATCCTGTTCCTGATGGACGATCAGCATCGCGGCGATTGCACCCGCGCCGACGGCAATCGATCCATTCGCACTCCCAACATTGACCGTCTGGGCAAGGAAGGCGCCCGTTTCAGTCACGCCTACTCCACCACGCCCACCTGCACTCCGGCGCGCAGCGCCCTGCTGACAGGTCTTTCACCCTGGAATCACGGCATGCTTCACATGGTTGCCATGGCGCAGCAATACCCCTTCACCAAGCCGCAAGCTTTGCGGGACGCCGGTTATTACACGATGGGCATCGGCAAGATGCACTACCACCCGCAACGCAACCGGAACGGGTTTCATCAAACCGCACTCGATGAATCCGGGCGCGCCGTATCGCCTGAGTTTCGCAGTGATTACCGCGCCTGGTTCCTGTCGCAGGCGCCGAACCTCGATCCGGACGCCACCGGGATTGGTTTCAACGATTATCCCGCCAAGGCCTATGCGCTTCCCGAAAATCTGCATCCCACCCATTGGACCGGGCAAACGGCGGTGAATTTCCTGCAAGGGTACAACCGCGCGGAACCGTTCTTTCTGAAGGTTTCCTTTGCGCGGCCGCACAGCCCCTACGATCCGCCGGCCCGTTATATGAAGAAATATGCGGACGCGGATATTCCGAAGCGGGCCGTGGGAAAGTGGGCGGAAAAATACGCGCCGCGGAGCGGGCCGAAGGACGACATCTGGCACGGGGATCTCGGCGAAGAGCAGGCGCGGTCTTCCCGCCAGGGCTACTACGGATCCATCGAGTTTATCGATGAACAGATCGGGAGAATTCTTGAAACGCTCGAAAAGCGGGGATGGCTGGAGCAAACGCTGATCGTGTTTACCTCGGATCACGGCGACATGACCGGCGATCATCATCTCTGGCGCAAGTCGTACGCTTATGAAGCCTCCGCACGGATTCCGATGTTCCTGCGATGGCCGGATGGTTTGGTTTCCGCCAAACGCGGACAGGTTCTCACGCAGCCCGTCGAGTTGCGCGATATCCTGCCTACCTTCCTCGACGCTGCCGGAGCTCCCGCCCAAAGGAAGCTCGATGGCGCGAGTCTCTTGCCGTTGCTGCGAGGCGGCAATGCCCCATGGAGAGAATATATCGACCTGGAACACGGCGTCTGCTACAGCCGCGAGAACAACTGGAACGCCTTCACCGATGGACGGGTGAAGTATATCTATCACGCCTTCCACGGCGAGGAGCAGCTCTTCGATCTTGAGCAGGACCCGAAAGAGGTGAACGATCTCGCCGGAGATCCCCGATTCGAGGCACAGCTCCGGTTGTGGCGCCAGCGCATGGTGGAGCATCTGTCCATCCGGGGCGATCATTGGGTGAAGAACGGCAAACTGGCCACAAGACAGGAGCCTATCCCAAGGTCGCCAAACTTTCCGCAATCACGTGTGCAGGTGTAGGCGGTGTAGGCGGCTTATTATGAGAGCCGTGGGTTTACGCGCCGCGAATGGCACCGGCAGTCAGGCACGCGGGAGCAAATCACCCTAATCTCTACCAAGATTGCTATGATTAGCGGTCTCCGCTAAAATAGAACCTGCTGGATTTCCTCTATGGCTCTCGCCGTACCTAGACTCTACCCTCACGCGGACACCTCCATTTTGGGGCAGATCGGCAACACACCGTTGCTGCGCCTGGCCAGGATCGACGCGGATCTGCCGGGAATCGAGATTTACGGCAAGGCGGAGTACTTCAATCCCGGCGGTTCTGTAAAAGATCGTCCGGCATTGAATATGATCCTGGAGGGCGAACGATCCGGCAAGCTGACGCATGGCAAGATCGTTCTCGATTCCACCAGCGGCAACACCGGGATCGCCTACGCAATGGTCTGCGCGGCCCGTGGTTACAAGGTGAAGCTTTGCCTGCCGCAGAACGCTTCTATCGAGCGCAAAAGAATTCTACACGCCTATGGGGCTGAGATAGTCCTGACCGACCCGACGCTCGGCTCGGACGGGGCCATTATGCGCTGCAAAGAGGTTTACAACCAGGACCAGGACCGTTATTTCTACCCGGACCAATACAGCAATCCGGCCAACTGGCAGGCGCACTTTGAAACAACGGGCGTCGAAATTCTGGAACAAACCGCGGGACGCATCACGCACTTTGTCGCGGGGGTAGGCACCAGCGGAACCTTCATGGGTGTGACGCGGCGGCTCAGGAAGGACGCTGCCGGCGTGCAGTGCTATTCCATGCAACCCTCCACAGGCTTCCATGGATTGGAAGGGCTGAAGCATATGGGGACGGCGATTGTACCCGCCATCTACGATGCCGCGCTCGCTGACGGAAATCTGGAAGTGGATACGGAAGACGCGCATGCCATGGTCC
>JAENWC010000448.1 GCA_016650235.1 Terriglobia bacterium
ACGTACACTGTCAAAGGGCGTGGACCCGGAAGGGACTGGCAGGCTCGATGTCGCATCTTCACATTTCGACAATCCGGCAAGTACCCGGGGACAGCGCCTGAGGTAAACTTGTCACGATCCGAAGTGTTATGCGCACTGCTGCATTGCTGGCCCTAATTGCCGCGACGGGGCTGCCCGCCTCCTCTCAGCCGAATCCTGAGCCCGAGAAATTCTTTCGCCAGAACGTCGGATTGAGCCAGGACCAGATCGCTGCTATCCGAAACGGACAGCCTGTGGCGAAGGTCCTGCCGTCCCGGAGGCCGGGCGAGATTTTCTTGTTCGGAGCGATCTACATACATACCGCTCCTGAGAAGTATTTCCAATATGTGCGCGATCTTGAGCGCCTCCGCAACCTTCCCGGGTATTTGGCGCTGGGGGTGAACAATGATCCTTCGCAGCTTGTCGGCTGGAAGGGTTTTTCCTTTGACAGCGACGATATTCAGTCCCTGAAGAATTGCAAGCTAGGGGACTGTCAGATCCAAATGCCCGCGAGTTCGATTCAAGAGCTTCGCCGGAGCATCGACTGGTCCGCTCCCGACGTGAATGAAAGAGTGAACCAACTCTTACAACAAACCGCGTCACAATTCCTCTCGGCGTATAAGCGCCAGGGGAATCAAGTCCTGGGCGTCTATAACGATAAACGTGATCCGACAGAGGTGGCGCGGCAGTTCGCCTACATGCTCAGTTACGTCAAGGCTCTGCCGGAGCGTCTCCCCGACTTTTACAATTACCTTCTGTCCTATCCCGACAAGAAGCCCGCCAACGTCGATGACGCGTTCTACTGGGCAAAGGTCAAATTCGGCCTGAAGCCAACACTGCGAATCGTGCACGTGTTGACGATGCGCGGGAATCCCGCCGACACGGTAGCCTATGCCGTCGCCGAAAAGCAGCTTTATGCGAGCCACTACTTCGAAACGGCTTTGGACCTCTCTTTCTGCGTTCGCGGGAGCGACGATCCGAATCGCCCTACGTTCTATCTGATCATGACCATGGGTTCCGAGCAGGACGGCTTGACGGGCGTCAAGGGATCAATCGTTCGGAAGGTGGCGGTGGACCGATCGACTTCAAGTCTTAGATCTGTACTCACAAACATCAGGAACACGCTGGAACGTGACAAGTAGGCCAAAAAGTTTCCCTTGAACCGCACGGGAGCTGCAAGCGAGCCGCAGGAAAAGAGCGCCCCACGCGTATGAAGGCGAGTCCGCCCCCAAACAGCCGGTCGATCCACGCGGCCTTTATGGACGACTGTATTCACCACGCCACGCGGCGTTTTCAACTGTGGGCGATGAGTTCCGGACGGGCACAATGCGCTGATCTACGTGCTCGCCGGGGATCTTCTCGTCCGCGCGGCGGGTCGGCAGCAAGAAATGAGGACTGGAGACGCGATGGCAGTCTACCCGAACCGTCGCGCTCAAGTTTCTCCCCCAGCACGCCGCCGAAGATCAGGAATACAGGACACGCTTTCTGCGCGAGGCGCAAGCGGCCGCTTCGCTCAACCACCCCAACATCCGCACCATTTACGAAATCGATCAAGAGCATGGCTTTCTGGCGATGGAGCATTACCGGCGGCCCAAGCGTTAAGCAAAAGATCGCCGAGCGTCCGCTCAAGCTGGAGGAAGCTCCCCATATCGCGATGCAGGCCGCGCTCGGACCGCAACGAGCGCGGCATCGTCCACCGCGACATCAAGAGCGCCAACCTCATGCTTACCGCCAAGGGGCAGGTGGCGCCGCCTCACCAACCTCAAGTCAGGCTATCGCGTCGATAAGTTTCGACATCTCCCCCAACGGCAAGCGCATTCTCTTCGACAGGACCATCGAGAATTCCGATGTCATACTGATAGACTTGGCTAGGAACTGAAGCTCATCATGAAACAACTACTTTCGACATTACTTCTCACCGCCGCCTCTCTCTCCGCTCAAAACGCCACCGTGGCCGGCAAATTCCACGTCGAACCGCCCACCTTGCTCAACCTGGGCTTTGAGTGGCCCATGCAGGGTGACGCCAACCGCAACGCCACCGTCTCGGTCCAGTTCCGCGCCGCCGGCCAGACCACTTGGCGGCAGGCGCTTCCTTTGGTCCGCATCGGCGGCGAGAACCTCTACCGCCGCCGCGAAAACTTCGACTACACGGTCCCGGACGGCTTTGCGGGAAGCATCCTCAACCTACAACCCGGCACCGAGTACGAGTGCCGCTTTCAACTCTCAGACCCCGACGGCGCCACCGGTGAAACATCCCACACCGTCAAAGTGAAAACACGCACGGAGCCCCAGCCCTACAGCGGCGGCCGCACCCTTCACGTCTATCCTCCCGGCTATGAAGGCCCGCGCACCGAACCCGCCTTCACCAGCCTCCTGCAGGCCTACTATGGCTCCGGACTCGGCGACTGGAGCGTGATGTGGGAACGCCGCGCCCAGCCCGGCGACACCATCCTCCTCCATGTTGGACTCTACAAACCCGAACGCTTCAACTACGTTGACCCCCACATGGCTCCCTTTGACGGCTCCATGTCGCTTACTCTCAAGGGCACGCCCGAAAAGCCCATCACCATCAAGGCCGCCGGAGACGGCGAGGTCATTTTTGACGGCGACGGCAATCACAGCCTCTTCGATGTCATGGCGTCGACCTATCACATCTTCGATGGCATCACCATCCGCAATACTGACGTCGGTATACTCGCCGGCCAGAAGGAAGTCATCGGCGCAGTCGGTCTTGCTGTCAAGAACTGCCGCTTTGAAAACGTCGGCTTCGGCGTTTGGACCGAATACGCCGGCTCTCGCGATTTCTACATCGCCGATAACCTCTTCCTCGGACGCGACGACCGTTTCCGCCTCGTCGGCTGGACCGGATCCATGTGGGCCAGCGCCGGACCTTACGGTTCCCACTTACTCAAGAGTTACTACGCAGTGAAGGTCTACGGTCCCGGCCACGTCATCGCACATAACTCCATCGCCTACTTTCACGATGCCATCGGCATTTCCACTTACGGTACTCCGGAAAAGGACCCGGACCGCCGCGCCTCAGCCATCGACATCTATAACAACGACATGCACATGCTCGGCGACGACTTTGTCGAAACCGACGGCGGCGTACACAACATCCGCGTCTTCAATAATCGCGGCGTCAACGCCGCCCACGGCGGCTATAGTTCCCAACCCGTCTTCGGCGGTCCCGCCTACTTCTTCCGCAACATCCTTTACCATGTCCCCAGCGGCGTCGCCTTCAAGTTCTCCGCCAAGCCCGCGGGCCTGTTCGTCTACAACAACACCATCATCGGCGAACACGTTGTAGGAGACCCGTCCGCCAATATGCATTACCGTAACAACCTCTACCTCGGCCGCGACACCCCGGGCCGCGGCATTCTCAGACTTGCCAACGCCACCGATGTCTATAGCACCGACTACAATGGCTACCGCCCCAATCGCGGGGTGACCGGTCAATACCTCTTCCTTGCCCCCAAGCCCGGCCAACGCCTCTACGAACCTAAGAAGGAGGACTGGCAGTCCTTCCAAACTCTGGACGCCTTGCGCCAGGGCACCGGCCAGGAAGCGCACTCCATCGAAGTCGATTTCGACGTCTTCGAAAAGTTGACTCCGCCAGATCCATCCAAACGCCACGCCGTCTATCACGCCATGGATCTCAACTTCCGCTTGAAACCGGCCGGCAAAGCGGTCGACGCCGGTCAGGTCATCCCCACAATCAACGAAGACTTCAACGGCAGGGCTCCCGACCTCGGCGCGCTCGAAACCGGAAAACCCGCGCCCCACTACGGTCCGCGCTGGCTCACCTGGCAGCCCTTTTATCGCTAATCCGCATGAAGCCGCTCGCCGCCCTGCTCCTTGTTCCCTTCGCCGCCGCACAGCAGCCGCTCGCCGATGCCGCCCTGTCCGCCGAAATCCGCCAGGCGTCGGCCCGTCTCGGAGCCGGCGTCTTCCTCTTTGCCAAAAATATTGACACCGGAGCCTGGTTCGGCTCGCGGGAGGATGAGAAGGTCTCCACCGCCAGCACCATCAAACTCCCCATCCTCGCGACCCTCTTCGACAAAGCCGCCAAGGGTCAACTGCGTTGGGACGAGACGCTCGAACTCACCGCGGTCTCCAGGGTCGGTGGCTCCGGCGTACTCACGGAGTTCTCTGATGGTATGCGATTCCCCATTCGCGACCTTGCCAATCTCATGATCGTTGTCAGCGACAACACCGCCACAAACCTCATCCTCGACCGCGTCTCCGCCGAATCCGTCAACTCCTATATGGACTCGCTCGGCCTCATCCAAACAAGATCTCTCCGAAAGGTCCTTTCCGGTGATCCGCCCAAGCCTTCCGGCTGGTCCAAGGCCGGCCTATTCGAAGCTAATCAGCGTTTCGGCATCGGCGTCAGCACTCCGCGCGAGATGGCCTCGCTCATGGAACTGATCGCCAACGGCAAGGTCGTATCTCCCGCGGCCTCGCAACAGATGATTGCTATCCTCGACCGCCAGCACTACAAGGACGGCATCGGCCGCCGGCTCGGCGAGTTCAAAGTAGCCAGCAAGTCCGGTTCCCTCAGTGGGCTGCGCTCCGATGTCGCGCTCATCACCACTCCCAAGGGCCGCATCGCCATGGCCATCACGGTGGAAGGTTTGAAGAATTCTCCCTTCAACGCCGACAACCCCGGCCTGTTGCTCATCGCCGACCTTGCCCGCAAGCTCACCAATGCCCTGGTGAAGACCGCACCCTAACCCCCCGTCATCATCCTCCTCAGGAACCGCGCTCCCCGCGGAATGGCCGCCACCTCGTCTTCCGTTCCTTCGTACACCAGCGAGCAGTAGCCGTTGTAATGTACCCCGCGCAGGATGTCGAAGATTCGCTTGTAGTCGATGAACTTCTCCTGCCCCTGCTCGTCCAGCTGATACAGCTTCACCCGTACGAACGGCGCGATGGCCGCCACTTGCTGCACTGACTTGTAGTAGTGCTCGTAGGTGTGCCCCTCCTGCTTGGGACCGCGCGGGCCGTCCCGCCCCGTGAAGTGCCCCGTATCCATCACCAGCGAGAAATTCGGATGATTCACTTCCTTATAGAACCGCAGCATGTCGTCGCCCGTTGACGTCAGCCCGCTGTGGTTTTGCAGCGCCACAACCATGCCCATATCCGCGCCAATCTCGGCGCAGCGCCGCAACGCATCCACTCCACGCTTGAATGCGTCCTCGGCGTTACCGCCCTTAGGCGCCGATCCCACGAATACCCGCGCCAGCGGAGCTCCAAGAAACAGACCCGTCTCCATCCCCACCCGGCACTTCTCGATCTCCGCGTTGATCCGCTCCGGGTACATCCCGAATTCGGTCGATACCGGAAAGCTCGGCACCGACATCCCGTTGTCCAGGCACATCCGCCGCAGCCGCTTCAGGTAAATCTTGTCGAAACTGGTCAAATGCTGCATGTGCAGGTCGACCCCATCGAGTCCCATCGCGCGCGCTTGCACGATGAACTTGGGCAAATCCATCTTGCCGGTCCGAAACTGGTTCTGATAACTCAGGGAGAGACAGCTAAGTCGCATCATAATGGAAGAAGTATACAATAACATCGGTGACCGGACAGACCATCTCGCATTACCGGATCCTCTCCAAGCTCGGCGAGGGGGGGATGGGTGTCGTCTACAAAGCGGAGGACACCAAGCTCCGCCGCGCGGTGGCGCTGAAATTTCTCTCCCCGCAGGTAGCGGCCGAGCCGGAGTTCCGTACCCGTTTCCTTAAGGAAGCGCAAGCTGCCGCGGCGTTGAACCATCCCAACATCTGCACCATTTTTGAGATTGACGAAGAACTTGGTTTCCTTGCCATGGAGTTCATCGAGGGGGAATCGCTTACCGCCCGGACTAAGGCGCGGCCTCTGCCGCTGGATGAGGCGCTCGACTTCGCCGCGCAGACCGCGCAGGGACTGCAGGCGGCCCATGAGCAAGGCGTGGTCCATCGCGACATCAAGAGCGCCAACCTGATGGTCACCGCCAAGGGTCACCTCAAGGTCATGGACTTCGGCCTGGCGCACATCTCCGACCGCAGCCGCATCACTAAAACGGGAACCTCGCTCGGTACACCGGCCTACATGTCGCCGGAGCAGGCGCAGGGCAGCCCTACCGATCAACGCACCGACATCTGGTCGCTCGGCGTGGTGCTCTATGAGATGCTGGCCGGGCGCCTCCCATTCGTCCGCGACGTCGAAGCCGCAATGGGGCACGCTGTCCTGACGGAGGCCCACGCGCCGGTCACCTCGCTGCGCGCCGGACTTCCGCTTGCAGTCGACCGCATCCTTGGGAAGGCGCTCGCGAAAGATCCGGCGGACCGCTATCAGCACATCGATGAGATGTTGGTGGATCTGCGCGGTCTTCGGAAGCCCACTACATCCGCCATCTCGCTGC
This sequence comes from Terriglobia bacterium, assembly GCA_016650235.1. Classification (GTDB taxonomy): domain Bacteria; phylum Acidobacteriota; class Terriglobia; order Bryobacterales; family Bryobacteraceae; genus VFZE01. Next base: position 6,425 of record JAENWC010000448.1, read on the forward strand.
CGGCGCACAAGCACCGGCTGCTCATTGTTCCCGCGGCGCTGGGTTCGGCGGCGGTCGCCGCGATCGCGGTCTGGTTTGCCTTGCAGCTTCGGACTGTTCCTCAGCCGGAACTGGTCGCCTTCACGCTGAACACGTTTGGCGCTGAGTATTCGCGGCCCGCTGGGTTGTCTCTCTCCCCGGATGGGGGAACGCTTGCGTTCGTAGCCACCGACACGAAAGGACAGCGGCTGGTGTGGCTCCGCTCTTTGCGTTCCTTGCAGAGCCAGCCCATTGCTGGAACAGACGGTGCGGCCTCTCCGTTCTGGTCCCCCGATGGCAATTTCCTCGGATTCACCTCGAAGGGGAAGCTGCGGAAGATTACCGTTACCGGGGGAATTGCGCAGGAGATCGCCGATTCGCCGGGTCCGCGCGGTGGGGCATGGAACTCTGACGGCGACATACTCTTTCAGGTGAATAGCCGCTTTCCTTTGTCCCGAGTGAAAGCGTCCGGAGGGCCAGTGGCCCTGGCCACGCGAATGGACGAGAAACGGCAGGAAAACTCGCATCGTAATCCGCAGTTTCTTCCCGGCGGCCGTGATTTCCTTTTCAACGCCCGCGCTTCGGCCGGAAACTCCTCCATCTATGTGGGGAGGTTGGGAACGCTCGATTCCAGGCGGATCATTGCGGCTAATTCCAGCGCCGCCTACGCTCCACCGCAACCGGGGCATCCAGGTTATCTGCTCTATGCTCGCGAAGGAACGCTCCTTGCTCATCCTTTTGACCCGGGGAAAGCTGAACTCACGGGCGATCCGTTGCCGGTGGTGGACCAGGTGCAGCAGGGGTCCACTGGAGGCCACGCGGAATTTTCCGTGTCCGCCGACGGCCGTGTGCTCGCTTGGCAACAGGCCGAGGCCGGCAATGTGCAGCTTGTCTGGCTGGACCGCACCGGCAATCGCATCGGCAACGTGGGTCCGCAGGGAGAGGTGATTGAGCCGCGCATCTCCCCGGATGGTGAAAAGGTAATTTTTAGCCAGCCTGATCCGCGTTCTGGCAACAGGGACCTTTGGTGGATGGATTTGGCCACGCAGGCAGTACAACGCCTGACGCTGGACCCGAACAACGATTGGCAGCCAGTCTGGTCCCCCGATGGCGCGCGTGTCCTGTTCAGTACAGACCGGATCGCCGGCGTCGGGAGCATCGCGATAGGAATGTTTGCCGGGTCCGGCAACCAAGCCGAGTTCCCTGTAAAAGGGAATACAACTCCCATTGATTGGTCCTGGGACGGCCGTTACCTGATGTACGTGAAAGATGATTCCACGAATGTTCGGAAGCTATGGATCTTGCCCCTCCATGGGGACCGCAAGCCAATCCCGTTTGCGCAGTCCGGTTTTGTAGAACCCGACGCCAAGTTCTCACCCGACGGGCGTTGGATCGCCTACACGTCCAATAAGTCAGGCCGATTCGAGGTCTATGTTCGCTCGATGCCGGCGGCGCTATTGGGCGATGAAGCCGCAGCCGGCGAGCGGCAAGTCTCCGTCAACGGCGGCGGGGGTCCGCGCTGGCGTCGCGACGGGAAAGAGCTGTTCTTCCATACTCCGGACGGCATGCTCCAATCGGTGGACGTGAAAGGAACCGGCGCCTGGCAGGCTGCATCTCCTCGACCTCTGTTCAAAACCTGCGGAGGTTTTTGGACGGCTTACTGGCAGAACAACTACGATGTCACCGCCGACGGCAAGCGTTTTCTGTTTTCCTGCGCGCTGCCGCCCGCTTCAGGAGAGGAGAACTCCACCCGGATTCATGTCATGATCAACTGGACGTCCAAATTAAAGCGGCCATGATCCTCTCCGACCTCAACCTTGCCCGCCGTCTGGAGCGCGCCGAGGCGCACGCCAGCTCACGTTTCGTCGAAGCCCGTGCTCGCATGAGTTCCGATTCCGGCGCCGGATGGATGGAGGTGGCTGGAGCCTTTGCCATGTTTGACGGGCCGAAGTCGCCCATTACGCAGACCTTCGGGCTCGGCATGTTCGAGGAGGCCACGCCGGCGGATCTGGATCGCCTGGAAAAGTTCTTCAGGGAGCGTGGCGCCCCGGTGATGCATGAAATCAGCCCGATCGCTCACAAATCACTGTTCACGATGCTCAACGGGCGAGGCTATCAGCCGATCGAGTTCACCAGCGTCATGTTTCTTCCCCTCGATGCCCCTACTCAAGTAGCGCCTCCAGCCAATGCCAACATCCGCGTGCGCGCAATCGAGGAAGGGGACAGCGAAGTGTGGGCGGACACTGCCGCGGAGGGCTGGCGCGAATCGATTGAGTTCGCCGATCTCATCCTGGACCTTGCGCGCGTAGCAGCCGCC
>JAENWC010000449.1 GCA_016650235.1 Terriglobia bacterium
CATCATCTTGTGGCTCAGTGGTGTGTGTGGCGCCGAGATGAAAACCACATCGGCCTCCGGCAGCACCTGATCCAGTTGATCCGGTTTCACGACCTTGGACAGAAACGGCGAGTAAGGAATATCTTCCGGATCCACGCCAATCACGTTCATGCCGAATGCCCAGGCGCGCTGGGCGATCTGCATTCCGATTCCGCCGACGCCAATCACGATGCCGGTGCGGCCGCGGAGCTCGATCCCCGGATAGGGACGGGCCTGCCAGGTCTCTGACTTGCGGTGTTCAAAAAATGTGAGCAAGCCGCGCGTATGAGCCAGCAGCATGGCCATGGCGTGGTCGGCAATTTCGGGTCCCTGTACCACCTGATTGTTCGTCAGCACGATGCCCGAGTCCCGCAGATCATTGCCGCCGGACAGGTGGAGGACCGTTTCCACACCTGCGCTGCGAAGTTGCACCCACTTCAGGTTCTTGCCCGCGCGCACTTCCGCGGGCTTGATAGCCCCAATGTAAGCATCAGCGTCAACAATCTCCTGCATAACGTTCTGCGGAGTAACGGCGACGATACGCGCCTTGTTGGTGACGGCTTGATAGTCAGCCACCAGTTCTGGCGTCGACCCGGCAAACAGAATCTTTTTGGTTTGCGCCGGCAGCAGCAGCGCCGTGAGCGAGACCAGAATAATAAAACGATGCATGTGATCCATTCTCCTTCTTTGTCAGCCGATTCTATTACGGCTGATCGTAGCCTTGCAAGCGCCGTACCCAGATGTTGCGGTAACGGACGTAGGTATCGTGGTTTTGCAGCCCGAGCGGCTCCTCGGCTGCGTGCGGGGCGTAGGTTCCCACCACCTTGTGGGCCATGCGGCCTCCAATCTCTTTGCGGTTGTGCATCAGCACCCCGTTATGGAACACCGTGGCAAAGGCGGGCTTCACCAGTTTCTCGCCCGCAAAAACCGGCGCTTCGAAAACGATGTCATAGGCCTGCCATTCGCCCGGCTTGCGCGAGGCGTTCACCAGCGGCGGATAGAAGCCATAAATGGCAGCCGCCTGCCCGTCGGCGTATGTGGGATTGTTCCAGGAATCCAGTACTTGGATTTCGTAGCGGTTCATCAGCAGAATCCCGCTGTTGCCGCGCCACTGGCTGGTCCCGTCGATCTGCGCCGGGGCGGCCCATTCGATGTGAAGCTGCATGTCACCGAACTTTTCCTTAGTGAATATGCTGCCGCCGTCCAAATTGCACTCCATGTAACCGTTCTCCAGCTTCCAGGCAACGATGGCGGGCGCCGGCTTGTCCTTGCCGCCGCCCTCCTGCCAGTGCGAAAAATCCTTGCCGTTGAAAAGGACAATCGCATCCGAAGGCGGATCACCAGGCTTTGCTCCCGGCGTGATCACGTGCGGGCGCGGCCGCGCAATGTCATGCACCTTCCACTTCTGTCCGGGCAGCACAGGCGTGTCGTCGTAGCCCGTTGGCGAGGTGCGGTTCTTTTTCGGCTGTTGGGCAAATGCGGCGATGGAAGCGGCCGTCAAGGCGACCAGGAAAAATCGTTTGCTCATTTCACTCCTCGTGCGGATGCTGATAGATTATCAGATGATGCAAATGAATATGGCGACTGCAACCCTTTTGCTGGTTACCGGTGTCGCGGCGGCGCAACCGGCGGGAATCAACTACGACGAGTCCAAAGTGCCCGCCTACAAGCTGCCGGATAATCTCGTCATGGCCAGCGGCAGGCCCGTCGCCTCCGCTTCTGACTGGACTAAGCGCCGCCGCCCGGAGATCCTGCGCCTGTTCGAGTCGCAGATGTTCGGCCGCAGCCCCTCCGCATCGGCCAAGCTCGACTTTGAACTTCTCGCACGCAATGACAAAGCTCTCGCGGGCCAGGCCATCCGCAAAATCGTTTCCATCGAGATGTCGCATAACGGGCGCAAGCTCAAGGCCGAACTCATGCTGCATCTGCCCGCCGGCGCCATTGGGCCCGTACCGGTTTTTCTGGGACTCAATTTCAACGGCAATCATGCCGTCCATCCCGACCCGTCCATTCCCATCACCAAACAATGGGTCCGCAACAACCCCGATCTCGGCATCACCGGTAACCGCTCCACGGAACGCTCCCGTGGATCAGCCGCCAGCCGCTGGCCGCTCGCGGAAATTCTTGCACGCGGCTACGGCGTGGCCACCATCTACTATGGCGACATCGACCCCGACTTCGACGACGGGTTCCAAAACGGCCCTCATCCGTTGTTCTACAAACCCGGCCAGACGCGGCCCGGACCGGAGGAATGGGGGACCATCGGGGCCTGGGCATGGGGTTTGAGCCGCGCTATGGATTACCTGGCCTCGGACAAAGACGTCGACGCGCGCCGCGTCGCCGTCATGGGGCACTCGCGCCTCGGCAAAGCCGCGTTGTGGGCCGGGGCGCTGGATGAACGCTTCGCCATCGTCATCAGCAATGATTCCGGCTGCGGCGGGGCCGCGCTCAGCCGCCGCCAGTTCGGGGAAACCGTGGAGCGCATCAACACCGCATTCCCGCACTGGTTCAGCGATACTTTCAAGCAGTACAACGGCAAGGAAGACGATCTGCCGCTGGACCAGCACATGCTGCTCGCCCTCATTGCGCCCCGTCCGCTCTACGTGGCCAGCGCGCAGGAGGATCAATGGGCCGATCCGCGCGGGGAATTTCTTTCCGCCGTTCACGCTGGTCCCGTCTATCAACTGCTGGGCAAGCAGGGGCTCGGCACATCGGAGATGCCCGCCGTGCATCAACCCATCATGAAAACCATCGGCTATCACATACGCGAGGGCAAACACGACGTCACACTCTATGATTGGCAGCGTTACATGGACTTTGCGGACCTGCATTGGCGCGTATCGAAATCCACTTTCGGAGTGAAAAAATGATCCCGCGTATTCTTCTCCTCACCACTGCCGTCTGGCTGGGTTCCTGTGGTTCCATCCCTGAATCCAAAAAGGCAGATCAGCCGCTGGTTCCGAAGGCGCGCGTCTATGTCACCAACGAGGCATCCGGGGATCTTTCGGTGATTGACGCGGCGACGAACCAGGTGACGGCTACGATCCCGCTCGGCAAGCGGCCGCGCGGAATACAGATTTCCCACGACAAGAAGTCCCTGATGATCGCCCTCAGCGGCTCCCCGTTCGCCGGGCCCGGCGTGGACAAGTCGAAGCTCCCGCCGCCGGACCGCGCCGCCGACGGTGTCGCGGTACTGGACGCCATCACGCACAAGCTCATTCGCATGCTCGACGTGGGACCTGATCCGGAGCAGTTCGCCCTCAACGCCGCCGGCACGCGCCTGTTCATCGCCAATGAAGACGCCGCCATCGCCAGTGTTTTCGACCTTGCCACTGTCTCGGTGATTCACACCGTCAAGGTGGGCGAGGAACCCGAAGGAGTCACCCTGAGCCCGGATGGAAAAACCGTCTACGTCACCAGCGAGGATGAAGGAACCGTCTACGCCATCGATGCCGAATCCTACAAGATCCTGGCAAAGATTCCGGTGGGCCACCGGCCGCGCTCGGTCGCCTTTTTACCGGACGGCTCCAAGGCGTATGTGACCCTCGAGTCCGACGGCGCGGTGGCCGTGCTGGATGCAAGGGCGCACAAGAAACTACGCATTGTGCAACTCGGCGATGAAAAGGTCCGGCCCATGGGAGCCGTGGTTGCGCCCGACGGCAAAACCGTCTACATCTCCTGCGGCTCCTACGGCCACGTGATGCTGATCGACCCGGCCAAAGATGTACCGGCCGGAGCTATCGCCGTGGGCAAGCGCCCGTGGGGCATCGCCCTCAGCCGCGACGGCAAGACCATGTACACGGCCAACGGCCCCTCCGGGGACGTCTCGGTGGTGGACACGGCATCAAAGAAAGAGATCGCGAAGATCAAGGTTGGCGACCGGCCGTGGGGCGTGGCAGTGTTGGAGGAATAGGCATCCACTCAGCTACAATGGATGCTTCGTCCCGCCCTCATCCTGACAGCGGAACCAAAAGCTTATGAGCGTTGCAGCAGCACCCACAGCTATGATGCGCGTGGCTCGTTTGTACGAGTCCACGCTTGGCAAAAAGATGGTCATGGCGGTCACCGGAGTCATGTTATTCGGCTTCGTCATCGCGCACCTTATAGGAAATCTACAGTTCTACCTCGGCCCTGAGACCTTGAACGCCTACGGAGCCGCTCTTCACAGACTTGGCCCGGTGCTGTGGCTTGCAAGGCTCTGTCTATTGACCGCCGTCGCGCTGCATATTTTCTCGGCTGTGCAACTCTGGCGGATCAACCGCGTGGCACGCCCAATAGGCTACCGCAAGCTGAGCCCGGTCGCATCATCGTATGCCTCGCGCACAATGATGCTGAGCGGCCCTATTCTGGCTGCCTTCATCATCTATCATCTGCTCCACTTCACAGTGGGAACGGTTCACCCCAAGTTCAGTCATCAGGTGGGAGGCGCGCCCGAGGTCTACCACAATGTCGTCGCCGGCTTCCAGCAGATTCCCGTATCCATCGCCTATATCGTCGCGATGGGCTTCCTCGGCTTCCACTTGATGCACGGGGTGTGGAGCATGTTCCAGTCGGTCGGCTGGAACCATCCCAAGTACACTCCCCTGCTCCGCACAGCCGCCGTCGTTATGGCCGCACTGATCGTGCTCGGCAACATTTCCATCCCCATTTCCGTCATGCTCGGTTTTCATCAATAATATGCAACTCGATTCCAATACTCCCAGCGGTCCCATCGAACAACGCTGGGATCGCGCCAAGTTCGACATGAAGCTGGTGAACCCGGCCAACAAGCGCAAGCATACGGTGATCGTGGTGGGTACGGGACTAGCCGGCGGCTCGGCTGCGGCCACGCTCGCCGAACTCGGCTACAATGTTCACGCATTCTCCTTTCATGACAGCCCGCGCCGCGCGCACTCCATCGCCGCTCAAGGCGGCATCAATGCGGCCAAAAACTATCAGAATGACGGCGACAGCGTGTACCGCCTTTTCTACGACACC
>JAENWC010000450.1 GCA_016650235.1 Terriglobia bacterium
CCGGTTTCCGCAAGTGTTCTATCGCCATGACCCGGCCGATGCGCGGCTCGACATTTCCCCAGCCGCATTGCAGTACCTGACCAAGGCCCGGCTGTTCATCACCAACGGTACTTCTCTGAGCGAGTCTCCTTCACGCGAATCCACCTATCTTGCGATGGAGCATGCCAAGGCCGCTGGCTGCCGCGTGGTCTTCGATGTCGACTACCGGGGCATGTCCTGGAAAAGGCCGGAAGATGCCGGACTGGCCGTCCGTCTCGCCTTGCCCATGGTGGACGTGCTCATCGGTAATGATGTCGAGCTCAAATTGGTCGCCGGCGTCTCCACGCTGGAGGCGGCGGTGGACCGGTTGCGCGCGGCCAACCTGCCTCTCCTGGTCTCGAAGCTCGGCAGCCAGGGCACGCGCCTCTACCACGGCGGCGAATCCATCTTTCTTCCGCCCTACCAGGTGGAAGTGGTTTCCACCATCGGCGCGGGCGATGGTTTCGCGTCCGGATTCCTCTACGGACTGCTCCGCGAAATGCCGTTGCTCGACTGCCTGCATTACGGCAACGCGGCGGCCGCCATCGTGGTCAGCCGCCTGAGCTGCTCAGAAGCGATGCCGGCGCTGGAAGAGGTGGAGACCTTGCTGAGCGCCCATAAAATATGATGAGCGTCCACAAAGTGTAGAATCTACCTGATGAGTACAAACTCCCCGTCGGCCTCAACCGCCTCCACCTCTCTGATCAATTCCATGCGCTGGCCCGTGGTCGGGTTGCTCAGCTTGGGAATGGTGATCGCCTACTTTGACCGCGTCAACCTCACCATAGCGCTGCCCACCATGACGGGCGACATCACCCTGACCAAGGCGGAGCAAGGCATGGCGCTCTCGGCTTTCTTTTGGACGTATACGGCGCTGCAGATTCCGGCCGGGATTCTGGTGGACCGCTTCGGCGTGCGCATCCCCTATCTCATTGGATTCCTGATCTGGAGCCTTGGCTCGGCGGCCACCGCCCTCACCACGGGCCTCCACAGTCTGATGGCGATTCGCATGGTAGTGGGTGCCGGAGAGGCAGTCGTGACTCCCTCCAGCATGCGCTACATCAGCCTGCACTTCAAAGAGAAGCAGCGCGGGCTGGCCGTGGGCCTCTACATGACCGGCACCAAGATCGGACCAGCCATCGGCCTCCCCGTATCCGCATATCTCGTCACCCGGTTTGGCTGGCAGCCCATGTTCCTCATGCTCGGCCTAGCCAGTCTGTTATGGCTGGTCCCCTGGATGCTGTGGGTAAAGAAGGACGACATCGCAGCCGTGCCTCGATCCGCCTCTTCCGCGGCGCAGTCCGCCGCATCCGAACGCGTCTCCACCCGGGAACTGTTTCGCAGCCCGGTCATGTGGGGCGTTATCATCGGCACCTTCTGCTACATGTATTTTGTCTATTACTGCATGACGTGGATGCCGCTCTACTTCAAGGAACGCCACGGCATGTCGATTCAGCAGATGGGTTGGTACAGCGGTATGTCGTTCGGCGGAATGGCGGCGGTGGCCGCGCTGGCCGGTTGGGCCGCGGACTTGTTGATCGGTCGAGGTTGGGATCCTATCAACGTCCGCAAGGGCTTCACCATCGCCGGATTCGCCATGGCCTCGACGCAAACCGTGGCCGCCTTCACGGATTCCGTGGATGTGATGCTATTCTTCGCCGTCTTCTCGCTGTGCGGCCTCGGCCTCGCCACCGCCAACTACTGGGCCTTGACCCAGACTCTCATTCCAGGCGGCAGCATCGCCATGGTGGTGGGCATACAGAACACGGCCGCCAACCTGGCTGGAGTGGTGGCGCCATGGCTCACCGGCTGGCTCATTGATCGGACCGGATCCTTTGATGCGCCCATCAAAGGCGTTGGATTCTGGCTCGCTCTCGGGATCGGCTGTTATCTCTTCCTGGTACGCCGCGACTATGCCCCACGCGCCGTCCGCAGCGTCTGAGAGAGTTCCCGCGCGCCCCCCGCCAACAGCCCCAAGTCTGACCCGCAGGTGATGAACCGGAACCCCAGATCACGATACCGCGCGTAGTCGCCCGGTGAACTCAGCAGGATTCCCAACGCTCTGCCATACCGGGTTGCCGCGGCGGCGGTCCGGGTCAACGCATCCACAAACTTGGGATGGTCAAACTGGCGGAAGATGCCCATGCCTTGCGTCAAATCATATGGGCCGATAAAAAGAACATCGGCCCCATCCACTGCCGCAATCTCCTCCACATGGGCCACTCCTTCCGGCGTCTCAATCTGGAGCACCCCGAGCAGCGCTTCCTTGCTGGCCGCCTGGTAACCGGGGAAATCGGAACCGTAGCCGCTGGCGCGGATCAGAGTCGCCACTCCGCGGACCCCGTCCGGCGGATAGCGCATCGCCTCCACGGCCCGCCGCGCCTCTTCCGCATTGTTCACCCGCGGGAACATGATGCCGTGCGCGCCAAGATCCAGAATTCGATGCACTCTTTGGCGGTCATGGCACTCCACCCTTACGATGGCGCCAGTGCCGCTGGCGGCGAGAGCCTGCAACTGGCCCAGCACATCCTTTTCATTCCCTATCCCGTGTTCCAAATCGATGACCACGAAATCGAATCCCGCACGCCCGATCATCTCGGCCGTTACCGCCGAGCCCATGCTCAGAAAACAGCCAAGCTGAGCCTCGCCTTGTTTCAGTGGTTGCCAGTTCATATTGTTTGTTGTTTGGTCTATTGTGGCGGTGCGGCAGTCGCTGGTTTCGGTTTCCAGACTCGCACCAGTTCCTGTGCCTGCGCCACCTGTTCCCGCGTCATCACTGAGGTGAGCCGGTCCCGCGCTTTCGAGGCCGCGTCATCCCCTCCGGCCGCCCCCAAATTGGCCCACATGTGGCCCAGAACATAATCCTGCACCACACCGTTGCCTTCCAGATAGAGGATGGCGAGCCGGCCCTGCGCCCCTACGTGGCCATCGTCGGCGGCCGCGCGTAACCAGCGAGCCGCCTCGCGCGCGTCCATCTTCACGCCTTTCCCTTCCAGACAAGCGAGTCCGTACCGGTAGGCCGCTTCGGCGTTGCCGCTCTCCGCCGCCGAACGTGTCCATTGCGCCGACTCCTGGTCTGTTTGTCCGCTGATTTTGCCCTCGCTATAGAGACTGGCGACCGCCGCTTGCGCCTCCGTGTGTCCCTGCTTGACCGCCATGCGGTACCACTGAACGGCCTCCGTTACATTTTGCGCAACGCCCTTCCCCTGCGCCAAGGCCTGGCCCATCCGGTATTGCGCGTCCCCATGCCCCTGTTCCGCGGCCATCCTAAACTGGCGCACTGCTTCTTCAGCGTTCTGCGGCAACCCTTTGCCCTCGGATAGCGACAGCCCCAATTGATACTGAGCTTCCGCATTGCCCTGGCTCGCCGCCACCTGGAACATCTTCAACAACTCGATTTCGCTCAGCGTGCCGGCCTTCCCGTTGGCCTGCAAAGTACGCAACTGAAAAAAAGCGCCGGCGTGACCCTGCTGGGCCGACTTCAGATACCACTTCGCCGCTTCTTCCTCGGACTGTTTCACGCCCTGCCCGTTGGCATGCCGGAATCCCAGTTCATACTGGGCCTCCCCATGTCCGTTGCCGGCCGCCTTCGCCAGCCAGCTTTGCGCGAGAGCATCGTCCTTGACAATACCTTTCCCTTCCGCATACATCGTGCTGAGTTGGTACTGCGCCCCGGCGCTCCCGCTTTCGGCCGCCATCGCCAGCCATCGGAACGCTTCCCCTTCGTTCTTCGGAACGGACCGGCCCTCCAGGTACATAGAGCCAAGCTCCATCTGCGCCGGGGCCATCCCGTTTTCCGCGGCTGACCGCAGCATCCCTAGCCCTGCCCTTTCATCCTTGGCGATGCCAAGTCCGAGCAGGTAGGCCATTCCCAATTCAAACTGCGCCCCAGGATGCCCCTGCCCGGCGGCGCTTTGGAAATGTTGCGCTGCCGCCGCTTCATTCTTCTCCAGTCCACGGCCCTCCTGCAGCAACTTCCCCAGCCCATATTGGGCGGGAGCATGGTTCTGAACCGCCGCCAAGCCGTACCACTTGGCCGCCTCTGCATCGTCGCGGGCCAGGCCGCGCCCGCTGGCCAGCAGATATCCGGCTGCGTATTGCGCATCGGCGTGCCCCTTAACGGCCGCCATCCGAAACCACTGCAGCGCCTCTTTCTCATTGATGGCAACTCCTCTGCCCGAGGAGTAGGCCACGCCAAGCATATACTGCGCCCCGAGATGCCCTTGTTCCGCCTCACGTGTGAGCTCGCGGAGCGCGGTGGCAAAATCGCCGTGCTCGTAGGCCCGCATCGCCGTAGCCATGTCGGCCCGAAGCGGAGTGCAGGCCAGCAGCACGAGCAGGCCCGGAATGAGCTGGAAGTTGCGCATAGATGGCTACTGCGAATTATAGTAGGGCACAGCCATGCTCGGCTACCCTCATCTGGGCTTGACAACCACTTTCCACGGCCGGTAGCATCGACATTTCATGCAACGAAGAAAGTTTTTGGCCACCACCGGCGCTGCCAGCCTCGCCCAAGCCGTCGGGTCCGGACGCCTCGAACGGGCCGTTCGGATTCTCGACGGTGTAACCGCCAGCGGGGCCGTGTCGGCATCTTCGTTATACGTGAGCCACCGCGGGCAGGTGTTTCGCAAAGCTTTCGGAGCCGCCCGCTCGCCTGATACGGTGTTCCTGCTCGCCTCCATTACCAAGCCCATGACCGCCGCCGCGGTCATGACCTTGGTGGACAAGGGAGAACTTTCGCTGCATGACCCTGTCCGGAAGTTCCTGCCGGATTTCAAAGGCGGCCAGCGCGGCATTGTCACGATCCGCCATCTCCTCACACACACCTCCGGGCTGCCCGACATGCTGCCGGAAAACGAGGATCTGCGCCGCCGCCACGCCCCACTCTCCGAGTTTGTCAAGGGAACCTGCGTCACCCCTCTCCTGTTTCAGCCCGGAACTCAGGTGAAGTATCAGAGCATGGGCATCCTGCTGGCCGCCACCATTGCCGAACGGATCACCGGGAAACCGTTCCGGGAATTTCTCCGCCAGACGGTCTTTACGCCGCTCAGGATGGCGCAATCTTCATTGGGTCTGGGCGGCAGGAAGATCGAAGAGACTGCACTGTGCCAGGTGACCGGCGATGTGGGATGGAACTGGAACAGCCCCTACTGGCGCGACCTTGGGGCGCCTTGGGGGGGCGCGCATTCCACGGCCGCGGAAGTGGGCCGGTTCCTCGAGTATTTTCTCGCTCCCCATTCCCGCCTCCTGCGCCCACAAACAGCCGCGTCCATGATTGTCAATCAGACGAGCGGATTGAATGAACCGAGAGGGATCGGGTTTATGGTGAAACCGGGCAGCTTCGGCAAATCGTGTTCGGCGAATAGTTTCGGACATTACGGGTCCACCGGGACCATCGCCTGGGCTGATCCGAAGTCTCAACTGGTCTGCGTTCTGCTGACCACCAAGCCGGCGTCCGAATCGCGCGACTCGGTGCTGGGGCCGGTTTCGGACGCCGTTGCGGAGAGTGCATTATGAGCGCAAAGGGCGCTCGACGCGCCACCAAACCCCAGAGGAACACGAGGCTTAGGTTCGCGGCGGGCAGCTCCGTTTTGCGCGTGTTCCTTAAAAGCGCAAAGGGCGCCGTCCGCGCCCCCAAACTGTTCAGAAACACGCGAGTTGCCGATGCGGGCGGCAGCTCCGTTTTGCGCGTGTTCCTTAAAAGGCTCCGATTTGCGGGCTGTTGTTCAGGAGTGCTGTGGTTGGCGGGCATGCTCGCCGGCCAACAAAAAGGTCCCTCGCTGGAGCAACTGCTGAGCGCTCCCTTCCCCAGTGAGATGACGGCGGCGCCGGCCGGCGGCCACATCGCCTGGGTACAGAACGAAAAGGGAGTGCGCAACATCTTCACCGCCTCGCCTCCCGATTACAGCGCCAAAGTAGTCACTAAATACGCGGCCGATGATGGCCAGGAGATCACCTCGCTCAGTTGGCCGCCGGACGCCGCGCATATCCTTTACGTGCGGGGCGGGGCGGCCAACCGGAGCGGTGAAGTCCCCAATCCGGTCAGCAGTCCGGACGGCGCTGAGCAGAGCATCTGGATGGTTCCCCTTGCCGGCGGTGATCCCAAACGCATCGCCGAGGGGCACTCCCCGGCCTTTGTCCCCAAGGGCAACTCCGTCGTCTATCTTTACAAGGGCCAGGTTTGGACGGCCGGGCTGGATGGAAATGAAAAGCCGCGCCAACTCATCAAAGCACGCGGGCAAGCCGATAGCCTGCGCTGGTCCCCGGATGGATCGCAACTGGCGCTGGTGAGCAACCGGGGCGATCACAGCTTCATCGGTATTTACGATCCTGCGGCCAAGACGCTGCGCTTTCTCGACCCCAGCCTCGACCGTGACTCAAACCCCGTCTGGTCGCCCGACGGCAAGC
>JAENWC010000451.1 GCA_016650235.1 Terriglobia bacterium
AACCCGGGCAGCACCAACGTGCAGGATATCAACTTCGGACGCGTCCAAAGCCAGCTCAACGAGCCCCGCCGCATGCAGTTGGGAGCCAAGATCTACTTCTGATCTGGTCCGTGGCCACGGCCAAAGTTAGACCGGCGGACGACGCCTGTGCCAATCCGTCCGCTGTTGGTATTCCCGTCCGTAAACCAGCAGCGTGTTCTCCGAGAATGGCCGTCCAACCAGTGAGATAGCAACCGGGAGCCCGTCAACGAATCCGCACGGGAGACACAGCGCGGGCAGGCCGGCAAGGTTCCCCGCGGGGATGAGATCACGCAGGCCGCGCGAGGCGGGCGCCGGTGAAGCGGGGGAGCCTCCGCGGTCCAACGGATCACTCAGCTTGGAAGCAATGCCGCTGCGGGCCGGGGTAATCAATACGTCGATGTTGACGAAGAGCTTGCGAAACTCCTGTTGCACGATGCTGCGGATGCGCATGGCTCTGAGATAATCCTTCGCCAGAATCTCGAGACCTGCTTTCAACCCCGCGATCTGCTTGGCATCGGCAAGCTCATTCACTTTGCCGGAAGTGATCAGTTCCTCAAACACAGAAGAGCCTTCGGCCGAAATGATGGTGCTGGTGAGCGGACCGTAGGGAAGGTCGGGCAAGGCGATTTCCACCACCTTGGACCCGAAGCTTCGAAATACCCCGAGCGCCTGAACGAAGGCGGGCCGCGCGGTTTCATCCGCCCAGCTTTCGAAATCAACCGGAGCGTATCCGATAGTGAGATCCGCGAAGCTGCGCGCGAACCGCGGTGCGTAGTAGAAGCTCTTGCCTGCCGTGCCCGGGTCTTCCGTATCCTTGCCCGCGATCGCCTGCAACACGATGCCGCAATCTTCCGCCGACCGGCACATGGGGCCGATCTTGTCCATGGTCCAGGAAAGAGCCATCGCTCCGTGGCGGCTCACCAAACCGTAGGTAGGCCGCAGTCCGGTGACGCCGCAGAATGCGGCGGGAGTGAGGATGGAGCCCGACGTTTCCGAACCCAGCGCGAATGGAACCAGACCTGCCGCGACAGCCGAGCCGGAGCCGCTCGAGGACCCGCCCGACCAACGCGAGCGGTCCCACGGATTGATGCCAGGGCCTTGCAGCGACGCGGCCGGGAAGCGATACCCGCCGCCGCCCGCAAGCTCAACCATGGAGAGCTTGCCGCACAAAATGGCCTTGGACTTTTCCAGCTTGCCGATCACCGTGGCGTCTTCCTTGAACACTTGGCCCGCATATGGTTTTGCGCCCCACGTGGTGGGCCCGCCGGCCGCGGCCAGTAGATCCTTTGCGCCATAGGGAATTCCCTGCAGCGGGCCGCGAAACCGCTCGCGCTTGATCTCGTCGTCGACATCCTTGGCTTGCCGGATGGCCTGCTCGCGAAAACTGAGCGCAAGCGCGTTGTAGCGAGGCCCGAGTCTCTCCAGGCGATCGCAGAAAGCTTTGGTCAATTCCAGCGCCGAGAACTGCTTGGCGCGCAGCTTTGCGTTCAGTTCCGTGATGGTGGCAAAGAAAACGGCGTCGTCAACGGCCATGGTTCAAGCGGCCTCAAATCGATAGGAGGGCTCGACGGCCATCGGAAGTGGAAACTTGCTCAGCGTTTCCAGATTGCGGCGCGCCTGCCGCCGGGCTGCCTCCAGCAGTTCTTCGGCCGTCTCCGGCGCGGTAGTGGTTTGTGCGGCGAGTGTGGATGTGGCCAGAGCGGATGTAGTAAGCCGGGCCGCCCATCCCCGGCGGGTGATCTTGTGGGCCATTGCCTATTTATTATAGGCGGTGGAGAAGGGATCGGTGTGCGAGGCAAGTGCTTCCAGCGCCGCCTTCTCCATTACCGGACGAGGGGCCTGTTCGCCAGTCCAGATCTGGAACTGGTGAGCGGCTTGTTCGAGGAACATCTGTATGCCGGAGACCACCACTTTGCCTTGCTCCTTGGCGTGGCGCAACAACAGGGTCTCCATCGGGTTATAGACCATGTCGAAGACGACTTCGGCCGGAATCCGGCCGTTGAAAAAGCACTCCCCGGTATGCGGGTGCATGCCGATTGGGGTGCAGTGGACCAGCGCGTCGAAATGCAGACTGCTCAACTGGTCGCGCACCAGCGGCTCGGCGCCGCTCGCTTTGGCCAACGCGCGTACGCGGTCGGGATTGCGTCCCACAATAGATACCTTGGAACCGGCGTCGCTCAACGCGAAAGCCGCGCCCCGGGCCGCCCCTCCGTTGCCCACCACCAGAATGGAGCTCTTGGCCAGCGTTATGCGCTTCTTGAGCGGGGCGAGAACGCCTTCGACATCCGTGTTGGCGCCGCGCCACTTGCCCGCCTTCCGCCAGACGGTGTTCACAGCCCCGATACGCCGCGCCAGCGGCTCGACGATATCGAGGTACCGTAGGATCTTCTGCTTGTGTGGAATGGTAACGCTGAATCCGGTCACCGGGAGCTTTTCCGCCAGCGTAATAAAGTCCTTCAACTGCGGAGGATGCACCAGAAATGGCAAATAGACCGCATCCATGCGCTTGCTCTGAAAGGCGCGATTGTGGACGGCCGGCGAGATGGAATGGCGGATAGGGTCGGCGATGACGCCGTAGATCTTGGCCGAGCGGGAGAACTTGTCGATGCGGTAAAGGTGGCGCAACAGGCGTGCGTTGATCTGGCCCGAGGCGGTGCCTTCGGCCGAGTTGGGCGCGGCATAGGTGAACATGCCTCCGAAGACGGTGGAGAGCACCCGCGTGGCCAGTCCCATCTCGGTCATCGCCAGCAGCACCAAAGGCGTGCGCGGGTTGGAGCGGCCAACGGAAAGCACACGATAGTTGTCGGAAGGCTTCCGCGCCGTGGTCACCAGCTTGTAGCCGTCCGCGGGGATGCGCATCATGCGGCGCAAGACGGCCTCGACCGCGGGGGTCCCGCTGAAATTGTGGAAAGAGATGATCAGCGTGGTCTTGCCGCGCAGCGGTTCGAGCCCGGTGTTCAGGCCCTCGGCGCTTTCAATCTCCACATCCACCGCGCTCGCGCCGGCTTCCACCGCGGCATCCAGAATGCGCAGTTGCTCCTCGATGCTGCCGTTGAAACGGCCGTGATTCTGATGCCTGCGGCAAGTAGCCAGCAGACAGACCTCGGGATGTTTCTCGAGAAAGCGGCGCATCGCCTTCACGCCGTCCATGGGTTGGGGCAGGTAATCGAGGCGGAACTCCAGGAAACTCTCGCCGGATTCCACTTCCTGCGTGGCGTGCGACAGCAGCGAATTCACGTCTGTGAACCCGAGGGCAATGCAGATCTTAGGAAGAGGCGTGCGGCGGGCCATTGCTTCAGCGTCGAATCAGGATATCACGGAGTTGGCCCAGCCGGTGCGGGCGGAATGGACTCGGCCGATTCCGCCTTCTTAGCCAGTTGCGCCTTCCAGGCTTCCAGAATAACGGCGGTGGCGGTACAACCAAAGCGGTCGGCCCCCGCCTGATAAGCGGCGAGAGCGGTTTCGAGGCTGCGCACCCCCGCCGCGGCTTTGACTTTCACGCGAGGGTTGCACTTGCCGTACATGAGCCGCACATCCTCCAATGTGCAGCCGGACGGGGCAAAGCCCGTGGAGGTCTTGACGAAGTCCACCTCGGCGCGCTTGGCGATCTTGCAGGCGATGATCTTGAGATCCTCCGTGAGATAGGCGTTCTCGAAGATGACCTTGAGTAGGACGCCTTCGGAACGGCACGCGTTGGCCATCTGCACAAGTTCGGTCTCCACATACGGAAATTGGCGCGAGATCAGTTTGCCGATGTTGATCACCATGTCGATCTCACTGGCGCCGCGGCGGATCAGATCGCGCGCTTCATAGAGCTTGGTGGCGGTATTGGAATCTCCATGCGGAAAGCCGGCCACGCTGGCTGGCCGGGTGGCGGAGCCGCGCAGATACCTGACGGCCTGATCGATGTCGCTGGGCCGCACGGTGACGGTGGCCACGCCATAATCCGCCGCCAGCAGGCATCCGGCCCGCACCTGATCCTCGGACAGTTCCGGGCGCACCAGCGAGTGATCGATCATTTGCGCGAGCGCTTGATAGGTTTCGAGAGGCTCGCGGGTGGCGGGCTGTTCTCCGACATGATCCATAATGTTCCCCAATGCCGCAGTTGCGTGCGCACTTCCTTTGCGCCGGTCCACCAGTCTTCATGATGGAAGTTGCCGAAATTGCCGGCGCCTGTTTCCTTCTCGTCCAGATCGCCGAGGGCGATGTTGAGACCCATGGGCCGGCTTCCCATCGCCGGCGAGTAGAAGCGGCCGGGCTCTACCTCGAGGCACGGATCAAAACTGACGGCCCACTCGATAACGTACCCCTTTCCCCCCGGCTTCACTTTTACCGCCGCCTGCTGCGCGCCGGTTTCAATCCATTCGCGGTAGGTGTCCCAGGCGCGCGGGTCCTTGCGCGGCTCGCCTTCCAGCAGTCCGCCCTTACCCACTCCTCCCAGCCTCGATTTGGTGAGGTTGCAAACCATCTGCCAACTGAAGCCGTTGCCGGCGGCCTGCGCCGCTCCGGTCCACTTGTTGGACGCATTGATGAGGAGTTCCATTTCGTCGCCGAACCAGGGGAATCCCTCGCGGGTCAGATCGTGCGCTTTGGGATGGTCATCGGGGAGCCAGCGCGGCGTGTCGATGCCGTAGAGCACATCGTCGGTGATGTCGAAGGCGAAGTAGAGACGTTTGCCATCGTGTTTGACAAAGCCATGCAGCGCGAGATCCTTTGATTTGGTGGTGGGAGTGAATTGTGGAATCCAGTCCTTGACGCCATAGAACTGCGTGGCATCGCCCCATTCGCCGGACGAGAGAACGCCGTCGATTTTCGGCGAGGAGCCGGGAAAGGCGTTCAGGTTGCGAGGGAAGTCGCCGGCCGTGGAGAGGCTTGCACAAAGAAACAGCGCGGCCGTCAGCCGCCGGGTCATCTCCTCTTTCTCGAGGAAGCGGGAGACGCGGTGGAGAAACCGAGAATCTTGAGTTCGGCATTCGCCTTGGTGGCCCACTCACCGGTGGGGTATTTCTTCAGCAATTCTCGAAACTCGGTGGCGGCGGCGGTGCGTTGTCCGGAGCGGGCCAGGGCGCGTCCTTTCATGAACTGCGCGTCCGGCACCTTGGAACAAGTGGAGGGGTACTTTTCGAGCACGGCGTCGAAGGCCTGAATGGCAGGTTCCAATTCCACCTTGTTGGCATGGATCTCCCCGATGTGGAACTGTGCCTCGCAGGCCTGATCCGTGTTCGGGAACCATTTCAGATAGTCGTTGAACTGCAGGATAGCGATGTCGTGCTTACCGGCGATCTTGTCGCGCATCGCGTTGTCGAACAACGTTGTGGGACTGGCGCCCGCGGGCGCGCCGCCGGGGGCGGGTCCGGGCGCAGAGCCTGGAGGTGGAGCGGGCGGAGCGTTGAGGGTCTTGATGGCCGTGTCCATTTCCACTATCTGCGCCTGAATGCGATTGAGGCGCGCGCTCATCTCGCCGACCGACTCCTTGACGAAGCGGAACTCGTCGGTCATCGTGTCGATCTTTGCGCTCAGGCCGGCCACGGGCCCGGCGACGGTTTTTTCCTGCTCGCGCAAGCGCTCTTTCACTTCGCGCTCCAGGAGTGCAATGGAGGTATTGGACTTGTTGGCACTGTCCAGCGTCTGTTGCAGCAGAACACTGATCGCCGCAATCTTCTCGTCAAAGGATCGCTGCAAGGTCCGGACGTCCATCTGGAGCAGTCCGAAGTCACGCTGAAGATCCTGAATCTCCTTCTTCTGAGCCAGACCAGCGGCCGGGATAAGAAGAAGTAGGATGACGGCATTCCGGAGAAAGCGCATAGACCCCCCCAAATAGAGATGCCGGGACAGGCTGGCCGCGATCACGCGGCCAGCCCGTCCGGGCGACGTTACCACATTGGTGCGGCTGCGGTACAACTATTGCCCCGCCGAAAAGTGCGATCGGCGATTCTTCTGCCAGCAGTCCTCGGTGCCTTCCGTGCACTGCGGCCGTTCCTTGCCGTAGCTTACGGTCCGGAGTCGATCCGCCGGCACGCCCAGTTGCACCAGGAAGTCCCTGGCGGAGGTGGAGCGGCGATCGCCCAGGCCAAGATTGTATTCCGCCGAACCGCGCTCGTCGCAGTGGCCTTCCACGCTGATCACCGCGTTCGGGAAGTCCCTCAGAATGGTCTTGAGGGCATCGGAATTACGGGAAAGCGTAGAGCGCGCATCCTCGCGGACATCGTACTTGTCGTAGTCGAAGAAGACGTCCTGTACGTCGGAGGTCAAGCGCTCGGTTAAGCTCCGCTTAGGCTGTGCAGCCGGCGGCGGTGGTGGCGCCGGCGGCGCGGTCACGGTTACCGATGCCGAGGCGGACACGGTGCCGCCAGGTCCCTTTGCGGTCAGCATATAGGTGGTGGAATTGCTCGGAAACACCTGACGGTGGCCAGAGGCTTGCACTTCGCCGATGCCATTGTCGATGCCGACTATGGTGGCGTCTTGGACGACCCATGTCAGCGTGGCGGACTGGCCTCGCTGAATGGAAGACGGTTCCACCGTGAACTTGTCTACCTTCGCGCTCGCCGGTGCCGGTGCCGGTGCCGGTGCCTCCTTGGGTGGTGGTGGCGGTGGTGGTGGCGGCGGCGGCGTCTTCTTCTTGCAGCCGGCCGCAAACATCATCAACGAAAAGGCCAACAAGGACCACGTGATGTATCTCTTATTCATCTTGAACTTCCCTCCCTCATAATCTGTAGTGCGATCAAAATTCTACTTGCTCCAAACCGGATTCCCGTTACGACCTTGCGTGGTCAATTGGCGCGCCTGTGTGCCGTCAGCGAGCATGGTCCAGATCTGGTTAGACCCGGATCGGTTGGAGGAGAAAACCAAATGGCGTCCATCAGGCGCCCAAGTGGGGTTCTCATTCCGGCCTTGCCCGTGAGTGAGTTGCACATATTGTCTGGTAGCCACATCCATGACGAAGATGTTGTAACTACCGGGATCATATCCTTTTGTCCAACTGAATGCAATGTGTTGTCCGTCCGGGTGCCAAGCGGCGTTGACCGCATCACCCTCTCCCGAGGTCAAACGGATCGCGTTGGCGCCATCCATATTCATTTTATATATTTGTGGGGGCCCGGAGCGACCCGAGGTGAAAACCACCTCCGCCCCGGTCCGCGGATTCACCTTCGGTTCGATGTCGATGGAGGGCGAAGAGGTTAGCCGGCGGAAGCCGGAACCATCCGCGTCACAGATGTAGAGTTGTGCGCCGCCGCCTGCCGCCGTCGAGGAAAAGATCACCTGCTTGCCGTCCGGGGTGAACGTAGGCGTCGCGTTCAGGGAGGCTCGCTGGTTGTAGAACCGCAGCATGCGACCCGACTCCAGCGAGAACAACATGATGGATGGACTGCCTCCGGCGAATGTCGTAAACGCCAGCCGCGTGCCGTCTGGAGAAACCGCCGGCGAGATGGAAATGGAACGCAGTTGCGTGATCTGTTTCTGATTGGATCCATCGTGCTCCATCCCCCAAATCTCTTTCTGATTTGCCCCCGTGCGATCGGAGGAGAAGTAGATTTTGGAACCAGACAGCGACAGCGCGCCAAACTTGGCCAGGATGTCAGCGGCGAATTCGTGCGCCACCTTGCGTGCGCCCGTCTCATCCACGGTTCCGAAATAGAGTTTGCCGAAGACCTGCGCGTTGGCCAGATCGGGTTGGTTCACGTTGAACAACCATGCGAAGAGAACGATGCGATCATTCTGCACGGCCGAGTAGCCAACGGTGAGATAGTTGGCGCTGACGGGCGGACCGGACCAATCGGTGAGCCATGGTCCTTGCGAGACCGGCGTGGGCTGCGCTGCGCCGGGACGGGCAGCGGGGGGAGGTAGCGGCGGCTTGAAGTCCGTGGGCTGCTGCGGCAACTGGACCGGATACATGCTCTTGGGGGCCATGGTGAAGTAGCCCGAGTCCTGTAGATCGCTGAATAGGGTGCGGTTGAAGACACCCATGTGATTCTGCGCATCCCCGGTTCCGCGCATATCAGGCACCGCGACCACGGACCGGTCGCCCTTCATGATCTTGATGACGATGTCGCTTTCCTGCGCGAGGCAGATAGAGGCGGCCAGTAAAAGGGTCGAGGTTAATTTCATCGTTTTAGTTGGAACCAGAATTCAATGACGGCGGAGTCGCGCTCAAAGGCCGCCGGCAGCGCTTGAAACGGGGCCGACTCGAGGATGGCGCGCTGGCAGGAATAGTCGAGCGTAGCGTCGCCGCTGCGTTGCAGAACGGTGACGTTGCGGATGGTTCCGTTGCGCAGAATCTCGAAGCTGACAATCACTGGCGGCGCGGTTTGCATCCGCGGATCCACGGTTTGTGTCTGCCAGTTGCGGCCTACTTTCTCGCGCAGCAACTGCTCGTAGTATCCAAAACGGTTGCCGAAAGGGCTCCCCGAGCCGACTCCGATGCCCCCGCTTCCGGTGGTGCCGAACATCGGTGTTGTGGCCGCCGCCCCGGAACTGGAGTAGATCTGATTGGGGCGCTGCGCCGAAGGCGGCACATACCGCTGCGGCGAGGCGGGCCGTGCGGCGGGAGCCGGCTTTTTCTCGCGTCCACGGATGGCGATGGCGTCGGGGTCCTCGCGTACGGTTTCTTTTCTGGCTTCTGGTTTGGGCGGCTGCGGGACCCGCGACTCGGTATCGTTGGCCACGGGATTGACGAGGCCGCCGCGATTGGGAAGCGGAATCTGGCTGACGGGCGAAATCGCGACGCTGCCGCCGCCGAGCGAATCGGGATTGCCCCAGCTTTCCCGCGAGTGAGTACCCTGCCAAGCGTAAAAGGCCAGCACTCCAGCGAAGGAAGCATGCAGCGCCAACGATCCCACGAGTGGGGACCGCATCGGCTGGCGGCGGTCGAGCGTGTCGTGCGGGGAGACCGTCATCGCCCTCCTTTCGCATGATCTTCCGGCTGGGTGACGACGCGAACGTCCATCTTGGCTTCCCCCAGCACGCTGATCACCTGTGCGATGGGGTCCCATACGGCGGACTTGTCCGCGCGCACGTAAACCGCCTTGGAGCCCGGGAACCGTTTGCGCACCTCCGCGGGCAAGAGATTGATATTCACGGCCGCTTCATTCAAATGCAGTTCGCCTTCGCGGGAGACGGTGATGACCGGAAGCTCTTCGGCTTCCGACCGGACCTGCTTCACCTTGGGGACCTCCACCTCGAGGCCGAACTCCATCACGTGCGCGGTGAGCATGAAAATGATGAGGAGAACCAGCACCACGTCCACCAGCGGAATGATATTGATCTCGGCAAGAGGCATCATGCCGCGGCCGCGGCGGCCACCGGCGCTGCCGCTAACCATCATAGCCGCGCTCCGCCATGTTC
The DNA here is from genome assembly GCA_016650235.1 of Terriglobia bacterium. Classification (GTDB taxonomy): domain Bacteria; phylum Acidobacteriota; class Terriglobia; order Bryobacterales; family Bryobacteraceae; genus VFZE01. The sequence goes on from JAENWC010000451.1 coordinate 9,364, forward strand.
ATAAACTCGTTCGAGAAGTCGTCCATTCGAGTCGCGATCTCGCGCACGATGTGGGAATAGTGGTTGTAGAAAATCGCGGCCGGGATGGCCGCTCCGAGGCCCAGCGCTGTGGCGATGAGCGCCTCCGAGATTCCGGGAGCCACCGCGCGAAGGCTGGCGCTTCCGGCCAGGCCCAGCGCGGAAAAAGAGTCGATGATACCCCACACCGTGCCGAACAGACCGATGAATGGGGAAACAGAGGCGGCCGTAGCCAGCCAGTTCATGTTCCGTTCCAGTTTGGTGAGCTCCTCGCTCACACCCAGTTGCAGGGCGCGTTCAATGGCGGTCTTGTTGGCCACTGAGCCATTCCGTTTGAGCTGGCGGTCCACCTCCTCATAGCCGAATTCGAAAACGGAAACCAGCGGCGCCAGCGGGAACTGCTCGATGACCAGAGCTACCGCGGGCAATCCTTCCGCCTTGCGAAAGGCGCGCAGGAATTTCTGATTATTCGAGCGGGCCGCGCGGAACAGGTTCCACTTGGCGAAGATGATGGTCCAGGACAGGAGCGAGACCAACACGAGCAGGGCCATGACGGCCATGCTCAACGGGCCGGCCTTTAGAACCAGCTCCCAAAAACTAACTTGCGCGAGTACCAGGACAAACTCCTTTCGGGCAAGGGCGGAAACCCTCAAAACAACATGATACGCCAGGAATGGGGAAGTCTGTTATAAAACATTTATCCTCAACATTGTTTTTTTCGCCGAAACGGCCAAGGAGCGCGCACCGGAGCTTCGCTATAATCTGGACGAATGCTTGTGGAACTGGTGGTGGAAAACTACGCTGTGGTGGAACGCCTGCGGGTCGGCTTCCATAAGGGACTCAACCTGTTAACGGGAGAGACCGGCAGCGGCAAGTCGATTGTGGTGGACGCGCTCGGTCTGCTCTATGGCGGCCGCGCTTCCGCCGATATGGTGCGGACCGGTGCGGAACGGGCGCGCATCGCCGGGATTTTCGAGGCTCCCTCGGAGCCGGGGTTCCGGGAATTGATGGAGCGCAACGGAATGGAGGTGGAAGACGGCGAACTGCTGGTGGAGCGCGAGATTCAAGCCTCGGGCAAATCACGCGCGTTTCTTGGCAGCCGGCCTGTGACCGCGGCGCTGCTGAAGGAGCTATCGACGTATTTGGGGGACATACACGGACAGCACGAGCAGCAGGAACTGTTCAGGGCTGAGAGCCAGTTGGAAATGCTGGACTCGTTTGCATCGGCCGAAACGAGGCTGGGGGACGTGGAGAACATCTTTCTGGCCTGGCAGCAGTGCAACCGGGAGCTCGAAGACATAGACACGGGCGAACAGGAAAAGCTGCGGCTGGCCGATTTGTGGAGTTTCCAAAAAAAGGAGATCGATCTGGCCGGTCTGCGGCGGGGCGAGGATGCGGATCTGGAAAACGAGCGGCGCGTGCTGGGCAATGTGGCGCGGCTGCAGGAACAGGCCGGCGGGGCCTACGACGCCCTGTACGAATCGCCTTCGGCCGCGTTGGCGCAGCTAAGGCAGGCGCGCAGGAAGCTGGAGGAGTTGTGCCGCATTGATGCCACAATGCAGGAAACCGTCGAGTCGCTGCGTCCGGCTGAGATCGCGTTGGAGGAAGCCGCGCACACGCTGCAACACTATCTGGGGGGCTTGGAGTCCGATCCCAAGCGATTGGACCAGGTGGAGGCGCGGCTGTCGGAGATTGATAAATTGAAGCGTAAGTATGGAGCCAGCGTGGAAGAGGTTCTCGCCTTCGGTGCGGAGGTCAACCAGAAGCTGGAGGCTGTTGAGACGGCGGGTGAGCGGCGCGCCAAGCTGAGCCAGGAGCGGGAATCGCTGGCGGAAAAGTACGGGCAAGCGGCGGCGGGCCTGACCAGGTTGCGTCAGGAGGCTGCCTTGTTGCTGGAGAAAAGCGTACAAGCGGAGTTGGGTTCGCTGGCCATGGAGGGCTGTCTTTTCCGCGTCGAATTCAGCGGCGGAGACTGGAGCGCGCGTGGTGTGGACCGCCTCCGCTTCCTGATTTCGGCCAACCGGGGTGAGGAGCCAAAGGCCCTGGACAAGATCGCCAGCGGCGGGGAGTTGTCGCGTGTTGCACTGGCTCTCAAAACCTCCACCATGAGCAGGACGGGCGAGGGCCGGCGCGGCAAGGTGGCGCGCACGCTGGTGTTCGACGAAGTGGATGCGGGAATCGGCGGCGGAACGGCGGAGGCGGTAGGACGGCGTTTAAAGAAGCTGGCCGGCGCCAGCCAGTTGCTGTGTGTGACGCATCTGCCGCAAGTGGCTGGCTTTGCCGATCATCATTACCAGGTGGAAAAGGTGGAGGTCGACGGGCGGACGATGGCCACGGTGCGGAAGCTGGAAGGCGAAGAGCGAACCCGCGAGATCGGCCGCATGTTGTCGGGCCAGAAAATGACACCGGAGGCGCTCAAGCAGGCCGAGCAACTGATCAAGATGGGGTCGAAATAGGAAGCGCCGGAATGACAAGCCAGGAGGCCTGTCCTACCTAGCCCGGCCTAACCCAAGTTTGTCAGTGCGCCCCAAGGGCGTAGATCACCATTGGGGGAAGGACACACTCAAGTGGTTGTTGGTAGGACTTGATCGCTTGCGAGCGTCCGAGCCGGGAAACCGGTTAGCCCGGAGCCTCGCGATAAAGCCCACGAATGGTGGGTGAGCAACCTTGCAGGCCGTAACGCATGTGAAGCTTGAGCAGGCCTCGCGAGTGAAGTCGTGGATGCCGACCCGTCTGACGAACGGGGAAGGCTGTACAGACAGGGATACCGCTTCTACTTACTCTACGACAAGATTAATCGCGAGGACATTCTGGCCCATGCATACGCACTGGCGCGAGCCAATAAGGGCGCGCCGGGGGTGGATGGACAGCGGTTCGAGGATATCGAGCCGCGGGGTTTGGGGGAGTCGTTGACCGGCATCCGGAGGAGTTGCGCAACAAGACGTACCAACCACAGCCGGTGCGTTTGGAACCAAGTGCGTATGGTTACCGGCCGAAGCGGAGCGCGCAGGACGCTATCCGGAAAGTGCACAAGCTAGTTTGTGAAGGCTACACCGATGTGGTGGACGCTGATCTGTCCAAGTACTTTGACACCATTCCACACTGCGAATTGATGCAGTGTGTCGTCCAGCGAATCGTGGACCGGAATGTGCTGCGTCTAATCAAGATGTGGCTCACGGCTCCGGTCGAGGAGCGTGACGAAAACGGGAAGCGCCGGTTGACGGGCGGGCAACGCGGCGGAGGCGCTGGATTGGACGCGGCAGGTGGTCACACGGCTGGGACTCACTCTGATCTGAATGAGGCGAAGACCAGCATCAAGCAAGCGCGCAAAGAGAGTTTTAACTTTCTGGGTTACACGTTCGGGCCACACCGCTACAGGAAGGATGGCCACCGGTATTTGGGAGTGAGTCCGTCGAAGAAGGCGGTGGCACGCATCACGGACAAAGTAGGAAGCCTACTGGTACCCGGCAACATCGGGACGTGGCCGGAGGTGCGGGATCGGCTGAATCAGATAGTGAGAGGCTGGTCTGCATACTTCAGCTATGGCACGGACGTAAGCGTATCGGGCGGTCGATCATTGCGTCGCTAATTGCGTGCGGCATTTCCTGCGGAGGCGTCACCATGTGTCGTCGCGCGGCACCACGCGTTTCTCTGATGACGTGATCTTTGGGGAGTTGGGAGTGCTCCAACTCCGCCAAGTGGGTGGGCAACGGCTGTCATGCCGGCGCCCGCCCTTTTCTTTTCCCAACCACTTTCACGGAGGTTCCCCGACCATGCCCGAAAAACGTACCCCGCGCCCAGCCTCGCCCAAAAAGCCGCCGCCGCGCGCGCCAATGACACAAAGTCCCACGGCCCGCTCTCGCCCGCCGGCAAAGCGCCCTCTTCCCAGAACGCCATCCGCCACGGCTGCTACGTCAATGCCGATCTCCTCGTCAATGAACATCCCGAAGTCTGGGAAGCCCTGCTCCTCGACTTCATCGCACGCTTCCACCCCATCGGTCAGGTCGAGCTAACCCGGCCCCGATAAAAAATACGAGTTCATCTCCGAACCGGCGCGCCTCGCACACGCCATCGAGCACTTTACCTCGCAACCCGAACAGCAAACGCTCCAGTTCTACCATCGCCTCGAATCCCGGCTCCGCCGCCATTACTCGTGCGCCCTCGCGGACCTGCTCAAAATTTAGCAACTTCGCTCCCAACCTCAGCCCGCCACGCTCCCGCCGGACCCCATTACAAAAATGACGAAACGAACCCACTGCCCCCCCCAACCTCCCACCGCTCCACCACTTGCCGATTCACCATTCAAACCCGTTCCCAACTCCTCTCAAAACGCAACCGGTGATAACCTCCTCCTACCCGACCATGGAACGAACTACTTTCCTCCCGGCCCGCCGGCAGCCTCCTGAGCACATCAAAATCTTGTCCCCCGGCCGCGTTATTTCCGTTTATCCGCGTTCCTCGGCGGCTCTCAATCAGCTTGCTGGATTGCAAGTTGCCTCAGGACCGGAAACAATATAGTCATATGCCATGCGCCCTTTTTTTGGCGGCTCTACTGTTGCAATCGGGTCCTCAGGCCGAAGGCTTGCAGGCGCTGGAGGCGAAACAGTATCCGGCGGCGGTGGCCGCTTTCCGGCGGGCCGTCGAGGCGGATGCGAAGGATTTTTCGGCGCATTTCCATCTGGCGCTGGCGCAAAGTTTGGCCGGTAACGACGCTGCCGCTATCGAGGGTTATCGCAAGACGTTGGAACTCAAGCCTGGTTTGTATGAAGCGGGGTTGAATCTCGGCATTGTGCTACTCAATCAGAACCAGGCTGAGGAAGCGGTGCAGTCCCTGCGCGCGGCATCCGTTGCCAAGCCCGCTGAGTTCCGCCCCACCTATTACTACGCCGAGGCGTTGCTGGCAACATCCAGTTACGAAGCTGCCGCCAGCCAGTTTGCGAATGCGCTTACGCTTGACCCCAAGTCGGCCGCATCGCACAACGGGCTTGCCCGCGCACTGGCTGGACAGGGCCGGATTGACGAGGCCGAAACGCACTTCCGGCAAGCGGAGAAGCTGGACCCGGCCTATCGGGATGGTCTACTCCAATTGGCCGGTCTGCGCGAGAAGTCGAAAAATTATGACGCCGCCATCGCCATCTATTCTGAGTTTCTCGATCAAGTGGCGGTGCGCGAGCGTCTGGGCCAACTGTATCTGGAGACGGCCCGTCCGGCGGAGGCGATTCCTCATCTGGAGCACGCCGCCAAAGTTTCTCCCACCGCGGCCAATCTCTATGCTCTGGGCACCGCGTACCTGCGATCCAAGGAGACGTCGAAGGCGATGGCCACCTTCGAGCAGGCGCTGGCGTCCGAGCCCGCGAACGCGGAACTGCGCCTTTCCTACGCCGGCTTGCTCCGCGACCAGAAGAATTTTTCGGCCGCCGCCCAGCAATACTGGCGGGTCACTCAGTTGCAGCCTGCGTCGAAGGCAGCCTGGACAGGGGTGGCGACTATGCTGCTGTCGCTGGAGAACTACGCGCAAGCTCTGGCCGCCTTTGACCGCCTGGAAGCGCTGGGGGATCCGGCGCCCGGCATCTATTTCTTTCGCGCCCTGGCGCAGGACCACTCCAAGCAGTACCAGCAGGCGCTGGAAAGCTATCAGCGGTTCCTCTCCCTCAGCCAGGAGAAGCATCCGGATGAGGAGTTCAAAGCGCGTCAACGCGTCAAAGTAATTCAAAAGGAGCTCAGTAAAAGATGAGCCCGCAACAGCCGGCCACCGTGCCGGAACGCGCTCCGTTTTGCGGGCTGCCACAGATGAGCCGTCTGCTCCAAGCTGCCGTTGCGGCCTTCTGTTTCGCATCACAATGTTCGGCCGCCGATTTATCGGCGGTTTTGGCTGAGCCAAACCTGGAGAAACGGTCGGAGAAGGCCATCGGGCACGCCCATAAAGCTCTGGACGCGGCGCGTGCGGCCTATCGCGAGGGAGACACGGATCAGATGAACGGCGGGTTCGATGAACTTTTGCGGTCGATTGAGTTGGCCAAGAAGTCGCTGGACGAATCTGGGAAGAACGCGCGCAAGAGCCCCAAGTATTTTAAGAAGGCTGAGATCAACCTTCGCAAACTAAATACCCGCATGGACAACTTCCGTGTTGAGATGAGCGTGGAGGACCGCGCCCCCATTGAGAAGATCATAGAACGATCCATCCACATTCGCGACGAGATCCTGGAGGCTATCATGGGGAAGAAGAAATGAGAACCTGGCTGAGAGCAGCGTCGCCTGCCCTTTCTATCGTTTGCTTGCTGGCCCCGGCGGCACTGCCGCAGGACCGCGACTTTCTTACCTCCGACGAAGTGGAATCGGTGCGCCTGGCGCAGGAGCCCAATGAACGCCTCAAGCTATACACCGACTTTGCGCGCCTTCGCATTGAATTGATCAAGCAATTGATCGCCAAAGACAAGCCGGGCCGGTCCGGCATGATTCACTCGGCCCTGGAGGACTACACGCGCATCATCGAGGCTATCGACACCGTCACAGACGATGCATTGCGCAAGAATAAAGAACTGATCGAGGGCCCGAAACTGGTTGCCGCCGCGGAGAAAGAGATGCTGGCCGCGCTGCGGGAGATGGAAGCGGCAAACCCGAAGGACTTGGCCCGCTACCGTTTTGCGCTCACCTCAGCCCTGGAGGTCACCCAGGAAAGCCTGGAACTGGCGCAGGAAGATCTCACCAAACGCAAACACGACGCCAACGTGCGCGCCGCCGAGGAGAAGAAAGAGATCGAGGCGATGATGACGCCCTCTGAACTCAAGACGCGGCAGGCAGCCGAGGCCAAGAAAGCCGAGGAAGAGAAGAAGACCACGCGGAAGGCGCCGACATTGCGCCGCAAGGGCGAGGCTCCAGCCGCGCGAAAGCCCTAGACTAGTCAACGCGATCCTGCCAGCTCAAATGGCTACCTCTGAACAGCTTGGTACGGGGTAGCTTCTGCAGGATACCGTGAGCTCGAAGCATTCGCAGTTTCCGGCTGACGGCTGCCGAACGCTGACGAGCCTGCTTCGGATTGGTTGGCTTGTCGGCGTACAACAGCGCCTGCAAATCCCGGTTGCGTAGCCCATTGATGGCGAACTCACCGCGATTGACCGCCTGGAGTAAGGCCGTCTCTGTTGGCTCAAACGGATGCAATGGGCGGACCCAATGTCTGTGCCAGCGAGCACGTTTCTCCACCAAGGCAGTCAGTTCCCGCAACGGAGTGCTGTCATCCACCCGTGCCAGCGCGTCACAATAGCGGTCCAGCGCTTTTTGAGAAACTTCGGTACGGCGATGGAGATCGGCAATACCCGCGCGTAACGGACGCCACTGCATCGGCCCTTCTTGTTCACCGGCCTTATGACGGTACACTCGGAACTGCTGCGGTGCGTTCAAGGTCAGCTCCGGACGCAGAACCGCTCCTGACTCAGAGTAGGCTTTGTCATAAAGCTTGATCGAGTTCTGTCCCAGCCGGTGTTGATCCGCACGCCCTCCCGGCGCATCTTCAGATCGCTCACTACTTCGTGGGCATTAGGGCTCACCGCGTCGCCTTTTGCGGTTGACCTTCTTACCCATGAATCTCATCACGTCGGGACTGGAAAAGCTCACCATCCCCAAATGGATGAGCTGCGGATACAGGCGACGCAAACGCTCCGCTTCGCCGAACACGATATCCATCGCCCATTCGCTCTGGAACACGGTTCAGTAGTATTCCATCGGGTAGTTTATGCACAACTCCGGAAATAGCGGATGGACTCGTGCCAAGCACTGATTCAACGCTTGACTCCAGTTGGTGTCCAACTGTTGGCTCCATCAGTGTTTGTGCTTGAGCAAAGTTTTGGACCCAACTGAACAGTTGTCGTGGCGATGATACTTCATACCGGCCAGATCCATCTGACGCGCCAACCGTTCGCGCCCGTTCATGTAGACATGGAATGTGAACGGAAACCAAGTCTGTAACCGTGCGCTCATAAAACCAAACGTGTCGTCGATCCAGTAGTGGTAGACGAACAGGCATTGCCGCATGGCTCGCTTCAACTCCAGCTTATGGGTCTCCCGGTTGCCGGCTATCCGCCAACTCCAGCAGGGCTCCACAGCGGTGAAAGCGCATATGGGCCTACCGGTGATTCGGTCTTGCCGCGCGATGGTGCGCGCCAACTCCTCCTTACCCTCCTTGCCGCTGCGGAGGTAGCGGATGGGCCGCTGACTGGCTTCCATCGGGGCAAGGGATGCTTCCTTCACCTTCTTGCTGATTTGCTCCACGTGCTGAAAATAATCTTTCAAGGCACACCTTTGGCCCACAGATATCCTTTCATGCCTGTGTCGTGATTCAACGCGAGGTTCCCGCGAAACACCAGGCGGTCGAAGCCCGTGATCACACCGCTGATGTCGTTGGCAAATTTGGATGTAAACTCGTTCGTGGCGTTTCCTTTCTTGTTCAGATTAGTTCTGCTAAACAATATCGTACGAGAATTGGAAACGCCTCTACAGTTTGGTTGCGGCTATGCTGCTCTGCGGGGCAGTCAATCCTGGCTGCGGGCACGATTGCACGCCCCAGTGTGCCCAGCATGGGCAGAATCTATCGATAGAAAAGGAGATCGACGGAGTTGATGACGACAACCGTAGCGAAACGCAAGGCGTAGCCGCGAGGGGAAGCTGAAAGAAGCGCGTAGCAAACCCTCAACCGTAGGAACACGACACCGGCAGTGAGGCCGGGTGCGGGCGAGGAGCTGGCTGGGAACAGCAAAGTCCAAAAGTCATCCGAGACGCATCCGGTAGAGCCGGACGGCGCGAAGGGAAAGATTCTGTGCCTTACCTGGGGAGATCTTTCGCGTGAGAGCGCGGAAGAAGACAGCAGAGGCCGTCGTAGCGAAGCAGGCCCTGTAATGGGCGGCGCGTGTCAAGCACTTTGAGACTCAGAAAAGTAAGGCGCGGCTTCCCTTCCTGAGATAGCGAGCCCTGCTCAGTGGAGCGTCAAGCTAACGGCGGGCGAGGTTCCCAGGGCGTTGGTCAGTGTGACCGATACGGACTGAATGGTATCGGAAGGACTGGTCACGGCGGTCACGTCGCCGGTGAAGGTGAGCGGAACCGTTGCGGTGAACAGGGAGCCGAACGGCACTGCGGCAGCGCTCTGGTACCAACCGAGGAAGGAGGATTCGACCGGGATGGTGAGCCTGGTGGTGCCAACAGTTTCGCCGGTGACCGCGGTGAAGCTGATCTCGATCTGCGTGACAGAGCGGCTGGTGGCCAGACCACTGACCAGCAGGCTAATGCTATTGGCGGTGCGGAGCGTGGAGGCCAAGGTGAGCACGCGGGGAGCCGCGGCGGCGACGGTCAGATTGAGCGAAGATGGCGCCACGGGGGTAAGGTTGATGCCGCCATCGGTCAAGAAAGATGGGGTCAATGTAATAGTGCCGGCCACACTGCCGGTCTGCACGCGGACCTGGTCGGAGCTGTTGGCGAAGATGGCCCTGGTGGAGTTGGCGGGAATGGTGAAGGCGACCGTACGCCCGGAGGTGGAGAATTGCACGGAGGGATCGTTTACGCCGACGGCGGAGTTGAAGGCCAGTGTCAGAGCGCCCGAGAGAGGCAAAGGATAGTTTGAGGCCAAGGTCAGACTGACGGCAGGCTGCTGCAGCGGCCCTTGCGCGCCCGAGGCGCCTTCAAAACGGTAAGCAGGCAGCGGTGGGGGGGCGTTGCCGGCACCGGAGAGGGTGAAGGCGAGTGTATCCACCTTGAGTGTGGCGGTGGAACTGCCTTGCACTGCGGGGGCGAAGGAAACATCGAAAATCGTCGACGCGCCGGGGGCCAAAGACACCGGCAAATTGGGGAGATTGGCAAGACTGAAAACCGTACTGGCGGCTGAGAGCCCAATGCTGGCGACACTGGTGGGGGCTGTTCCGGTATTGCTGATGAGGAACTTCAGATTGCTGTTGGACCCGACCGGGGCCGGTGTGAAAATGACCGTTCCATTGTTGGCAACGGCGGTGGAAACGCCGTTGATCAAAAAGGCATACGACAGAGTGGAACCCAGGGCGTTGCCGCTCAGATCAAAATCGTCGTTGCCCACGCGCAAGCGGCCGAATGCGCGGCCAGGCGAGGTGGGAGAGAAATTGATGGTGAAAGCAGTGGAACCACCCGCCGGAACCGTGAGAGGCAGCAGCGGAACTTCGGTCAAAGTGAACCCGGTCCCGGAGGCGCTGATGGTGGTGATGCGGCCTTCGATGTTGCCGGTGTTGCGGATGCGGAAAACGACAGAACTTTTTTCGTTGATCAGGGTATCGGGGAGAGGAACGGATTGGCCGGGACGGACATCGGAGGCTGCGTCTTCGCGAATCACCTGGTAGGTGAAGTTGGGTCCGTTGCCGGATGCCTCGAGGTTAAAACTGGCGCGCCCGGTGGAGGTTTCCACACCAAGGGAACCGCGAGCGGCATCGAGTGTCTTTGCGGTGTAGGTGACAGTGAAGCGAATATCCCTGCCCGGCTCGACGACCGTGCCGGTGAGGGGCGCCCCAACGAGGCCGAAGTTTGCGCCGGAGACGGCGATGCTCTGGATAGTGCCCTGAGAGGTGCCGCGGTTAGTCACGGTGACAATGGCGTTGGATGTGGCATCAATCGCAGTAGCAGGCAATGTAATGTTGCCACCGGGGACCACGATGGAGGCGTTGCCGCCCTGTGGCGTGTAGCTGTAGCTGAATTCGGGAGCAATGCCAACGAGGTTGACAACGATGGTAGAGACGGTGGTCCCCGCCGCGTAATTGAGGGCCAGCCGCGCGGTGGTGCGGGCGCTGGTGGTGGGCTGGTAGTTGATCTGCACGCCGAAGGTGCCGCGAGGCGTGACCGGGAAAGGCGCGTCCGGAACGCTGGAGATGGTGAAGTCCGAGGAGCCCGTCAACTGAACGAAGTTGAAGGTGGCGGTGTTGGTGGTGGTGGTCTGATTGGTAAAGGTGAGACTGGCCGCCACTGGCTGGCCAATGGCGGGGGCAGCCATGGTCACGGTGCCGCCGTCGGCAATTTCGCTAGTGGAATCGGGCTGTGTCACCCGGATGCCGAAAGGCTGCGCCAGCCCCGAAGCGGTAAATAAAACGCTTCCTAAGAAAACCGCCCACAACGCAGGCGCGTGGGATCTGAATTGACTGCAACAAGGCACCCGCGCGCCTTTGTGGGCTAGCAAGGCGGGCAGGATAAGAGAATTGCGGAATCGCATCGCGGATTAGTCCTCCACCGAACTGGCCTGGCCAGCGGGAACAAAATAGACGGCTGGAATCGCGCCGCCATCAAGAATCTGCACCGGGTCCGTGGCGGACGCGCGGTCATTGAGAACGAACAAGGGGCTAACGCCGGAGAAGCGGTCCAGCCGGACGGGTTCAAAATCGAGATCGAGACTGCGGGAGACCTCGCCGGTGGAGCGATCGATCCAGAGCAGGGAACGGGATGAGCCGCCGGCAACCATAAGGGACGCGCCACCCGGAGCGAGGTTGATGGCAACAGGGTCGTCAATGCGCATGGCGGCTCCAGCGAGAAGGGATAACTCGGCACTGCTTGCGTAACCGCGAATGCGCAGGATCTGGTCTGTGGAACGGTCGGCCAGGAAGAGGTCGGCGCCGTCGAACAGGAGCGCGCTGGCATCCGATGTTTGGGCCACCAGCTTAGATTGACCATCGAGGTAAAAGACGGAACCCTTGGTGGCTATAGCAACGGAATTTGCCTCGGGGTGAACTGCCAAGGCGGTGAGGGATCCGATCTCCGCGGGGAGGTCCAGATCGAGGCGGGAAGCCTGAGTGGCGAGGTTGCGCCACAAGGTGACACGGCTATCTCCGGCAACCGCGGCGGCTGAGGAGTCCTGACTCCAGGCGATTCGTTCCACGCGGGCGTGTTCATCCAGAAGTTGCCAGACGGCATCGGGCTGGTCGAGCCGGATGAGGTTCAACTTGCCCTCACTCAAGGCAAGGGCAAAGCGCCCATCGGGGGAGACGGAAGCCAATTCGAGGCTGCCGGCCAACTCACCACCAAGGAAGGCTGCGCCGGGAACCCCCATGATGATGCGCAAAGCCTTGGACTGCCCATCGTAGACGAGACCGGAAACGGGGCCGTCTAGACTGGCCTGCTGGGCATACAGACAAGTGGCGGCCAGGGCGAGAGCCGCCAGTCCGGAAAATCTCCTGGAAGACATATATTTGAAAACCTCTTTCATTTTGTAAGGAACTCTTTAGCGGGGGCTGCCGACTGTGACGCCGCCGGAGGTGATGGTGACCGGGACCTTGGCCGCTGTAGCGGCCGCGTCATCACCGCCTGCCGCCACCCCGACTCCGATGGCTACCGCCGCGCCCCCGGCAATCAAGGCAACTTTCCACCAGCCGCCGCTTTTCTTGCCGCCGGCGGTGGGCCCATCCACGTTGCTTTGCGCGATGACGGCAGAGCCGGTTTGGGCGCCGGATGCAGCCGTGACCTTAATGTTGAAGCGGCCCTGCTCGGAATTGGGGGTGTAACCGGTCACCGTGGCCACACCTTTTTCGTTGGTCCGGACGGTTTGGCTCTTCAGCCAGCCGTTGAAAGCGCCACTGGGTCCAACCGGGGGCAACTGAAAAACGACCTCAGCGCCGGCCACAGGCTTGTCGTCCGCGTCCTTCACTTCTACGACGGGGGCCACCGCCGTTCGTGCACGCGTATTGTTTTTCGCGCCTTCGCCTTCCAAAGTGGAGATCTTCAGAGCGCCCTGTTTTTGGGCAGTGAGGCTTTGGGCAGCGGAGGGAGCCTGTTGGGCGGGGAGCGCCAATGCGCTGATAAGCATAAGGGTAAGAAATTGTTGGAAATGCAAGCTGGTCTCCTGTCGGGCAGTAACTCTATATTTATCCGCGAGTTGATCCTTCTATGTATAGCACGGGGAAGGCCCGTTTGGCACTGCGCAAGATGATCCGCCACGCCAAACGGACGGGCCCGAAATGGTAAGGACGTATGCACGCGTCGAAAATGTTACGTGCCGGGCCAATCGAATCCTAACAGCACAGCCCGCGACGGGAATCGGCAGTGGGTTGCACGGAGCAGGATCACGAGACCTCCAAGAGGGGAATGCCGAGCGCACGGGGACTCATGCAATTCGCATCATCAAAGTGCCTTGACCTTCGCAGGATCAACCGGCTCCAACAAAATGAGCAGGCGCCTGATGACGTGGGTCTTCGGGAATTCGGAGCGGCTGGAAACGCTTGTGAGGGTAATTAAATAGTTGACAAACTTCCAGGCTCTCCCGCAGCATCAACACCGCCTTCTTGTGCGGGTCGCCGGTCGCCGTTAGGAACGCGACCTCCGCCGTCAACGACACATCGCCCGAGACTTTCTTCCAGACAAACTGAAAGGCGTCCGCCGTCCCCCAGATGTTTTCCCCGCTTGCCGTGAC
>JAENWC010000452.1 GCA_016650235.1 Terriglobia bacterium
AGGATGGAGCACAGGTTTTGGCAGGCGCAGACGTTTCCTCCGTTAAAGTCACAGGCACCATCACGGAGCAGGGCCGCGCCGAAAAAGTGATCGTCTTCAAGTTCAAGCGCAAGAAGCAGTACAAGCGCACCATTGGCCATCGCCAGAATTTTACCCGCGTCAAGGTGGATGAGATCAGCGCCTAAGCGGCGTACGAGCAGGAGCAAGTCATGGCACACAAAAAAGGATTAGGCAGTTCAAGAAACGGCCGCGACTCCAACGCGCAGCGCCTCGGCATCAAGGCTTTTGGCGGTCAAACCGTCACGGGCGGGTCCATTCTGGTGCGCCAGCGCGGCACGCGGTATAACCCCGGCGAAAATGTGGGTATCGGCAAAGACGATACGCTCTTTGCCAAGATTCCCGGAGTAGTCGAGTTCCGTGACCGCGGCCGTTTCGGCAAGTTTATTTCCATCAAGCCGGAAGCTTAAGTTCTTTTCGTTTCTATCCGTCTGCACAACCCTTGGCCGCCGGCGTACCTGCCCGGCGGTCTTTTTTCTTATGTTCATCGATGAAGTAAAAATACGCGTCAAAGCCGGCGATGGCGGCAACGGCTGCATGGCCTTTCGCCGCGAAAAGTTCGTGCCTCGCGGCGGACCCAGCGGCGGCGACGGCGGACGCGGCGGCGACATTGCGCTGATTGCCAATCAACACTACAACACGCTCCTTCATTTCCGATTTAACCCCGAGCACAAGGCCGAGCGCGGGCGTCACGGCGAAGGCAGCCGGTGCACGGGACGCGACGGCAATTCCATCGAGTTGCCGGTGCCCATCGGCACCGTTGTCTATGACGCCGATACCGGCGACCTCATTCACGACTTCACCATTCACGGCGACACTCACATCGTCGCCAAAGGTGGACGCGGCGGACGCGGCAACGCGCAGTTTGCCTCTTCCACGCATCAGGCCCCTACCGAGCATGAACCGGGCCACCCGGGCGAGGAGATCCATCTCCGGCTGGAACTGAAGCTTCTTGCCGACGTCGGGCTGGTGGGGTTTCCCAATGCCGGCAAGTCCACGCTCATCTCGCGCATCTCGGCTGCAAAACCGAAAATTGCCGCCTACCCCTTTACCACTCTCGAACCGAATCTCGGGGTTGTGCAGATGCCGAACGACACCACGTTTGTCGTCGCCGATATTCCTGGTCTCATTGAAGGCGCGCACGAGGGCCACGGTCTCGGGATAAGGTTCCTGCGCCACATCGAGCGCACCAAGCTGCTGGTCCACATGGTGGATGTCTCCGAGTCCACCGGGCGCAAGCCGCTCGACGATTTCAAGATCATCCTCAAAGAACTGGAAAGCTTCAGCCCGGAGTTGTCCAGGAAGTCCATGTTCGTAGTCGCCTCCAAGATCGACGTCGCGCAGGACCCGGCGCGCATACAGAGCCTCAAGCGTATGGCCGCTCGCCGCAAGCTTCCCTTCTTCGCCATCTCCGCCGTCACCGGCTCAGGCCTGGAAGAACTGAAGTTCGCCATGTCGGCCGCGGTGCAAGGCGTGGGTGCCACTGAAGGCCGCGGCACCGCCGGCAATTTGGCATCGTGAGCCGTCTTGTTCAACGCCAGAAGATCTTTGGCCAGCAGTTCTGTCCACGTTCGTAGCTGCGCGTTGGTCGCGGACACCACCTCTTCATACACCTGTTGCGATTGGCGCCGCCGGGGCTGCACCGGCGTTGGCCACTACGCCCGCCGGCCCCGCCATCCGGTTGTTCAACCGGATGGGATAGTTCAAGCGGATTCTAATTGCTGGGGTTCCTGGTCTGATACAGCGCCTCCTCCACCGCCTTCATCTGCGTTGGGCATCTTCGCGGATCACCCGCGTGAACGCCTCCTGGCCGATCCCGTTCACGATCTTCTTCCCGGTCTTGCCGTAATCGCTGGCGCGGTAGAGATACGGCCGGAAATCGTCGGACTTGTTGAAACGTCATCCCCGTTTCGTGCCTCACTTCGTCCCCACCAGTTCCAGTTGGCTGAATCTAGTTGAGAGATGGTTCTGCCACCTTGACAGCAAGGCCATCCGGCGTGGCGTCGAGTCCATCCAGGAGAAGCTCACCCGTTGCCGGCGAACCCTGGAGCAGATCCAGGCCAATGACAGATCGTTGGCCTACTTCTTCTTGCCTTTTCCTTTGGCGGGAGCGGCCGCAGGAGACGGCGCCGGTTTCAACGCCATCGCAACCGACTTGGCGATCTTCTCCATCGCCGGAGGAGACCGCGCTCTCCTGGCTTTCCCCGCCCAGCGATCCGGCGGCCTGCATACGCGCCTGTAGCGCCGGCTGCATGATCGTCATGCCAGGCCAGTCCCATGTTCATGCCAGAACCGCCACCCATGCTGCCACCGAGCATTCCGCCACCGCCCGCCATTTGAAGGAACGGCATCATCCGCCCATGCCCGGGCCGCCCCTTAGAGGCGCGTGGCCAGTATGGGCCCCTGCACGTCAAGCAGTTGAGCGTGAGGCGCTCGAAATAGAAAAAGTCAAAACGTCAGTTTCAGACCCAACTGCATCGAGCGCGCGTCCTGGGCGGAACCGATCACGCCGAAGTTGGGAGCGCCGAGGGCCGTGCCGGGCTCTTCGAAATTGGCGCGGTTGAGGGCGTTGAACGCCTCCAGCCGGAACTGCAGATTCCAGGTTTCGACGAATTTGAAGCTCTTCAGCAGCGAGAGGTTCACGTTCGCAAAACCGGGTCCGGTGAGAAGGGAGCGGCCGGCATTGCCGAAGGTGAACTGCGGCGGGGCCACGACGGCCTCGGTGTCAAAATAGCGCTGCACGGTACGCTGGCCGGCGGCAAGCTCCGGATCGCGCAGCACGTTCACGCGCTGACCGCCGGAGAAGGCGTTGAGCGTGTTCACCTGCGTCGTCAAGCCAAACGGGCTGCCCTGTTGCAACGTGAGGATTGCTCCGATGTTCCAGCCGCCGAGGGCGAAAGCGGCCGGCCCCTGGTTGAGGTACTTACGCGCCTTGCCCCATGGAAGTTCATAGACGGAGCTGAAGGCGAAGCGATTGCGAACATCGTTCCCGGAAAGGGCCTTCTCCGATCGCCGGTCGTAGTAGTTCTGAATTCCGGGCGTGGCGCCGATCTCCTGCGCCGCCACGACATCATCGATGAACTTGGAGAAAGTGTAGTTGGCCAGCAGGTTCAGTCCGTCTGAAAAGCGCTTCTCATACTTGAAGTTGACACCGTGATAGGACGAGTTGCCCCACATCGGCGCGACGGTGGAGATATTGCCGAACTGCGGGAACGGCCGGCGCGACTGGGCATTGCCGGGGCCCATCAGTTCCGGGCGCACCTGATTGATGTTGGTGTTCGGGCCATTGAGCTTGTGGCCCACTGTTCCGAGGTAACTGATCTCGACCAGCGAGTTACGCCCGATGTCCTGTTGGAGGGAGAAGTTCCACTGCATGGTATAGCCCAGGGAACGCTCGGTTTCGACGAAGTCAAAGGCCAGCGCGGCTGCCTGGCCGACGGGCACAGCGCCGTAGGCGGGTCCGAGCACCGGGCTGGTGAGACCACCGGGAAAGCCGTCCTTCATGTAGAACGGGGCGGTGATGCCGTTGTCCGGGGTGGAATAGCTTGCCTGGGCGGCGAAGCCGGCGCTATTGTTGTTGGAACCCGGCAGGGGAACGCCGTAGAATATGCCGGCGCCGGTGCGAATCACCATCCCCGTGCGGCCTTTGGGTTTCCAGGCGAGGCCGATGCGCGGCATGAAGTTATTCCAATCGCCGTTGTAGAGCTGGCTCCCGAGGCCATTCAACCCAGCGAAAGTGACAATACCGGGAGTGAGGCTGACCGGGTTGACCGTTGTGGCGTCGAAGCCGTTCATGCGGTTGGCGGCGTCGAACTTGGGCGTGTGCGCCTCCCAGCGGAGGCCGATGTTGAGCGTGAGGTTCTGCGAGAGCTTCCAGTCGTCCTGGAGAAAGAGGGAGAAATACTTCGCACGGCGGTCGAGCAGATCGGAATCGAGAACGTTGGCCGAATTGGGGAATCCAAGGAAGAGGCTGGCGAGGGCATTGCCGGTGTTGCCGGGCGCCACGGGGTTTGAGGTGGGCTGAATGGCAAAGGAGAACTGGCCGGACATGAAAGAGTTCAGGTCGTCCACGTTGCGTGCGAGGCGGATTTCACCACCGGCTTTGAAGGAATGCTTGCCGCGAAACAGCGACAGCGTATCCACGATGTGTGTATCGTGAATCGGAACCTGCACACGCTCCTGCGCAGTGGAGCCAAGCGCGGCGTAGGATGCCACGTTGACGCGGGGGAAGGCACGCTCCGAGACGCCTTTCAGCCCCAGCTTCGCGGGCCATCCCTGATCGATGGAGAGTGTTGTGGGATGGAAGCTGCGCGGCTGCCAGTTGAAGCGGAAGTCGTTCAGCATGGTGGGCGAGAAAGTGTGCGTTTCATTGAGCAGGAGGGAATGCGCCCGGCGGACGGTGTTGCTTGCATTCGGGTCCGCGGCGGGCTCGTCGTAGGCGGGCGTGATGTAGGTGGGGAAGTCGTGCAGCAGATAGCGCACGCTGACGCGGTCGCGGTCGCTGAAGATATGGTCGCCCTTCGATGTCCAGGTGGTGATGTTGAGCGCGTTAACGGCGTTGCGGTTGAAGTTCTGTGCGCCGGCCAAATTGATAGGGGCGTTGGTGGGCACGGGGAAGTAGGAGGCGATCTTCGCGCCTACGGGATCGAATCGCGATGGGGGGACAATGTTGCCGGCAAAGGGAGTACGCGCGCGCGTGGCTGCGTTGTAGGTGGCTGGATCGAAGACCGGGGTGAGGACACCTGCCGCGTTCGTCGTCTGGGAAAAGTTGCCCGCGCGCTGGAGAACTGTTGGGACGGTGAGGTTGCGCACGACGCCGACACGCTGGCGCTGGAACTCCACGTGGCTGAAGAAGAAGGTCCGGTTCTTGATGACGGGACCGCCGAGGGCGCCGCCGAACACGTTCCAACGCAAGGTTGGTTTGCTGGCGGCGAAGAAATTACGGGCGTCGAGCCTGTCATTGCGCAGGTATTCGTAAAGCAGGCCGGTGTATTTGTTGGTACCGGAGCGAGTGGTCATGGCGACAACTCCCGATGAGGAGTTGCCGAACTCGGCTGAGTAGACGCTTTGCTGGATGCGGATCTCCTGCACGGCTTCGACGGGAGGATTGAAGAGCGCCTGAGGAACTTCGAGGGCGATGTTGGAGGAGTTGACGCCATCGAGCAGCCATTGCTGCTGGTCGGCGCGTCCACCGCCAATGGACACGCGCGGCCGGATCACGTCGCCTCGTATGTAGACACCATTGCCCATCAAGCCAAGCAGGTCGCCCACGCGGCGGCCGTTGAGCGGCATGTCGGCGATCGTCTTGTTTTCGATGAACTGTCCGACGGTGGCGCTTTCGGATTCGAGGAGCGGGGCCGCCCCGGACACTTCGACAGATTCGGTCACTTGGCCCAGTTGCAGGATGATGTCGAGGCGGACGGTGCGGCCGAGCTCCATGGCGATCCCAGTGCGGGCGGATCGCTGGAAGCCGCCCAACTCGGCATCCAACCGGTAAGTGCCCGAGGGAAGCAGCGGGAAAGTGTACTCGCCGGAGGATGTCGACTTGGCCGACAAGGCAACACCGGTTTCCTCATTTGCCAGCTTCAAGACGACGTCGGCCAAGCGCGCCTGCGAAGGATCAGATACGATACCGGTCAAAGTGCCGGTGGAGCTTTGCGCGTACAGGGCGATCGCACTGATTAGCGATAGGATCAAATTGCGGGCCATGGCACCCTCCTTTTCAAACTGAACCATTGTATGCCAATCAACCGCCGCACTATGCCCGCCACCGCAGGGCGGCGGCGCGGTATAGGCCGGCGTGAATCCGGACATGCGCATCGGATTGCACACGGATCGCACCGTTCGCGACTTCGCATGCGGGGACTCGACGATATTCCCGCGTCCCATGTCGAGGACAGGGCCGCACAAAGACGCTGCCACAAACGCTCATTCGACAAGCCGCACACCAGCGCCACCTGACGCAGCAGGAGGGTCATGATTTCAACCCATTTCGAAGGGAGTTCGGTCCATGGAGGGAGAGAGGGACGTTCTCACCAGTTGAGAGGTGGTTGCGATTATTGGTGGGGCGAGTGGCCTGCTGTGGGGTTTGAGCGGCGCCTTGTGAAGCAGCAAGCGGTTGAGAAATTGGAGGTTGGGAGGCTGGTGGGTTCGTTTCGTCATTTTTTATTATGGGGGGGTCCGGGGGGAGAGCAACGGGCTGGGACTGGAGGCGGAGTTGCTGGATTTTGAGCAGGTCGGAGAGTGCGCGGGAGTAATGGCGGCGGAGTCGGGATTCAAGGCGATGGTAGAACTCCAGGGTTCGTTGGGGTTGGGAGGTAAAATGGGCGATGGCGTGGGAGAGGCGTTCGGGTTCTGAAATGAGCTCATATTTGGCCTCGAGGTCAGGTTGTTGGCGCACCATTTCGATATCGAGAGTAGCGGATTCAGCGAACCAATAGCGGCGGATGCGCCAGTGAGCGGCGGCCATTTCCTCGACGAGACCGAGTTCGACCTTCCCGATGGGATTGAAGCGTGAGATGAAGTCCAGGAGAAGTTCTTCCCAGCCAGCGGATTCCTCGTTGACGAGTAGGACGGCATTGGCGTAGCAGCCGTGGATGGTGGCGTTCATGGCAGAGCGCGCTTTGCCGGCGGGCGAGAGTGGGCCTCGGGATTTTGCGCCATTGGCGCGGGAGGCGGCGGCCTTTTTGGGTGAAGCAGTGCGGGGAGTACGTTTTTCGGACATGGTCAGGGAACCTCCGTGAAAGTGATTGGTAAAAGAAAAGGGCGGGCACCGGCATGACAGCCTTTGCCCACCCGTGCTGATTATGGCATGTGGTTTTGTGGTTCCCGGGCGGCGTTGTTGGTAAGTCATTTGGAATATTGGGAAGATTTTGTGGAATTGCTTGTGAACGGGGCGGGGATTGGAGCAAGAGACAGGGCCGGAGGCTATCCCACATCCTATGCGGAGACGGTCACAGGGAATCGAGAAAAATCTGTAACACTGTTAAGTGATTGATAGCGAATGGATTAGTTTGATTATCGGGCGGTTTTGGCGGAGGGGGTTTGCACGCGTTGCGCCGGGGTGGCTGGTAGATTTAGATCATGATATGGCGATTGGATTTCACTGAAGAGAAAGCGGTTAGGGCGCAGAAAGCGAAAGTGGAGGAGGAGGATTTAGTTGGGTTTGTGAGGGGGCGATTGGGGCTGGATCTGGATGAGCAACAGGAACGGTTGCTGCGGGAGGGGGGCTCGCGAGTGCTGGTGAATTGTGCACGACAATGGGGCAAGTCGACTGTAACGGCGGCGAAGGTTGTACACCGGGCATGGACCGAGAGCGGAACAACGGTACTTGTAGTCAGTCCATGCGAGCGGCAGAGCGTGGAGTTTATGCAAAAGGTGAAGGGGTATTTGAGGAAACTGGGGGCGGTGGTGAAGGGGGATGGGGGTCACCGGTTGTCTGTGAAGCTGGGGAACGGGTCGCGGATCGTGGGGCTGCCTGGGGTGGAGGCGACGGTGCGGGGATTTTCGGCGGTGTCGCTGGTGGTGGTGGATGAGGCGGCGCGCGTGAAGGAGGAGATGTTCCTGGCGGTGCGTCCGATGCTGGCGGTGAGTGAAGGGGATTTGTGGCTGCTGTCGACGCCGGCGGGGCAGAGCGGGTATTTCTGGGATGCTTGGAGTTTCGGTGGCGAGTATTGGAAGCGTGTGCAGGTACGCGCGGATGAGTGCGGGCGGATCTCAAAGGCGTTTTTGGAGAAGGAACGGGCGGGGATGACGGAGAAGCAGTTCGGGCAGGAGTATTTGTGTGAGTTCAATGAAGTGGATGGAGGGGTGTTTGATCCGGCGGCGGTGCGGGACATGTGGGATGAGTGTAGAGGAGTTGGTGATTTAGTTACGAGAGCGGAAGGGGGTAGGGATGGAGGAGAAGCGATATTACGTTGGGGTGGATTTGGGGCAACGCCGGGACTACACGGCGATAGCGGTTTTGGAACGGGTGGTGGAGCGTG
>JAENWC010000453.1 GCA_016650235.1 Terriglobia bacterium
CCGTGATGAAGGAGATAGGAATCGACATCTCTGGGCGCCGTTCCAAATCCGTGGACGAGTTCATTGGGCAGGACTTCGACTACGTGGTCACTGTCTGCGACAACGCGCGCGACGCGTGCCCAGTGTTCCTAGCCGGGACGCAGCGGCTTCACTGGAGTTTTGAAGATCCCGCGGCCGTTGGGGGAACCGAAACCGAACGCCTGGATGCGTTTCGCCGCATCCGGAATCAGATCCACGAACGCATGAAGGATTTCTTCAGCAAAACCGTAGCCTAATGTCTTCGAGCGATACACGGCCGGCACGCAAACGGGTCTTGATCGTTTGTACGGGAAATTCGGCGCGAAGCCAGATGGCGGAGGGCTTCCTGAGGCACGAAGCAGGTGATCAGTTTGAAGTCTTCTCCGCCGGAACGGAGCCGGGCACACTGCGCCCCGAGGCCGTTCAGGTGATGCGAGAAATTGCCGTTGATATTTCGAGCCAATGGTCAAAACCGCTGGACCGGTTCCTTGGCCAGCGCTTCGACTACGTCATCACAGTCTGCGACAAAGCCCGCGAACAATGCCCCGCCTTTCCGGGAGAAACGCTCCACCTTCATTGGCCCTTCAACGATCCTGCGTCCGCGGATGGATCCTCCGACCAGCGCTTGGCTGTGTTCCGAAAGCTACGGGACAAGATTCATTCGCGAGTGATGGTCTTTCTAGGCGAAGGCCACTATGCGCCAGGCGCATTTTGCCCTGGAAATCCCTGACGTCGATAGCGACCCACGCATCACGCCTCAAAAGCCGGATAGGCCCTAGTCTAGGCGGCCTTCGCCGGCATCAGCAGACCTGTGGGGGGATGATTGATCGCGCCGGCGCACCGCGCGATAATGGCGCACAGGGAGAACGCCATGGCCGTTAACACGCTCGAAGCCAAAGTCCAGGAGTTGCTTGGCCAACTCGGCCCCGGCCAGCTTGCCGCCGTTGTCCATCTGCTCGAAGTGCTGGTGCATGAGCCTGTGCAAGAGAATGACGAACCGGTCACCGACGAAGACCGCCGCCGTTTCCAGGATGGCCAGGCTTGGTTTGCTAAGCGCGGCGGCAAGGGCATTCCCATGGAAGACGTGCTCACCGACTTCGGACTCAAGCCGGAAGACTTCCCGCTGAACAAGTAATGCCGGCTTTCCGTCGAGTGGCTCGACGAGGCCCAAAGCGACGTCCGCCGCTTGGATCGCGCTACCGCGATGCGCCTCTTCGACGGCATCCCGCACTACGCCCATACTCGCGGCGACGATGTCGCCCCGCTCCACGGCGACATGGAGGGAGCCTTTCGCCTTCGGTTGGGAGACTACCGCGTCCTGTTCACGCTCGACAGGAGTTCATGCGCATTTTCGGCGTCCGCAACCGCAGGGAGGCTTACCGGTAGAGAGGAAGCGTGGTGGGCTTGAGGAAGCGCGAAGCTCAAGGCGTCGCTGTAGCGTGGTCAATCCGTATGGAGCATGATGACCTGGTGATGGCGGTGGCGCTGGAGTGTTGGAGGGCGCGGCGGCGAGGAGTGTGCGGCCCACAGGGGCGGAGTTTGCGGTTAGTTTAGGCGCCGCTGCTCTGATTGACGCTGGGGTGCCCACTCTTGTGTGACTCTATCCGCTGCGATTTTCGGCTGGGTCTTGATCTCACGTGGGTTAGTCCGTTTTTCTTGACGTATCATGATTTGTCATGATAAGCTGGAATCATCAAGTAAGGAGGATGTGCCATGGCCCAGACCCGCGAAAAATTTGCCACCCAGGTCAATTCCGAGATCCTGACGGCCGTGCGCTCGCTCTCGGTCGCAGAAGGCCGTCAGCTTCAGGCCCTCGTCGAGGAGGCTTTTGCCGACTTGCTCGAAAAGCGCAAGAAGGCAACGCCGCGCGCGCACGTCATGGGCGCGTATCTCGCCAGCCACGAAAAATTCGGCCCGCTTTACAAGAAGCTCGCTGAATGACGGACTACCTCACGGTGGCCGAAGTGCTGGCCATGCATACCGACCAGATCGAACGCTACGGCGGCTCCCATGGCGTCAGAGATCCAGGGCTGCTGGAAGCCGCTCTCTACCGGCCGCAGACCGGCTATTACGCGGACCTGATCGAGGAAGCCGCCGCGCTCTGGGAGAGCCTCGCGCAAAACCATGCCTTCATCGACGGCAACAAGCGCACGGCTTTCGCCGCCACATATACGTTTCTCGCCATCAACGGCGCGCGTCTTACGGCCGACGCGGAGGAAACGTATGCATTTGTCGCGGCCCTCTACGAAGCCAACCAGTTCAGCTTCGACAAGCTGGTCCCCTGGCTGCGGCACTAGGCCCGCCACAACAGGGCCACCTTGCGCACCGTGATGTTGGTCTTCCTGGGGCGTATGGAGATCGTTTCCAGTTCCTCGGTCATTGGGTCGATGGAGGATTGTAGCGCGGCAATCTCATCCTCCAGTTGCCTTTCCAGAACACTCAATTGCTCACGCAGGCGTTCCACATCCTCGGCGGCGCGGTTCACATCCTGGCCTTCCTTGTAGGACCGCCCCATCGAGCGCGCTCCGGTCCCGATTCCGCCGCGCCTGCCGCCGCCTAAGAATGCTCCGAGCAACGAAGCTCCGATCGAAAGCGCTGTATCCAACTTTTGCGAAGAGGCCTGCTGCTGCTCGCGCTCCAGCGCCTGTTCGGCCCGGTGCAGGCGATCTTGCAATGTTCCGATCTTGGAGGCGTACTTCTGGCGCAGCCGGGCCACGCCCGCATCGCGCGCCTCCCGCGCCCTCTGCTGCAAGTGCAAACGGAAATCCCGCTCGCTCTCGCCCGGCTGCGAGGTCTCCTTCATGGTTGGGCTTTGGAATAACGTTAGTTCCTGGGTTGAATACAGCCATGTGGCGAACTCTTTTTCCCAAACCTTGTAGCTCTTGGCCTGCGCGCCCGCCGCGGCCAGTTCCGAGAACCGGGCGCCGTCCGCCGGCGTTGCTTCGAGCTCTTCCAGCACAGCCTCGCACGCCTCGCACTGCTGCCAATCCACCGGAACCACCCCGTCCTGAATCGGCGTGCTCACCACTACCTCCCTCGTCTGATTCACCTTTCGGCGCGCGTCGGAGAACAGGATTTGCGCCGCTCCCAGCAAGACCGGCTCGTACACTACACTTTCCGCTTTGGGTAAGGGGTTGCGTACCGGAAGGAACAACTGCTCCACACCTGGCCCAACCACCGGCTGGGGCATTGCCTCCCGCACAGGTGGCGCCGCGGTCCGGGTGGGTTGGTCTGCCACAACCACCTTCTTGCTACCCATCACTTGTTTGATCTGCGTTTTGGTCATTGGCCCGCGGAGATAGGTGAGCGCCCAGCGCGTCTCGAAAATCGCCGGGGCATCGTCATGTACGTTGTTCATCAGAAACACGCGGCTGCCGAGGCCGGCCAGAATCTCCTCCATCCGCCCGCGGTCAAAGCCCGCGCTTGCCCCCGCGGCTGCGCCTTCGAGTCCCTCCAGGACGCGCTGCTTGTCGCGCTCGGTTTGCAGCCGTCCGATGAACCAGGTGCCCGCATTCGACAATCCCTTGTAGTCCAGATCCACTGGATTTTGCGTCGCCAGCACCACGCCAAGCCCATAGGCGCGCGCCTGCTTCAACAACGTCAGCAGCGGAGTTTTGGACGGCGGATTCTTCACCGGCGGGAAGTAGCCAAAAATCTCGTCCATATACAGCAGCGCCCGCAGGCTGGTGGTGCCGGGCTGTGACCGCATCCAACTCACAATTTGGTTCAGCAACAGCGACACAAAGAACATCCGCTCGCTATCGTTCAGGTGCGCAATGGAGAAGATCGAGATCCTCGGCTTGCCGGTAGCCGTGTAGAGCATGGCCCCCACGTCGAGCGGTTCTCCCTCCATCCACATTTCAAAACCAGAGGAGGCCACCAGATTGTTCAGCGCCATCGCCAGTCCGAATCGCTCCTTGGCCGGATAGAACGCTTCGAGCTCCAGCACACCTACACGCAACACCGGCGGCGACTGCACCTGTTGTATCATCGCGGCCAGATCCAGGTCTTTCCCCGCTTTCCATGCCGTATCCAGGATCGTTGCAAGCAGAATGTGCTCGCGGCTTTGCACGGGGTCGCCCTCGATTCCGGCCAGCGACAACAATGCCGTCGCCGTCGATTGAATCCGGTCCCGCAACGTTTCCCGGTCCTCCATCACCGATTCCCCCGGACAAGCGAAGCTCTTCAGCACGGACACGGGAACGCCCGCCGTGCTGCCCGGTGTGTAGATGGTGAACTCGGCCGCCTCTGAGAGTTTCCCGATGCGCTTGCCGTCCTGCCCCCACCGTGCCAACCCTTCCTTCCATTTCACGGCCGCCTGTTCCGGTGCAACTCCTTCTTCCACCCATGGCGCAAACTCCTCCGCGCTCAGATTCGGAAACTGCAGCATCAGGTTTCCCAGGTCGCCCTTCGGATCAATCACGATGGCGGGAATGCCGTCGATGGCGGCCTCCTCCAGCAAGCTCACGCACAACCCGGTTTTCCCGCTCCCGGTCATCCCGACGCAGACGGCGTGCGTGACCAGGTCCTTCGAGTCATAGAGCAAAGGGACATCCAGTCCCTGCTTTTGGCCTAAGTCATAATTCCGGCCCAAGTAGAACAGGCCCAACTTTTCAAAGTCCGTCATGACCGCAGGAACTCCTTCCTCAATCTTTCTGTGTCCGCTCCCAAATCCGGCGCGGCGGTATAGGCAGGGGTGAATCCGGACATGCGCATCGGATTGCCCACGGACCGGACCGTTCCCAACTTCGCATGCGGGGACTCGACGATGGTCCCGCGCGCCTGCACTTGACGGTGGCCCAGCGCGTGCTCCATGTCGAGGACCGGGCCGCAGGGAATCTGGTTCTCCTCGAACCGCGCAAGCCATTCCGCCACCGTCCCGCCGCGCAACACATCTTCAATAGCCGCAACCAGCTCTTTCCTGCGGCTTGTGCGGGCTCCGTTGCCGCGGTAGCGCTCCTCGAGCAACCATTCCGGCCGCCCAATCGCGCTGCAAAAACGCTGCCACAAACGCTCATTCGGCGCGCCGCACACCAGCGCGCCATCGGCGCAGTGGAACATTTGATACGGAACAATGTTGGCCTGCGCCGTACCCACACGTTGCGGCTGTTTGCCTGTGGCCAGAAAAGTTTCGGCCAGGGAACTCATCGCGCACAGCATTCCCTCCATCAGGCTCACATCGATGTAGCGCCCCTTCCCCGTACGCTCGCGGCTATAGAGCGCCGTCATGATGGCCTGCCCCGCAAATAGCCCTGACAGAATATCCGCGACTGGAAACGCAACTTTAACTGGAGCCTCGCCCTCGGCGCGGCTCACATCCATCAGCCCGCTCATGGCCTGCAGCACCAGATCATAGCCGGGCCGCAGCCGGTCCGGACCCGTTTGCCCGAAACCGGAAATGGATGCGTACACAAGTCTTGGATTCCGTCCGGAGAGAGCTTCGTATCCAAAACCCAGGCGCTCCATGACTCCAGGCCGGAAATTCTCGATGACCACGTCGGCCTTGGCCGCCATTGCCGCGAGCAGGCTGCGCCCCGGCTCCCGCTTCAGGTTCAAGGCCACACTTTCTTTGTTGCGATTCATCGAGAGGAAGTAGGTGGAGATGCCTTCCACAAACGGAGGCCCCCACTGGCGCGTTTCATCGCCCGTACCCTCCTCCTCCACTTTGATCACACGCGCCCCCATGTCTCCCAGCAGCATCGTCGCAAATGGACCAGCCACGGCCCGCGTCAGATCCACCACCAGGAGGCCCGCCAAGGGCGCTTCGTTATTTTCCTTCACTGGTCCATTATCGCGAACAGAGCGGTTGACTAGCGGTTGTAGTTGGGCGTAATCCCGCGCAGACCGGCCCACACCTGCTGGCATTGCGCCAGCGTCGCCTCATCGAGCGGACCCTCCCCGGCTGCCTTCAGGTTCTGCTCGAGATGTTCCAGTTTGCTGGCTCCAAGAATCACGCACGCGGTTTGTGTGTGATGCAACAGCCAGTTCAACGAAAGGCTCACCAGTGTCCGTCCCGCCTCCCGCGCCACCGCGCTCAACCGGTCCACGGCGTCAAAATATTGCGGATGCCAGTACCGGTCCAGATACATTTGATTTTTGTCGAAGCGTGTCCCGCGCAGCGGCGCTTCACGGCTTTGCTTGCCCGTGAGCATGCCTCCGGCCAGCGGATTATAGACCACAAGCGGAATCCCCATCTCTTGCGCCATCGGCAGAAACTCCTGCTCGATGCCGCGCGCGACCAGGTTGTACATCATCTGCGCCGCCGTCACCGGTTTCCACGCATTGCGCTGCGCCGCCCACAGCATCCTGATCACCTGCCAGGAGGCGAAGTTGGACGTGCCAATGTGGCGCACCTTGCCATCCCGCACCAGTTGTTCGCAGGCTTCCAACGTCTCCTCGATGGGAACCTCGTAATCCGGTTGATGCAGGTAGTAAAGATCGATGTGACCGGTTCCAAGGCGCCGCAGGCTTTCCTCCACCGCGCGCAGAATCGCGGCTCGTCCCAGACCGCCGTATTCCCCCATTGCCCCACGCACCTTTGTGGCGAGCACGATACGATGCCGCCGCCCCTGCAACAGCCGACCCAGCATTTCCTCCGATGCGCCCTTGTTGTAGACGTTGGCCGTGTCGATGAAGTTGATGCCGTTGGCCAGACAGCAATCCAGAATGCGTCCCGCGGTGGCCTCATCGGTCTGGCCGCCAAAGGTCATGTTGCCGAAACAAAGGCGGGATACGTTGAGATCAGTGCCGCCTAACTGGATTTTGTCCATTCATTAGGTGTAGCACACCGGCGCATTAATGCCGGATAGAGACAGCCTGGACTTTCACCGCCTGTTTCCGTGGAGCAGCTTCAAACAGCTTCAGAATCTCGGAGCTGGGGGCCGAGAAGGAGAGCTTGGCGGTCCGTCCCTCCACGCTGCTTTTCATGGAGTCGAACATCTTGCCCATGGGAGAATCCGGCGGTTGATTCGATCCCACCACCTGCACAAGAAACTTGAACACATCCACGAGCGCCGAGGCGTCCTTCTCAGACCGCGTCACGGCCTCCGCGTCCAGATCCACAATGTCTCCGCTCAGGTGCAAGCCTCCGCTGAAGGACTCTACCGCCTGGAACAGATCCGCGCGCATCATGTTGCCCGGGTTTGGACCGGGAATCCTGGTGAACGAGGACGGCGAAGCCGTACTGATCAACCATGCTTCATACCGCGATGCCGAGCTTTGAATGCGCGAGGCGATGGATGCATCCAGCGTAGCGCCGGATTGCTGCCGGTCAATGGCCGCTTTCACCTCGTCGAGCGTTCCGCCCACCAGCATCGAGCTGCTCAAGAAACCCACCGAGCCGTTGTCCTTGCCACTGCTCAGAATCTTCACTCCTTGATGAGTGCCGGCTGCCGCCTGACCCGAAACCGAAAGCAAAGCGGAGATCTTCGCCTCGTCGAAAACGCCGCGCACAATCACGAGCGAACCCTGATGGGTGGCGCCGCCGGTAGAGGCCACGAGCACTTCCCGCAAATCGCGCCGCGGATCAAACCCGGTGGAGTCCATGAACTTTTTGAAGTCGCCCGACTCCAGATTGAGCTGGCTCAGGAATTTTTGGCCCAGCGGCGAAGACACCACCCGGGTGACATCCATCCCGATCATGATCCTGGCATCCGGCATCACCAGGTTCCACATGGACGGATCGGCTGCCGCGGCGGGCATAACAGTGGCGGCTGCAAAAAGCAGCGCAAGCAAGTTTCGGCGTGTTGTCATAATACCTCTCACCTATTCCTACGATACTGCCCCCCCAGGGAGTTCCGCAATTTTCGATGCGGTTGCGGTATAAGAGGCGGGCTCCCTGCACCGGGCGCCGATCCGGTATCCTGTTGTGTTGATGCATCTACCGGGCAGACTCTTCCTGGGCAATCTCGTGCAGCGGCGCGCATTGCTGGCGCAAATGGTGCGGCGCGATTTCGAGCAGCGCTATGTCGGCTCGGCGGCGGGGTGGCTTTGGGGGCTGATTCATCCGCTGGTTCTGCTGTTGAGTTGGACCTTTGTGTTTCAGGTTTGCATGAAGATTGAACTGCCGCGCGGGGCGATCACGCAGAACTACACGCTGTTCCTGCTGGCTGGATACCTACCTTGGTTTCTGTTTCAGGAGACTGTCCTGCGCTCGGCCACATCGCTGGTGGATCAGTCCAATCTGATTACGAAGACGGTGTTCCCGGCTGAGATCATCCCGATCTCGATCTTTCTCTCGTCGGTAATAAGCCACCTGTTTACGCTTTCCCTGGTGATCATCGCGGTGGCCGCCTGGTTGGGACATTTCAGCGTGAACCTGCTGTTGTTGCCGTTCTACATGTTGTGCACCGGGCTATTTGCCATTGGCATTGGCTGGATTGCGGCGAGCTTGCAGGTGTACCTGCGCGACACGGCGCAGTTCTTCATTGTTCTGCTCACGCTCTGGTTTTGGTTGACCCCGATCTTCATCACGGAAGATCAGTATCCGGATAACGTTCAGTTCCTGCTCCACTACAATCCGATGGCATTTCTGGTACAGGCTTATCGCGAGCGTCTGCTGTCCAATATCCCACCGGACCCGCATGACCTTCTGGTGCTGGCGCTCTACAGCGCATCGGCTTTTATGGTGGGCGGCCTGGTGTTCCGGCAATTGAAGAGAGGCTTCGCTGATGTCTTATGAGTAATATTTCACCTATCACCCGGCGGCAGGCACTGGCTGCGCTCACCGCGCCAGCCTGGGCCGCTCCCAACGCCAGCCAGAAAGCCGCATCTGGTGGAAAGCCTCCGAACATCCTGCTGATCCTGGCCGACGACTTGGCCGCCTGGATGCTTGGCTGCTACGGGAACAAGGAGATCCGCACTCCGAATATCGACCGGTTGGCCGGCAGCGGGGTCCGCTTCCACAATCACTTTGTGGTGACCCCCATCTGTTCGGCCTCCCGCGCCACGCTGTTCACGGGCCGCGTGCCGCGCCAGCACGGCATCCACGATTTCCTGACAGCTAACCCCGTGCCACAGCCGCCGCAGGGGCAGAAGGAGCCGCCCGCATCGTTCGCCGGAGAAACGATGATCTCGGATCTACTGGCCGCCAAAGGCTACCAATGTGGATACGTAGGCAAATGGCACATGGGCAACGACGCCAACCCGGGACACGGCTATCAGCACACCTACACGATGGGCGGGGGCAGCAGCCGGTATCAGGATCCGGCTATGTTCCTGAACGGCAAGCCGGTGCAGGAGAAAGGCTATCTCACCGAACTGATGACCTGGCAGGCGGCGCAATTTCTGGACCGCCAGAATGGGGCCAAACCGTTCTTTCTGACCGTGAGCTATTTCAACCCGCATACCCCCTACGACGGCCATCCGCAGAAGTACTACGACCTGTACGCCAATACGAATTTCGAAACCATTGGCTGGGAACCGGCTGCCCCGCACGCCTTACGCGAGAAGAATCTGCTCACGGACACGGTGGGGAATCTGCGCAAGTGCGCGGCCAGCACGACGGCGCTGGACGATCAGATTCCAGTCCTGCTGCAAAAACTCAGGCAGCGAGGCTTGGCCGACAACACGCTAGTTATTTTCACCGGCGACAACGGATTCCTGCTGGGCCGCCACGGACTCTGGAGCAAGGGGCTCGCTTCGGACCCGATCAACATGTATGAAGAGGTGATGCAGGTGCCGATGCTGATGCACTGGCCGGGGAAGCTCCCGGTGCAGGCCACGCGTCCGGAGTTGGTGAGCTACTACGATTTCCTGCCCACCGTGTGCGAGGCGGCCGGAGCGGATGTGCCCGCTTCTGGAAATTTATACGGCCGCAGCTATTTGCCATTGGCCATGGGTAAGCCGCCGGAAAAGAAAAAACCATGGCCGAGCTATGTTTTTGGGCACTTCCGCAACACGGAGATGGCGCGCGACAGCCGGCACAAGCTGGTTTGGCGCAACAACGGTGCGGGGCCGAACGAGTTGTTTGATCTGCGAACGGATCCCATGGAGAAGCGCAACGAGTATGAGAACCCGCAGTTTCTGACGGTAAGGGATCGGATGGCGCAGCAATTGGCGCAGTGGCGCAAGAAGTCCACATAGACTCCAGAAATCGGGTTGAAATTGCTGGTGGCCATCCGGAAGCCCTGAGGGATCAGGACCGCTGCAAAACGAAGTCGACTTCAAACACCTGGTAGGGGGTCCGCTGCATCCCCATCCGTTCATACACCTGCTGGGCGCGCTGGTTGTCCTTCTCCACGTACAAGCGAATTCCGCAGACATTCCCTGCCTCACGCGCCTGATCGAGCACCCATCGGTAAAGTTGCCGGTAGACACCTTGCCCGCGGCAATCCGGTCTCACATACACACTTTGGATCCACCAGAAATTGCCGTTCCGCCAGTCACTCCACTCGTAGGTGATCATCAACTGGCCGGCAATGACGCCGCCACATTCGGCCAGGATGTAGAAGCCGCGCGCGGGCTCGGCGAGCAGAGACTCAACTCCGAGCTGGGTTCTGTGCCGGTCCAAATGCAGATGCTCGGTCTCCAGAGCCATGGCGGTGTTGAAACCGGCTACGATGGCGGCATCAGCGAGGGTAGCTCGGCGTATGACGATCTCCATCTGCCTATTGTGCCATTGGATCATTTCGCGCTGGACGGTATACTATAGAAATCTTCGCTGATGCAGGCTTTATTGGACTCTCTGAACCCGGATCACCCGGATTGGCCGCTGGCTCTCGCGATTGATCCAGGCCGCTTGCCGGCTCACATTGCCGTGATCATGGATGGCAATGGACGCTGGGCGCGCAAGCGTAGTCTTCCTCGTGTGGCCGGTCATAAGGCGGGCATCGATCCGGTACGCGCCACTGTGGAAAGTTGCGCGCGTCTTGGCATCCAAGCGCTCACCTTATACGCCTTCTCGGTGGAGAACTGGAAGCGTCCTCAGAGCGAGGTGACCACCTTGTGGCGTTTGCTGCGCATCTATCTGCGCAAGGAGCTGCCCAAGCTGCTGGGCAACGGGATTCGGTTGCGGGCCATCGGCCGCCTGGAGCAATTGCCGGCGGCAGTGCGCCGTGATTTGGACGCCGTGATTGCACGAACCGCGGGCAACAGCGGGCTGCAGGTGAACCTGGCCATCAACTACAGCGGGCGCGCCGAGCTGGTGGACGCGGTCAATGGAATCCTTGCGGAATCGAAGCGCAAGGGCAGCTTGCAGGATTTGGTTCTGGACGAGAAGACGATCTCCTCGGCGCTGTATACGGCGGGTCTTCCCGACCCCGATCTTTTAATCCGGACCTCGGGCGAGATGCGGATCTCCAATTTCCTCCTCTGGCAAATCGCCTATGCTGAACTCTACGTGACCGAGACGCTATGGCCGGATTTCCGGCAGTCGGATCTGTTGCGCGCCATCATCGAATACCAAAGGCGCGACCGCCGTTTCGGCGGATTGACTCAATCGACGGCCCCGTCCGCCCTGGACCAACAGTTGGTGGGCGCGCTGGGGCTTCCCTCGAAATGACGCGCATCCTTACGGCGGCTGTCCTCATCCCGCTGGTTGTGTACGTTATCTTTGGCGGCCATCAGATTCTCTTCCTTGCCGTGACTTGCCTGGTCGCCGTGCTCTGTTACCGCGAATACAGCGATATTGCCGACACGCATGGGCTGGAAACCGATTCTCCTCTCGCATATGCCGCCGGGTTAGTGATCGTGATTGTTCCGCACCTGGACCCGGTCATCTTTGTCCTGTTGGCCATGGCGATGCTCGTGATTGCGATCCGGTCCGGCAGCCTGACCATCACCTTGATGCAGGCATCGGCGGTAGTGATGGGCGTTGCCTACGTGTTTGGAGCGTGGCGCTGCGCGGCGGGCTTGCGTATGATCAATCCGCACTGGCTGCTCTATGCGCTGGCTCTCAACTGGGTTGGCGACATCGCCGCTTTCTATATCGGAAGCAGGATCGGGCGTCATAAACTTGCGCCCCGCATCTCACCGGGGAAGTCGTGGGAAGGGGCCATTGCCTCCGTTGTGTTTTCCGCGGTCTTTGGTGTGGTCTACCTGGGACGCTTCATTCCGGAAGTGCCTCTGTGGGAGGCGGTTCTGCTTACCGCGGCGGCCAACGCCGTGGGTCAGTTGGGGGATCTGTCGGAGTCGGCCTTGAAGCGCGGAGCGGGATTGAAGGAGAGCGGCAATCTGCTGCCCGGCCATGGCGGCTGGCTGGACCGCGTGGATTCCAGCCTTTTCAGTCTTCCTTTCGTTTATTTCTGGCTTGCCCGGTCGTCCATGTCTCTATAGCGTCCAAGCGCTCCTTTCAGTCAACTCAGAAAGGATGTAAGGAAGCGGATCGGGCAAACTCAGAGTCGCGTTCAGGCTATGATGATGAATTCGAGATTATCAATGACCGTACTGAAGCTAGTCTCAGCCGCACTGATCGCCGCTTTATCCTTTGGCGCATTACCGACGCCAAAAGAGCATCTCGGCTTTACTCCGGGTGATGACTATAAGCTGGCCGACTACGCCGAGGTGACTGGCTATTTTCAAAAGCTCGCCAAGGAGTCCGGCCGTATTCGAGTGGAGGAGTTCGGCAAGAGCTCTCTTGGCAAGCCGATGTACGTGGCCTTCCTTTCCTCCGAGGAGAATCTGCGGCAGCAGGACCGGTGGCGGCAGATTAGCCGCAAACTGGCGCTGGGAGAGGTGAGCGCCGCGGAGGCCAGGAAGCTGGCAGGGGAAGGGAAAGTGATTGTCTGGATCGATTCCGGTCTCCATGCCAGCGAGGTTGCGCCGGTGCAGCACAGTTTCGATCTGGCCTACCGCATGGTGACAGGCGAGGACGAGGAGACCAGACGCATCCGCCAGAACGTGATCCTGATGCAGGTTCCGGTCATCAACCCGGACGGTCTGGACATGATCGTCCATTGGTACCGGAAGAACGTCGGCACTCCGTACGAACTGGCGCCTCTGCCGTGGCTGTACCAGAAGTACGCCGGCCACGACAACAATCGCGACTGGTTCATGTTCAATCTGCCTGAGACAAGGCACGTTTCGCGCCTTCTGTTCCAGGAATGGTTCCCGCAAATTGTCTACAACCAGCACCAGGCGCCCGCCTTTCCAGCGCGTATTTTTGTGCCTCCGTTTGCGGAGCCTTTGAATCCCCACATCCCGTCGGAGGTGATGGAAGGCATCAATGTGATTGGCTCAGCCATGAAGGAGCGTTTCGCGCGCGAGGGCAAGACCGGCGTGCTCTCCTACCATGGCTACGACGCCTGGTGGAATGGCGGATTGCGTTCGGTGCCAGCCTTCCACAACATGCACGGCATTCTCACCGAAACAGCATTGTTCGGCTATGGGACCCCGGGCAACTACAAATTATCGGACTTACCGCCTCTGTTCAGCAACGGCATCCCAACCAAGGAGCCATCGGTCTTTTATCAGCGGCCGTGGCTGGGCGGCAAATGGGGAACGCGCGATGCCATCGAGTACATGCTGACGGCCGATTTCGCCATCCTGGATTTGGCCGCCGCGCGGTCCTCGCACTTCCTTTACAAAGCCTGGGAAATGGCACGCGCCGCCATGCAGACCGGAGGCGCGGGTAAGCCGTACGCCTACATTGTTCCGGCCGGGCAGTGGGACGCCACCGCCGCGCAAGACATGCTACGCCGGATGCAACTGGCGGGCGTGCAGGTGAGCCGCGCCACCAGCCCGTTTCGCGCCGCTGGAAAATCCTATCCGGCCGGCACTCACGTGATGTTGGCGGCGCAAGCTTTCCGGGCCTACCTCACCGATGTGATGGAGCCGCAAAAGTACCCGGAACTGCGCCTTGGCACCACCGGACCCACCAAGCGTCCCTATGATGTTGCCGGTTGGACGCTTTGGATGAACATGGGCGTGCAAGTGGACCGGGCCGATGAAGTGTTTGAAGCGGCCCTGGAGATAGCGAAGGACCTGGAGAAAGTGACGGGGCGCTCACTGGACCACAGGCACAACGGAAGTTTTCTCAGTACCGCCGATTTGCTGGCTCAGAAAAAGGGCGTGCGCTGGTCCGCGGAGGGCGAGATTCTGGTGGAAGGTGAAGCGGCGGGAGACAAGTACAGCGCCGCCAGATGGGAATTGCGCACGCCGCGCGTGGCTCTTTATGAACCATATTCGGCCAACATGGACTCTGGCTGGACGCAGTTTTTGCTCGACTCCTACCGTGTGCCCCATGCACTGGTTCACAATGCGGATCTGCGCACGCAGGATCTGGGAGCAAAGTTCGACACGGTGATTCTGGCATCGCAATCCAGCGCCTCGATTTTGCATGGAACGCGGCCGGGCGAATCTGCCGGACGCGGCCGGTCTCCGGGTGATTCCAAGGCGCTGCAGCGCGAAGAATACACCGGCGGCATCGGCATGGAAGGGCTGGCGCAACTGGAAAAATTTGTTCGCGAGGGCGGCACGCTGATCACCTTGGACGAAGCCACTGAGTTGCCGGTACAGTTTTTCCCTTTGCCGGTGCGGTCTTTGTTGCGCTCTTCCGGGACGGAGTCGCGCGCGGATCCCGCGCCTTCGGGCTACTACTCGCCAGGCTCGCTCATCCGTGTGCAGGTGGATCCGGCGCATCCACTCGCTTTTGGCATGCCGAAAGAGGCTTACGCATTTACTACCGGCGGCCAGGCGTGGGACATCTCCCTGCTCAAAGAGTTCAATCAAGGAGATCGTGAAGTGAAGAGCGTGGCCCGCTACGCCGGATCCAACCTGCTGGCCAGCGGCTGGCTCTCGGGGGAACGCACGGTGCTGGACAAGCACATCCTGCTCGAGGCGCGGCACGGCAAAGGCCGCGTTGTGCTCATCGGCTTCCGGCCGCAGTTTCGCGGGCAGTCGGCCGGCACATTCAAGTTTCTGCTGAACGCCATTTATCTGGGATCGGCCAAGCTATTATGAGTAACAGCCCGCAAAACGGAGGATCTCGTGTCGGAGCGGTGACCGGCTGTTGCGCGGGTTTATCGAGGGCCGGGACGGCCCAATGCGGATTATGAGACCACTATTTCGGATCGGAATCTCTTCCGAC
>JAENWC010000454.1 GCA_016650235.1 Terriglobia bacterium
CCCGCCACATCCGTCAACCGGAACGGCCGCCCGCCGTGCATGTATGTCAGCCTGTCATGCTGCAAGCCCAACAGATGCAGCATTGTCGCATGCATATCGTTGATATGCATCCGGTCCTCGACGGCGTAATACCCAAACTCATCCGTTGCGCCGTAAACAAAACCTTTCTTCACGCCCGCCCCGGCCATCCACATCGAGTAGCCATACGGGTTGTGATCGCGCCCATCGCCGGCCTCCGCAATCGGCGTGCGCCCAAACTCACCGCCCCAAATCACCAGCGTTTCCTCCAACAATCCGCGCGCTCTTAAATCCGTCAACAAACCCGCGATCGGCTGATCCACTGCCAGTGCCGTGCGCGTATGCAGCCGGATCAACTCGCTGTGCGCGTCCCATCCCACTTCATTCCCCGGCCCATATTCGTGATTGATCTGAATGAAGCGAACGTTGCGCTCCGCCAACCTTCGCGCCATCAGGCACTGCCAGCCAAAGTCGCGCGTCTCCGGCGCATCCATGCCGTAAAGCTTCTTTGTCGCCTCCGGCTCCTTGCTCATGTCAAACGCCTCCGGCGCCTCCGTCTGCATGCGGAATGCCAGCTCAAAACTCTGTATCCGCGCCTCCAACTCCGGATCCTGCTGCCGCCGCGCCGCGCTCGCCCTGTTGATCTTCTGGATCATGTCCAGCTCATACCGCTGCTGCTCTGGCGTCAACCCATAGTTCTTCAAATGCTCAATCGGCTCGTTGATATTCTCAATCGCCATGCCTCCCAGCCCCACCGCCGTCCCCTGATACGACGCCGGCAGAAACCCCGAACTCCACTTCTTCGCCCCGCCATGTGAAAGGCCAGGCTTCAGCGTAATGTAAGCCGGCAGATTCCGGTTCTCCGTCCCCAGCCCATAAATCACCCACGACCCCATGCTCGGACGCGTGAATGTATTCGAGCCCGTGTGCAACTGCAGCGTCGCCCCGCCATGCGCCACGCTGTCCCCGACCATCGAACGAATCACGCACAAATCATCGGCATGCCTGGCCACATGCGGAAACAGCTCGCTAATCTCCAACCCGCTCTGCCCATGCCGCCGGAACTCCCACGGCGATTGCAGCAGGCTGCCAACATTGTTCTCCGCAAACGTCAGCGGCCGCTTAAACGGCAACGCCTTGCCATGGTCACGAGTCAGCCGCGGCTTCGGATCAAACGTGTCCACATGCGATGGCCCGCCATGCATGAACAGGAAGATCACCCGCTTCGCCTTCGCCGCAAAATGCGGCTGCTTCGGCGCCAGAGGATCGGCCGCCTCCGCCAGCAGAGACGATAACCCTGCCAAACCAAAACCACACGCCGAGCGTCGAAGCAGATAACGTCGCGAAAGCAGTTCTTGATTCTTCATTGAATGTAAATAAAATCGTTCGACGCGATCAATGTCCGGCACAGGCTCGCCCACGCCGTCAAACGCCCCTCGTCATTCTCCGGTAGTTTCGGAAACTCCGCCAAATAGGACAAGCTCGAGGAAGTCTCCCGCGCTTCCGGCTCCCGGCCCAGCACCGTCGCCCACGCCTGCTTCACCCGCGCCGCCTCGTCCGTTTCCGTCCGCAATAACCGCTGCGCCAGAGCCCGCGCGCGCTCCGCAACAAACTTACTGTTCATCATGTACAGCGCCTGCGGCGCCACGTTGGTCTGCTCTCGAATCTCCGTGCTCGTTGTCGCATCGCCAAAGTCAAATAGCGTGAAAAGCGTTGACAGATTGGACCGCCGCAACGGCAAATAAACCGTCCTGCGCTTCGAATCGTCCGGGTGCATGCTCTTGCGGCTGTCGCTGAATTCGTTATCCGTCCCCGTTCCCGTCGCCAGCGCGCCGCCCATCGTGAAATCCAGGCTCCCGTCCATCAGAAGCAACGAATCGCGAATCTCCTCCACCGTCTTCCGCCGCATGGCAAATCGAGTCAGCAGACGGTTATCCGGGTCCTTCTCCCGATGCGCCTCCGTCGCCTCCCCGCCCATCTGATACGTGCTCGAAAGCATGATCATCCTGTGCATTTTCTTGAAAGACGAACCCTGCGCCACAAACTCCGCCGCCAGCCAATCCAGCAGTTCCGGATGCGCCGGCCGCTCCCCCGCAACGCCAAAATTGTTCGCCGTCCGGACCAGCCCCTGCCCGAAATGCCCCTGCCAAATTCGATTCACAATCACCCGCGCCGGCAGCGGATTTGCCGGATCCGCTAACCACGAAGCTAGCTCCCGGCGCCCGCTCCCAGTAAGCACCGGCGCCTGTTGTTCCCCGGCGAGAACCACCGGAAATCGCTTCGGAACCCCCTCGCCATGCGCCTCCGGATTGCCCCGTAAGAACACGTGCTGGTCAACCGGCTTATCCTCGGCCACTGCGCACGCAAACGGCGGCTCCGGCGGCGCCGAATCTTTGATTTCTTTCAACTCCCGCCGCAGCGCCGCAATGTTCACCCGCGCCTCTTCCGTATACAATTTCTCCGGCTCTTTCTCCGGCAGTCCCAACGCCCCCTTCGCCGCCACAATCTCCGTAAAGAACCGGTTCGCGCCCGCCGGAAATTTTGGCTCCGCCGGCGCCGGCTCACCCTTGGCCCGCGCCGCTTCCGAGGCAATCTTGAACTCCACCTGCGCCTTCTCCCGCCGCGCAATCTCGGCAAAATAATTCGCCTGATATTCCGCCGCCGCTGCGTCAACCGAAGTCATTCGATACCACGCCTCCAAATGCGGCCGCCTCTCCCGTGTCGGCTTCAAATAGTTAACCCAACGCTCCAGCACCTCCTCGTCCAGCCCCTGCGCCGCGGCCGCCGGAGAAACTCCATCCGCATAAACACGCCGCGCCGCCGCCATGTACGCCGCAATCCGCGGCGCCAACTGATCCCGGTACCGCCGCGCCTGTGTTGCCACAATGGCGTCAATCTCCTTCTGCTTATTCGCCAGACTCTTCTGATGCGAGGCGTACCGCTCGGCCACTACCTTCCCCGCCAGCGGAGCGTAAAACAGCTTCGACACCGTTCCCTCAATCTGCTCCAACTGCCGCGTACTCGCAAAGATCGAAGCCAGCGAATAGTAGTCCTTGATCGTGATCGGATCGAACTTGTGATCATGGCACCGCGCGCAGGAAATGGTCAACCCCAGAAACGCCTTGCCCACAACATCAATCTGCTCGTCCACGATGTCGTAGAACATTTTCACCTTGTCCTGCTCCGCCACCAATTTGGGACCCAGCGCCAGAAAGCCAGTCGCAATAATGCCCGTGGTATTCACTTCCTCCCCTGCCGGCGGCGGCAACAAATCCCCCGCAATTTGTTCCCGCACAAACTGCGTATACGGTACATCCCGATTGAACGCATCGATCACATAATCCCGATACCGCCACGCATGCGGATACCTGTAGTCCTCATCGGCGCCCGTCGAATCGGCATACCGCGCCACGTCCAGCCAGTGCCGCCCCCACTTTTCGCCATACCGCGGCGACGCCAGAAAACGATCCACCGCCGATGCAAACGCCTCGGGCGACAGATCCCGCATAAACATCCGGATGTCTTCCGAAGTAGGCGGCAACCCGGTCAAGTCAAACGCCGCCCGCCGCAACAGCGTCAACCGGTCCGCCGCCCCCGCCGGCCGGAGCTGCCGCGCCTCCTGCTTCGACAAAATGAAACGGTCAATCGGCGACCGCACCCAACTCTCATGCGCCACGCGCGGCGGAGCCTCCTTCCGCAGCGGCTGAAACGCCCAATGCCCCGCACTCGCTTTCACGTTCCCCATCGCCGTACCCGGAGCGACCGCGGAAGAAGAATCAGGCCAAGGCGCGCCCCTCTCCACCCACTCTCGCAGCACTGAAATATCGCTCTCCGGCAACTTCCCCGCCGGCGGCATCTTTATCCGCTCCTCGTAGCTGATTACCTGCAGCAGCCGGCTCTTGCCAACGTCGCCGGAGGCTACTACTGGCCCCGTGTCCGCGCCCTTCCGGAACCCCGCCCCGGTCGACAAATCCAGCCCCGCCGTCGCCATCCGCGCGTTGTGACACCCCTGGCACTTCATCGCCAGAACTGGCCGCACTCGCGCCTCAAAGAACTCCGGCGGCGCCTGCCCCCAAGCGCCCAGCGCCAACAGGAATCCGAATTGCCGCTTAAACATCAAGTAGGCAGTATATTCGATCCGCGCCGCACATGGTTGCTATTCACTCACTTACCGCTCGAGGCCGCCTTCAGCGCCTTATCCAATACCGTGATCCGCTCCGGCTGAGCCCAAGCCTGGCGAATCGCTTCCTCCTCCATCCCGGCGATTCTCCCCAAAAGGATGAACGATGGCAGAGCATGCGGCAGGTGTTTCCATCGCGACATCTCGCGTAGCGGCTCAATGGCGCGCTCCTTCAGCCGCTGCAGGAGATCCTTATCCCGGTTCTCGGACAGCGTCACGAGTACACTCGCAGCCGTGGTCCGATCCGACCAGATGAGCGAATCCAGCATCTCGATGAACCAGGTGGGAGCAATGCGCAAACCTATTTCCGGTTTCCTCGCCGACAACACAGCGAAAGCTCCCAATGACCGCATCGCGTTGTTGCGAACCGTGTCATCGGAGTCGCGCAATGCGTGCTGCAGGTGGCCGATCACTTTCTCCATCACCTCCGGCTTCTTCGGCGCATACCCGATCACATAGGCTGCAATCGCCCGATGCTCTTCGTCCACGGATTCGCGCACCACCGCGCTGATCTTGTCCAAATGCGTTTCGGCCAGCGAAACAAAACGTTCCTGATGCTTGCGGCAACCGGTGTTCCGCATCAACGAATGGCCTTCGCTGAGGTCCTCCTCGATTTCTCCAGCCCGCACGGCCAGCCCCAACGCCGCAAGAAACTGTGTGTACTCGTCATGGATCTCCTGCGGCAGCTTGAGCAGGCCGGAGGGTGGTGGAAGATAGTCGAAATGCGGTGCGCCCTTTTCCTCAATGCCTACATAGAGAATGGCTTTCCCGTCTTCACAACAGGCTGCTTCCAGATTGGCGCGCACCACGCCCGGCACCTTCTCCAGGATCTCCTCCACGTCGCCCTTCGAGCGCGGCAGCGGATCCCCTTCTTTCACCACAATTGCTTTGCGGAGCCGCTCTTGGCTCACCTTGCGGACTCCGTAGAAATCCACAACGCCAATGCGCGGCGCTTGCGCCATGCCCGCCTGGACGGCAACGAGCGCGGTGGCAAGAAAAAGCGCAAAGGACCCGGCGCCGGCCATCAAGATGGGGAGGAACACTTGCCCCCAGCCACGCCGAGGCTCCGTTTTGCGCGGGTTCCTCAAAAGCGCAAAGGGCGCTCGCCGCGCCGCTAACTGGCGCGGTGACGTGGCGCACGCACTCCTGCGTGCCGCGTCGCCACTCTTGGCGACGCCTGGTGACGACGTAGTGTTTGCTCCCGCTGAGGTGTCGAGAAGAGTCTCGACACGGCACGCAGGAGTGCGTGCGCCACATCGGGTCGCCAACTTCTGAGAAATGCGGAACACACGACATAGGTTCGCGGCGGGCAACTCCGTTTTGCGCGGGTTCCTCGGAAGGAAAGGTGTGTGCTTCAAGTAACTGAGACGCGATCCATGCCGTTTCGGCTACGCTTGTTTTGCAGCCAGGTCGCCGATCACAGGCAACACCACGCGTTCATTGTTATACGTCTTCCACATCAAAAAGAGCCAGAGCAGCATGCCTGCCAGTTGCATGATCCGGCTCATCGCGTACATCATCGACCACGGTATCACCGCGGCCAGCAAAAACTGGAAAACCACCCATGCAATGGTGAGAAAAATCGCCTGAAAAGCGTGGAAACGAATGTTCTTGTCCTGGTTGTAGGGGGCCCAGGCGAGGAAGATAACCCCGGTGATGATCCCCAACAAGTAGCAAAGCGCCGCCGCTGCGTTGTTGGTGAGAGGCTGGCTGCCCGAACCCGTCGCTCCGGTGCCCGTGCCGGCGCCCGTACTGGTCAGTTCAGGCGCGGGCTCCGGCGCTGCCGCAGCCCCGGCCGACGCACCGCAAGCACCGCAAAAGGATCCGGTCATCTGAGCACCACATTTGGAACAGAAAGCCATAATACGATCCACTCTATCCGACGCACGCGTTCTGTGCAACCGTTTTAGTGTCCCTGAACCCAATTACTGTCTCGCAACACCAAATTTGACCTGACAGGAATGACTATGTTACTTTAACCTCTTCGGGGTCCCTTCGGACCGCCCCAAGCAGTTTTCCCGTTTCGAAAAAAAATGGAATCGGTTATATCTTCGCTCGGCGCGTTGATGTTGCGCGCTCTGCCTACGTTTTTTATCCTGCTCTTCTTGCATTATTACCTGAAGGGCATGTTCTTCAAGCCGCTCGAGAAGGCGCTCGCCGAGCGCAAGGCGGCCACTGCTGGCTTGAAGAAGCTGGCCGACGAGAGCATTCGTAGAGCGGAGCGGAAGGCCCTCGAATACGAAGCGGCCATCCGCTCGGCGCGCGCCACGCTCTACAAGGAACAAGAGGAGCGCCGCAACACATGGCGCAACGAACAGTCGGCTGCCGTGGCTTCCATGCGCCAGCAAGCCGATGCCCTGGTTCATCAAGCTAAACAAAGCCTTGCTGGCGAAAAAGAGACGGCCAAGGCTGCTCTCGGAGTTGAAAGCGAAGCCCTCGCCGAGCAGATCACCCGGGCCGCGCTGGCCGGGAGGTCCAATTGAAGAACTTCCTGCTGGCCCGTAAATGTCCGTTCCAGCCCTCGATATACCCGGGCAACAGCCGGTCTCCGCGTGGGAACGGGCTCCGTTTAGCGGGCTGCTTGTTAGGAGTCCTGGTGATTACGGCCTCGCTTGCCTATCCACAACACGCGGAACCGC
>JAENWC010000455.1 GCA_016650235.1 Terriglobia bacterium
ATCGAGGGCCGGGACGGCCCAATGCGGATTATGAGACCACTATTTCGGATCGGAATCTCTTCCGACTTTTATGAAGAGGCGCGGGAACAATTGGAGGCGGTGGTCCAGGCCCGGTTCCACGGGGTCGCGGGTTTTGAATGCGCGGTGCTGGACACGCCGGATAAGGTGGCGCGGCCGGAGCAATTGAACCAGTTTGACGCCATCTTCGCCTTGGCCACCAAGGTGGATGAGCAAAGCCTGCGCGGCGTGGACCGGCTGGCGATTGTGGCGCGTTGGGGAGTCGGGTATGACCGCATCGACGTCGACGCGCTGACCAAAGGAGACGTCGCTCTTGCCATTACCCCCAATGGCGTGAAGCGTCCGGTGACAGAGGCGATTCTCACCTTCCTGTTTGCGCTGGCCAAGAACCTGCCCATGCAGGACAAGCTGGTACGGGCGGGCGGTTGGCGCGGTGATTTACCCAAGCTTGGGCTTAGCGTCAAGGGAACGGTGCTGGGCTCGGTGGGCTGCGGCAATATCGCACGGGAGATGTTTTCGGTGTGCCGGCATCTTGGATTCTCGCGGCTGCTCGCTTGCGATCCTTTTGTGAAGCAGGAGCAGGTGCGGGAGATGGGGGTGGAGATCGTCGACATGGAAACGGTTTTCCGCGAGAGCGACTTCGTCACGGTCAACACGCTTCTCAACCAGGCGACAGAAGGACTGGTGCAGGAGCGCCACTTCCGCCTGATGAAGCCATCGGCATTTTTCATCAACACAGCGCGAGGGCCTATCGTCGAGCACGCGGCACTGGTGCGGGCCTTGCGCGAGAACTGGATTGCCGGGGCCGGCATTGATGTCTTTCCGGTGGAGCCGCCGCCGAAAGACGACCCGCTGTTTGCGCTGGACAACGTCATTGTGGCTCCCCATGCCATGGCCTGGACCAATGACATCATGCGCGACAATGGCTACGAAGCCTGTGACAACGTGATGGCGGTCTCGCGCGGAGAGGCACCGGCCGGGCTGGTGAATCGAGCCGTGCTGGAGCGGCCCGGTTTCCAGGCAAAACTGAAGCGGTATCAGACATAGCAGCCATGCGCGAAGGACATTGTGCCCGGTGTTTTTCCGGTGGTCAACTGTAAGCTTGCTCAGATGCGGAAGGTTCTTGAACTATGGCACCAAGTGCTATAAAATGGAATCAGGCACGCTGTGCGAATCTTCCAATCCAGGTGGTTCCAACGCTTCG
Organism: Terriglobia bacterium; assembly: GCA_016650235.1. Taxonomy (GTDB): domain Bacteria; phylum Acidobacteriota; class Terriglobia; order Bryobacterales; family Bryobacteraceae; genus VFZE01. The sequence goes on from JAENWC010000455.1 coordinate 1,223, forward strand.
CCAGGAGAGAAGGGATTGCGGATGCGGTCTTGCGTGAGGCTGTGAAGCGGGCCGAAAAGGGCCAGATCGACGCCGATCTTGGCGGTGAGGTCATCAAACAGCGGATCGCCAGACCGGGGCAGGGAAAATCGAAAGGTTACCGGACTGTCATCCTTTTCCGGCGCGGAGCCAAGGCATTCTTCGTGTACGGGTTTGCCAAAAGCCAGCGGGCGAATATTGATGCAGATGAGGAGGAACAGTTCAAGGAAGCCGCGAAGCATGTCCTGACGTTGACGGAGAAGCAGCTCACGGAGCTGTTGGAGAGAGGCGATTTTGCGGAGGTGAAAACCGAATGAGCAAAAAGTATCGAAGTGATGCGACGGCGGCCATCCATGAAACCATGGAGGCGTTGCACGATATTGGGGCCATCGACAAACAGACGATGCGGCGCTTCGATGAGGCCTGCCTTACGCCGATCCGGCCATTGAAGCCTGAAGAGATCAAGGCGATCCGGGAGAGAGAACACGTCAGCCAAACCGTTTTCGCCAACTACCTGAACGTGACGAGCAGTCTGATCAGCAAGTGGGAGCGCGGCGAAAAGCGGCCTTCCGGGGCCTCGCTCAAGCTGCTATCGCTGGTCGAAAAGAATGGACTTGCCACCGTTGCATAGTGCACGGTTTCAGAAGTTCGCCGACGTATTCCTGGAGCCGATAGAGGAACACAAGGCGACTACTCGCGGGTAATGGTTCTATCGCTCAGCATTGCCGGTGCTCCCGCAGCATCGCGACGATGCCGTCATGCCCTTTCTTCTCCGCCCCAGCGAGCGGTGTCGCCCAGGGCTCCGCATCCGCCTCTAGCTCTAGCGAATCAGCGCCCCGATCCAGGAACAGATGCACCAACTCCTCACGACCCCAGCGGCAGGCCCATCCCAGTGGCGTGCTCTTCAGCAGGTCATCCCGCAGGTCCATGGGAGCGCCCGCGTCGAGCGCCGCTACCGCGAATGCCACTCGCTCCTGATTCGTGACGTGATCGCCCATCGTCACGATCTCGTGCAGGAGCGTCAGTCCGAATCGATGTTGCCGGTTCGGCGGACCTATACGCTCCATAATCATCTTGAAGCACGCGAGGTAAGTGGTCCGATCCCACTCGTGGTGACACCACGGTCCGATCCAGTAATTCCAAAACTCCAGCGGCCTCGCCAAACCGCCGGTTTCCAGGCACAACTGAAGCGGTATCATACATAGCAGCCATGCGCACGACCGCCATGTTGCTCACCGCCGTGTTCCTGTTGGGAGGAGTGCCTGGGCAAACCGCCATCGCTCAAGAGCCGCCAGGCGCAAAAGAGCTCGCGCCCGGCGTTTTACTAGTGGCCAGCCGCGAACTACGCGACCCTAATTTCAGGGACTCAGTAGTGCTTCTGATTCACTACGATCGGTCTGGAGCCATGGGGCTCATCATCAACCGTCCGGTGAAACTGCGGCTGGAAGAACTGCTTGAGGAGCTACCGGAGGCTCGTGGCATGAAAGATCCAGCCTATGAGGGCGGACCTGTGACTCCGCAAGGGGTGTGGGCTTTGTTCCGCTCGACCGCCAAGCCGCCGAAGACAGTTGAAGTGATGCCGGGGGTATTTCTCATCTCCTCGGAGCGGCCCATGGTGGAGGCTTTGAAGGCCGGCGCCAATGCCAACACGTTTCGCATTTTCGTAGGCTATTCAGGATGGGGAGCCGGGCAATTGGAGCGGGAAGTGGACATTGGCGCATGGCACATCTTTCGCGCCGATGCGGATACCGTCTTCTCCGCGGACCCGTCCACGGTATGGCGGAAGCTGATCCGGAGGACCGAGTTCCGCATTGCACTGCGCCATGATTACCGATTTGTTCCACTGCTTAAGCCATAAACTCACGCGTGTGGACGCTCAGCGTATATTCCTCCAGGCGGTAGAGTAAAGGATTTGCCGTGGGGATTGTCTCCAACCTCGCGCCCACGCCTGCACGCAGCAACTCATCCAGGACACGAATCGTATTGCCATGCGCAACCACCAATGGCCGGCGGCCGGCACGGAGATCCGGGAAGAGTTGCTCATCCAGAAAGGGCCGCACACGCTCCTCCACCTCTTCCATACTTTCCCCACCCGGCGGTTTCTTTCCCCACAGCCAGGGCTGCCCCCACTCCTCACCGTATTGCAGTGCCGCGTCGGTATACAACATTCCTTCGAGTTCCCCGAAGTTACGCTCGTTCAGCCGCCAAGTGGCATGCAACTCGATTTCGCCGGACTGCATTTGCGATAGGGCCGCGGCGGCGGTGTGCTGCGCGCGTTTGAGTTGGGAAGTATAGACGAGGTCGAAACCGAAATTGCGGTCGACCAGAAGCCGCCCCGCCGATCGGGCCTGTTCCAATCCGAGTTCGGTCAATTCGACGTTGGAACTTCCGGCGAAGCGCTGTTCGAGATTCCACACACTTTGCCCGTGACGGAGTAGAACCAAGCGGTGAGCGGGCACGCAGCTACTGTTTGTCCAGGACGTGCTTCAGTTCCAGATCTCCGAAACCACCGGAAATTTTCGAGTTGATGGTGGTCGTCTTGCCATCCTCGGACAGGGTCCAGCGCTCCTCAACGGCGATCTCGCCTTGCGGCGTTTCGCGCTTGTAGGAGATCACCAGAGTGGCGCCATCCCACTTGACGATGCTCTTCACTTCCGCGCCACGAAGCGTGTTGACCGATTCCTTGCCGTCGGTGGTGTACTTCATGTGAGTGGTCGCCTCGCCCTGGCGTCCGGACTGTGTGGTGGAAACCTCCATCGAGGGATCCTCATGGGTCACGGTGCGGTTGAAGACGCTGGGCGCCGGCATGGGGCCGAAGTTGCTCTTGGCGGAGTCCAACTTCCACTTGCCGGAAAAATTCGGAGCGGCCGTTGCCGGCAATGCGATCGCGGCAACGATTAGGATAGCGGGAAGCAGTCTGCGGTTCATTATGATCTTTCCTATTGTTTGACGAGAACGGTCTTCATAGTGAGATCACCCTGAGGGCTGGAGATCTGGCGATCCACCGTGATGGTCTTTCCGTCTTCGGAAAGGGTCCACTTATCATCCAGCGTGAGGTCAGCGCCCTGGAAGATAAGTTTGCTCACCATTTTTATCGAGTCGCCATCCCATGTGACGGTGCTCTTGATCTCCGTGTTCCGGATCGTGTTTACGCATTCCTTCCCATCGGTTGTGTACTTGGAGTTGGCCTCGTATTCGCCTTGCGCGCCCTTTTGCTGGGACGCCATTTCCACAGTCGGCTCCTCGTGCTTGATCTTGTAAGTGAGCAGGTCCGGCGTGGGCATGGGGCCGAAGTCGCTCTTGGCGGGGTCCATCTTCCAGTCTCCGGAAAAATTCGGTTTCGCCACGGCCGCCAGCACGGACAGGCCATAGGCGAGAAGCATGGCAATCAGGCGTCTTTGGGTGAATCGCATGACACAAATATACCGCAAGCAAGGGTAGGTTAGAATCTCTCCAGCGCCGCTCGATAGAACATAAGAAATGCGCGCCACCGCAGATGGGTCAACCTGGAAGTGGCGCGCATTTGCCGGTCTAACTGCAAACCTGGTTACCGGGCACCGGGACGGCGCCCGAACATCATCGGCCCCTGGCCGGGTCGCCCCTCAGGGGCGCCACCCATGCCGCGGCCCATAAAGCCCGGCCCGCCCGGGATTTCCGCGGGGACCAGCAGGTGCAGCGCTGTGGCCTGACGAATCTCGTCCCGCAGGTTGGCGGCCTCGTCCAACGCTGTCAGCTTGGTCTTCTGATCCGGCGTGAGAATATTTGTGGCCTGCGTGGTAAGCCCCTTACCGGCATCCTGGGCCTTCTTGCGCAGCGCTTCCAGGTCCAGTACAAGGCGGCCGACGGCGGCGGCATCGGTGCTGCCTGCCTTGAGCTGGTCTTGCAGGGCTTTCTGCTTGGTTGCCATCTCCTGCCGGAGAGATTGCATGGTGGATTGCTGCTGGGTTTGAATCTGGCGCAGCCCCTCCACCTGTGTATCGCTCAAGCTGAGGTAAGTCTTGAGCGAATCGAAGTTCGGGGTCCGGGGGCCAACGCCTCCGGGCGGCGGCATGCCCGGGCCTTGGGCAAAGCAGGTGGCGATACCGGCAACAATCATCAGGTGGTGTAGTTTCATGGTGGGTCTCCTTGTTTTTCTGGTTTCAAGCCTGGCAACTTGCCCGGCTACTTGTTCAAACCCGCTCCAGGAGAGATGTTGGTTAAGGTTTTGAAAAAACACACTTTACCTTCTTAACAATGCGAGGTCTCGCGGAGACGCTGTGTTACTCTGAGCCTGGGTCCACTTACCGATGTTCTTCAGGAAGAGTTGGTTTCGAATCCCGTGGGAGCGGCAAGGCATCACCATTGCCCTGGTGGTGGCTCTGCTGGCGCTGCTGCCTGTTTTGGCCGTCTTGCAGTACCGCTGGATCGGGCAAGTGAGCGAGGCTGAGCGTGAGCGAATGAGCAACGGATTGCGGTCCGCTTCTTTGCGGTTTGCCCAGGACTTCAATCAGGAACTGGGCCGCATCATGCGCGCCATGCAAAGCGGACGTCCCGGCGCGCAGTTGGATGGATTTCGGTTGGCCGAGAACATTTATGAATGGAGCGAGTCGACCACCCACCGCGGATTAGTGCGCGATTTCTACATGACCGGCGGCGGCGACTCCTCCGGGACAGTACAGCGGCTGAATCCCACAAGCGGATATTTTGAGCAGTCCGCCATGCCGCCTCATTTGGCCGCCGTACATCAGGAACTGTACACGCGCGCCAGGACCGGGTTCCGGCCCGGCGCCGGTGAAGGACCTGAAATGGCGAGCTTGATGCGCGATTGGTCTGTGTTGGTGGTGCCGCGGATCGGACCGCCGCCGGTGGGGGGCTTGGGGCGCGGCCCGGGTCCTGGACGCGGTCCTGATTTTATGAGGAGGATCGAGGGCTGGGTGATGGCTGAGCTGGATAGCGACTACGTCACCAGTAAGTTTCTGCCGCAACTGGTGAGGCGGCATTTCCGAGGCGACTATCAGGTGGAGATTGTAAGCCGTGTAGTGGCTGGGGCGGTGATTTTCCGGACCGATGCGAAAGAAGCCATACACGATGCCGATGCGGTGACGGGCTTGTACCGTACTGGACCGGACTTCGGAGGGAGATTCGCAGGTGGGCCGCAATTTGGCGGTCCGGCCCAATTTGGCGGTCCGGCCCAATTCGGCGGTCCGGTACGGAGGGGCCGAGGCGGAGACCGCGAAGCGAAAGGACCGCCCGGCGCAGGGCCCGAGGAAGCCGGCCGTTGGGAGCTTCGCGTGAAGCATCGTTCCGGGTCCTTGGATCAGGCCGTCTCGGTGGCACGGCGTCGAAACTTCGCCGTCAGTGGCGGGATTCTGTTATTGATGGCGGCCAGCATCGGGCTCTTGTTGCTCACCACCCGGCGGTCGCAGCGGCTGGCGCGGCTCCAGATGGAGTTTGTGGCTGGAGTCTCGCATGAATTGCGAACGCCTCTCACGGTGATCTGTTCGGCCGGCGAGAACCTTGCGGATGGGCTGGTTGTGAGTGAGCAACAGGCGCGGCGCTATGGATCCGTGATACGAGACGAAGGCCGGCGTTTGGCGGACATGGTGGAGCAGATCCTGCGCTTCGCCGGCATACAGTCCGGCAGGGCCCGCTATGACGTGCAGCCTGTGGATGTGATGGAAGTAGTGGACCGCGCCATCCAGGCGTGCGAACCGGTTGTCCAGCACTCCGGCTGCCGGCTGGAGCAGGACATTGAACCCGGTTTGCCCCCGGTCATGGCGGATCCGACGGCTCTCACGCATTGCCTCAGCAACCTGATTGGCAATGCCGCCAAGTATGCCAAGGACGGCGGTTGGATTGGCGTTCAAGTACTTTTGGTGAAACAGTCCGGCGGCGATCAGGTGGAGATCCGCGTGCGGGACCGAGGGCAGGGAATCGAGGCCGGCGATTTGCCACATGTCTTCGAGCCTTTTTATCGCGGACAAAAGGCGATTTCGGAGCAGATACAGGGAGCTGGGATGGGCTTGAGCCTGGTGAAAAGGATTGTGGAAGCGCATAGCGGCTCGGTGGCAGTGGGCAGCGAATCGGGCCAGGGCGCCTGCTTCTCGATACGGATTCCGGCGGCGTTCGAGAGTGAATAGGGCACAAAAGCGCACAAAATGAAAATGCCTCAGAAAATATTATTGATTGAAGATGAACCGGGACTGGTGATGACACTTTCGGACCGCCTGCAGGCGGAAGGCTATGCAGTGGATCACCGCGGCGACGGTGAGTCTGGTTTCGCGCAGGCTCTGGCGGAAAACTACGACATGATCCTCCTGGATCTCATGCTGCCCCGTAAGAGCGGCTTTGACGTTTGCCGCGATCTACGCCAGAAAGGCATCATGACGCCGGTGTTGATGCTCACCGCGCGCGATCAGACCGTGGACAAAGTGGTGGGGCTGAAGCTGGGCGCCGACGACTACGTCACCAAGCCATTCGACATGATGGAACTGCTGGCGCGCGTGGAGGCGCTTTTGCGCCGCTCACTCGCCAAGCCCGATCCCACAGCCGGTTCCTATGAGTTCGGAAACGTGAAAGTGGATTTCCGCGGAGCCGAGGTCTGGAAGAAAGGCGCAATCCTATCGCTATCGGCGCGTGAGTTCCAGTTGTTGCGATACCTGATCGAGCATGACGGCGAGACGCTTTCACGAGAGAAACTGTTGACTGATGTCTGGGGCTACGAGGCGCTGCTGAATACACGCACGGTGGATGTGCACATGGCCTGGCTGCGGCAAAAGTTGGAAGATAATCCGAAACTGCCGCGGTATCTACTCACCGTGCGCGGCATCGGCTATAAGTTTTCGGGCTAGCTAATAGCTAGTTTTTTCGATCCAATCCGCGTTCATCGGCAGCCATCATTTTCAGTTGTCTTGCCCGGCATTTCTCCAGAGGCTGATTGGCCGCCGAGGAACCAGCATGGGCCGCGTGGCGGCCCACTTGAGGTGAAGAAAAATGTGTTGGAGGCCCCACAAAGGGAATTGTTTTCAGAGCAACGCCGGTGTGTGATTGTCCAGTTATTTCCAGGACACTACACCAGCGGGACAGGCCGGAGGCCTATCCTACCAGGGTCCGGACGTGGCTGGCCGCCGCCGAGGCCAGACCAGTCAGGTTGTAGCCGCCTTCCAAAACTGAAATCAGCCTGCCGCCGGAATGCTTGTCGGCGATCTCCATCATCAAGGTGGTGAGTTCGGCAAAGTCGGCATCGGAGAGCGTGAACTTACCGAGCGGATCGCCGGCGCGGGAATCAAAGCCGGCCGAGATCATCACCAGGTCGGGACGGAAGGCGCCCGCGGCGGGCAGCAGTTTGGATCGAAATGCTCCGAGAATCTCTTCGCGGCCCGCGCCGGCCGGAAACGGGCAGTTCAACGTGGCGCCTTTGCCCGCTCCTTGGCCGGTCTCTGAGGCGTCCCCCGTGCCCGGATACCAGGGGGCTTGGTGAGTACTGAAGAAAAACACGCTCCCGTCCGCGTAGAAAATGTCCTGCGTACCGTTGCCGTGGTGGACGTCCCAATCCGCGATCAGCACGCGCATTGCGCTATGTTTGCGCTGCGCATGCCGCGCTCCCATGGCAACGTTGTTGAACAGGCAGAACCCCATGCCGCGGACCGGATTGGCATGGTGGCCCGGCGGCCGCACCAGGCAGAAACCGTTGCGCGCCTTGCCTTGCATCACCGCATCCACCACGTTGAGAACGCCTCCAGCAGCCCGCTGCGCCACGTCCAGGGAACGTTCATTGATGTTGGTGTCGCCTGTGCTGAGCGTTTGGTAGCCAGCGCCCACGTCATGACGGACCAGGTCGATGTAGCTTTTGGAATGGCAGTAGTTGAGCTCAGTCTCGGTTGCGATGCGGCTGGGCACAGGCAGCGCCGCCTTGGTTAGGCCCGCCGCATTCAGGGCGTCCGCCACGGCATCGTAGCGGGCGGGCTGCTCGGGATGACGATTGCCCGCAAAGTGGTCCTTGTAGACCGCATCCATCAGCAAGGCTGTCTTGAGCGCCATGCTACCAGTGTAGTGTCCTACAGCCGTTCCAGGCGCGTCTCGGCGTCACCGAAGCGCTCGAGCTTCACACCCATCCGATCCATGATTGAGAGGTACAGACTGGACATCTTCCGGTTGTCGTCGCCCGCCTGCAAGTAGTCGAGCGTGCGTCCGGTTTGCAGCGTGCCACCCAG
>JAENWC010000456.1 GCA_016650235.1 Terriglobia bacterium
CACATGCGCTTCGCGCTGGAAGCGCGCCATGCGGTCCGGGTCCTGGGCAAAAGATTCGGGCAGCACCTTGATGGCAACTTCGCGGTTGAGCTTCAAGTCCGTGGCGCGGTAGACCTCGCCCATGCCTCCCTCGCCGAGCTTGGCGGTGATGCGGTAGTGGGCGAGGGTTGTGCCGATCATTACTTCCCGCCTCCAGGCGGAACCCGCCGCTTCAGTTCGTCCAGGAAGTTGAACAGGAAGGTGACCTGGGATCGCGGCTTCTCTTCCACCTCCGGCCCCATCAGTACGGCGAAACGCTTGCCGTCGGGGTGCAAATCATAGCTGCCAAACTGGAGGCCCGCAGGGAAGCGCTTCTCGGACCACAGCCGCGGCTTGCCGGGCACGAACGAGCCGCCGTTCACCGAATAAGGGGCCGCCGTGATGCGGTAGTCCATCGTTCGATAGTACAGCTCGTTCCCTGTGCGCGACCAGACAGGCGTTGTGCCGCCGTTGTTCGAGATCAACCATTTGCCTCCAGAGTCCGGAAAGGCGCGCACGAAAACTTCATACGTGCCGCTTTCAAATGACGAGTACGCAATCCACTTGCCATCGGGGGAAAAGGCCGGCCAGGATTCCAGAAACGTCGTTTTCACAAAGACTTCGGGTTTCCCCGCGCGCGGAGGCCCGGAGCCGCCTTCCAAGGGAACGGTCCAGATATCGTCGGCTTGAATAAAGGCCAGGCGTTTTCCATCTGTCGTAATGGAGTGGGGAGTTTGGATTTCCTTGTAACCGGTGAAGAGTTCCACGGGTTTGCTTGCGCCATCGGAAGGGACCCAGCTTATGGTGCTCCCTGCGTTTCGATAGAAAATATACTTCTCGTCCGGGGTCCAGACCGGGTAGACTTCACTGCCCGGGTCGAATGTTAAACGGTTCATCGCGTCCCGTGACCAGTCATAGGTCCAGATACCCCGATCGCCGCCCTGCGCCGAGACGAGAGCCAACCGCTTGCCGTCCGGCGAAAACCGCGGCATTATGTAGTCGCCTTGCTTTGCCAGGAGCGGTTCGGTCTTGCCGGACTGATCCATCCACTGAATGGAGACGAGATTTCCTTCCGCCCCCCCGCTTTGATAGACCGCCGTGCCGGCGGGTGAAACATCGAACAGAGCGACGCCGGAGATGCCGCGACTGGCCACACCTTCGAGCACCGGGAAGGCTGGGCCGGTTGTTTCGAGGCGCCCAAGGTGAAAGGGCATTGCGAACAGCGTGCCCTTGAACAGGTAGAGGAGGTGGCCGCTTGAGACATAGCGGCTCCAGGAGGCGCCCTGGTGCAGTTTCTTCCTGCGCCCATCCGGGACCGAGAGCACCTCGATGGCCGCCTCATCGTAGTTGCCCCCGGTGGTATGGGAGATGAACAGGACCGCTTTGCCGCCGGGTAGGATTTGAGGCCAGCGGTGGGTGACCTCTCCTTTAGTGAAAGTGGTGACTGGTTTTGGCGCGCCTCCGGCGGACGGGATCAGGGACAGGACAGACCGCGTGCCCAGCGCGGCGATGATGTTGCCGTCCTCACCCCAATCGCCGCCCAGAACGCCGCCGGCTTCACAAAGCGTCATGGCTGCGCCGCCTTCCACCTGAACCTTCTTGAGCTTGCCATCGGCGAAGAAAGCGATCCACTGGCCATCGGGCGAGAAGAAGGGAGAAGCTACGCCCTCAGTACCGGCGAGGAGCACGGCTTTGGGCTGGTTGAGACGCCGTGTGTAGAGGTGGCTGCCGCCAACCGCGCCAGCCGATGTGAAGGCGATACGCATGCCGTCCGGCGAGAGAATGACCGGGTTGAAATTGAGTGTGGCGAGCGAGACGCCCGGGCCGAGATCGGCTTCGATTTGAATGAGTGGACGCTCCACGGGGCGCGTGGTTTGCCAGAGGCCAGCCGCAGCCAGCGTCACCATGGCAGTGATGGCCCAGGGCAGGATGCGGCGGGCGGGCGCTGCCGTGATTGCGGCCGCGGGGGCATCTTCGATGTGGGCCCAGGCATCGGAGATGTCGCGCAGGCGCAACTTGCGGTCACGCTGGAGGCAGCGGTCCAGGAGTTTGCGAACGCTTTGCGGCGACTGGCTGAGGTCGATATCGCTCTTGAGCACCGCGGCAAGCGTGTCGCTGATCGTCTCGCCGGTGAACAGGCGCTTGCCGGTGAGCATCTCGAAAAGCACGACGCCGAAGCTCCAGATGTCGATGCGCTTATCCACATGCTGGCCGCGGGCCTGCTCAGGGGCCATATAAGCAGCGGTGCCCATGATGACGCCGAGGCGCGTGGCGGCGGCCGTCATGGTAGGCGAGAGGTCCGGATTGCCGGACGGCGCGGATTGCTCCACCGCTTTGGCTAACCCGAAGTCGAGCACCTTCACCTGCCCCGCCGGCGTGATCTTGATGTTGGCCGGTTTGAGGTCGCGGTGTATGATGCCCTTTTCGTGCGCCGCCTCAAGGGCATCGGTGATCTGGCGGGCGTAGTGGAGGGCTGTGCCGATGGGGAGCGGCCCGGCGAGGGTTTCCCCTTCCACCAGTTCCAGGACGAGCGCGCGGTCTTCCAAGCCGTAGATGGCGGCGATGTTGGGATGGTTGAGCGAGGCCAGCACATGCGCTTCGCGCTGGAAGCGCGCCATGCGGTCCGGGTCCTGGGCAAAAGATTCGGGCAGGACCTTGATGGCGACTTCGCGGTTGAGCTTCAAGTCCGTGGCGCGGTAGACCTCGCCCATGCCGCCTTCGCCGAGCTTGGCGGTGATGCGGTAGTGGGCGAGGGTTGTTCCGATCATTACTTCCCGCCTCTTGGCGGAACCCGCCGCTTCAGTTCGTCCAGGAAGTTGAACAGGAAGGTGACCTGGGAGCGCGGCTTCTCCGCCACATCCGTTCCCATGAGGACGGCGAAACGCTTGCCATCGGGGTGCTGATCAAAGTTGCCGAACTGCGGGGCTCCTGTGAAGCGCTTCTCCGACAATAGGCGCGGCTTGCCATGCACGAACGAGCCACCGTTCACCGAATAGGGGGCCACCATGAGGCGGCTGTCCAGCGTTCGGTAGTACAGATCCCGCCCTGAGCGCGACCAGACAGCCGTTGTGCCGCCGTTGTTGGAGATCATCCATTTGCCTCCGGAGTCCGGAAAGGCGCGCACAAAGATTTCACGGCCGCCGGTTTCATTGGACGAATAGGCAAGCCACTTTCCGTCCGGGGAAAAGGCTGGATACTCCTCTAAAAATGTTGTTTTCAGAAAGGCTTCCGGTTTGCCCGCGCGCGGTTGCCCGGAGCCGCCCTCCAAAGGGACGGTCCAGATATCGCCAGCTTGGGTAAAGGCCAGGTGTTTTCCATCCGGAGCAATGGAATAGGGAATTTGCCTTTCCTTGCTTGCGATGATGAGTTCCACTGGTTTGGTGGCGCCGTCGGACCGGACCCAACTAATGGAGCCAGAGCTATTTCGATAGAAAAGGTGCGTCCCATCCGGCGTCCAGACCGGAAAGGATTCGGAGCCAGGGTCGAATGTCAAACGGGTCATCGTGTCCCGCTGCCAATCGTAGGCCCAGACATCCGTGTCGCCGCCTTGCGTCAAGATGAGAGCAATCCGCTTGCCGTCCGGAGAAAAGCGCGGCAAGAAGTAGAGGCCGGGCTTGGCCTGGAGCGGTTCGGTTTTGCCGGCCTGATCCATCCATTGAATGGTAACGAGATTATCCTCCGCTCCGCCGCCTTGATAAACTGCCGTCCCCTCCGGTGAAACATCGAACAGAGCCGCACCGGAGATGCCACGGCTGGCCACCTCCTCGACAACGGGGGAGGCTGCGCCGGTTGGTTCCAGGCGGCCGAGGTCGAATGGCATGGCGAACAAAGTGTTCTTGTAGAGGTAGAGGAGGTGGCCGCTGGGCACGTACCGGCTCCAGGAGGCTCCCTGGTGCAGTTTTTTCCTGCGCCCATCTGGAACCGAGACCACCTCAATCACGGCTTCATCGTAGCTGCCCCGGGCACTCGAGATGAACAGAACCGCTTTCCCCCCGGGCAGAATTTGAGGCCAGCGATGGGTGAGCTCGCCCTGGGTGAGGGTGGTGAATGGCTTCGGCGGGCCTCCGGCAGAGGGAATCAGGGACAGGCCGCTCCGGATGTCAAGCGCCGCAATCAGGTTGCCATCCTCGCCCCAAGCGATACCCACCGTGTTGGCGGCCTCACACAGTGTCATGGCAGCGCCGCCTTCCACTTGGACCTTTTTCAGCTTCCCATCGGCAACGAAGGCGATCCATAGACCATCGGGTGAAAAGCAGGGAGAGGATACGCCGGCGGTACCCGCAAGCTGAACGGCTTTGGGCTGGTTGAGACGCCGCGTATAGAGGTGGTTCCTGCCATCGGCTCCGGCGGATGCGAAGGCGAGTCTTGTGCCGTCCGGAGAGAGAATGACGGGGTTGGTGTTGTTGGTTTCACTGAGGGAGATGCCCGGGCCGAGATCGGCTTCGATCTGAATGAGAGGACGTTCGATTGGCCGGGTAGCGCGCCAGAGAGCCGCAAGAGCTATGGCCGCAACGAGCGCCAACGCAGCGGCGATGCCCCATGGCAGAGTGGCGCGGCGGGGAACTGGTGCGATGGCCGTAACCACCGGAGCATCGGGCTGGTTGAGATCCAAACGTGCGTCGGAGATGTCGCGCAGCCGCAGCTTGCGGTCGCGCTCCAAGCAGCGGCGGAGCAGATGGCGGACCGGGGCGGGAGTGCCGGGGGGCAGGACGGACCAGTCGATGTCGCCTTTGAGCACGGAGGCAAGGGTATCGCTGATGGTTTCTCCCACGAAGAGCCGCTTACCGGTGAGCATCTCGTAGAGCACGA
>JAENWC010000457.1 GCA_016650235.1 Terriglobia bacterium
AGCGTAGACAGCAAGCGTAGACAGCAAGCGTAGACAGCAAGCGTAGACAGCAAGCGTAGACAGCACATGCCTGGAACCCCGAGATGCTACTTCGGGTCGCCTTGCTGGATCCAGGCGGTGTTGAAATGGGCGTGCTTGATGGACTTGCGGGCGGCGTCCGCCGGGAGGTGATTCAGAAAGTAGCTGTAGGTGGCGTGCAATGATCCGTCGCGGGCCTGAATGATGGACGGGTAGTGGAATGAGCCGGGTCGTTCGGCGCGCGTGTCCAGTTCCAGGTGGCGCTTCCATTTCCAACTCGCGCCTTCGTCATCGGAGAGAGCCACGGCGAGGGAATGACGGCCGCGCTCGGTGTCGTTGTAGATGTGCGCCCAGGTTCCGTCCTTGAGGACGATGACTTCGGCGCCCGTGCCCGGGTTGGGAATGTCGCTGTCGCGCACGGGGGACCAGGTGACGCCGTCGTCCTTGGATTCGGAAATATGGAGGCGCTTGGGCGGCGGGCCGTTGTCGCGCATGTAGGCCACCAGCGTACCGTCGCGTTTGCGCGCAATGGACGGCTGAATGTTGCCTGCGCCCACCAGCGGCTCGCTGGTGGTCCAGGTCTTGCCGTGATCGTCGGTGAGGGCCATCAGAGAGAAGTCGTAGCCGTCGGAGTAGAGAGGCACGATAATGCGGCCCGAAGGCAACTGAACAGGGTGTGCGCGCGGCATCCAACCCATGCGCATGAAGTACTTGTCGCCGGAGCGCTCCCACAACCGCTTGAGATAGGTCTCTTGCGCGCTGCCCGGAGCGGCGGCTTTCAGGCGCGGCTCGATCGCTTTGCGCGCCACCTCGGTGAAGTTTCTCGGGATGAACAGCATGTCGTCTGAAACATCCCAGCGCGGCAGGCGCTTAGGGTCGGAGTAATCGGAGGAGATGCGATACTTCATCAACGCCGTGTGCCACTCATTGGCGAGAATCACCGGCCATAGCAGCCAGAGCCGATTACGGGAATCGAGAAAGACGGCGGAATTGCAGTCGGGAAAGCCGGGCGTATCGGCGATGGTTTGACGCGGGGTCCAGTTCTTGCTGCCGCGGATGAGCCGGGAGGATTCGATGAGCACGTCATCGGCTGTGCGTTCCCCGGAGCCGTGATACCAGACGGCGAAGATGTCGCCGCCCGGCAACTCGACGAGCGAGGAGGAGTGGTTATGCCAGTGTTCGAGAGGAAAGATGAACTCGGATTGGAGAAACGGCTTTTCCTGCGCGGCGGCGGTGAGGCCGGTGATCAGCAGAGCCGCGGAGAGAGCCGCGGATCTCATTGGCCGCAGCAGGCCTGGGAGTTCACCAGACCAGCCGGTGAGTGGAGGCGTTCCTGGGCGAAGTAGCTCTTCTCGGAAAGCGCCCGGTAGACATTACCGGCCACCCCGGATGCGACCGGTCCGTTGACTGGCCTGCCGCCTGTGAGCAGGACTACCACGACCAGCCTGTTGCGATCGACGTTATTGAATGATCCGAACCAGCCGAGGTGCGTGGGGCTCGTGCGATCGGTGCAGGTGCCGGTCTTGCCAAGAATAGGCTCGGAGGAGTCATAGGCGGCGCGGCGGCCCGTGCCGTACTCGGTTGTGCCGGTCATGCCAGGCTTGATTTCCGCGAGCCAGGGTTGAATCTCGAGGTGACGCTTGACACGCGGCTGAAACCCGTCGGCCTCCTGCTGCGTTTGGGGATGCTGCAAGTAGTAGAGCGTACCGCCATTGGCGATAGTGGAAATGGCCGCGGCATACTGGAGAGGAGAAAGCTGGATTCCCTCGCCAAAACTGCACATCATGGAGACGCCGCCATTCTTGGGTGGCTCTTCCGGGAGCGTACCCGGCTGCTCGGCATCTCCTCCGAGAGTGGCTCGCTCGCCCAGCCCGAACAGCCGCGCATAGTAGGAGACTTTCTCGAAGCCCAGCTTGCGGCCGAGACTTTCGAAGTAGAGGTTATTGGATTTGGCAATGGCCTGTGTCAGATTCATCGACGTGCGGCCGTAGAGATGGATGGGGGTATCGCGATCGATGATGCCTTCGCTCAGCGCCGCCAGACCGACCAGCACCTTGAAGGTGGAGCAGGGTTGAAAGCCGCTCTTGTAGGCCAATTTCTGATTGACGATGGTGAGCACGCGGCCTGTATTGGGGTCCGCCACTACAACGGTGCCGTTGTAGGGACCCAAGGCTTCGACGGCGGCGCGGCGCACGACGAGGTCTTCGCCATCGACGTTATCGCCAATCGTGGAGTCGGCGTAAGTTGGTTCCTTCCAGGGGGTCCAGCGGACGCGCCTGGTCACCGGCCTCTTCTTGCGCGCGGTTGCCGTGGCGCCGGCAGGCTTCTTGCGCGCGGTTGCCGTGGCGCCGGCAGGCTTCTTGCTGGAGGCGGCGCGCTTCTTTGCCGCGGCTGCGCCCGACTTTTTGGCGGCCGTCTTCCTGGCCGGGGGTTTGGTGGGCACAGCCCACAGGAGAGAAACACTAATAACAAACACAGCCAGGACAAGTTTCCGCATTATGTCATTCTGCCTTCCTGCTATGAATTTGATCGGCACAAACCGAACGGGACTTAAGGGTATTAAGCAGCCGTCCAGCCACCATCAATACAAAGGACTGATCCGTTTACGAATCCCGCTTCTTCAGAACATAAGTATAGCGCCATGTTTGCGATCTCGGAAGGCTTACCCAAGCGGCCGATGGGCTGACGCTGATTCAATTCGGCTCGAACCTTCTCTTTTTCATGCTTATGGTACTTCTCCAGGTACCCTTCCACGAACGGACTATCGACAGTACCCGGACAGATGCAGTTTACACGAATTTCGGTAGGATAGTCCAGTGCGAGTTGGCGCGTCATGGCCACAACAGCCCCCTTGGTGGCGCAATAGGCGAAGCGCTTCTTGACGCCGACGAGCCCTGCCACCGAGGCGAGATTGACGATGGAGCCGTGCGAGGCGAGCAGCAGCGGCATGGCTGCGCGCGTCACCAGGAACATGCCGGTGACGTTCACCTTGAATACGCGGTCCCAGCCGGCGAGGTCGGTTTCGAGAATGCCGCCGACCAGACCAATGCCGGCGTTGTTGATGAGGATGTCCAGTTGATCCAGGCCGGTGAACATGGTCCGGACCGCGTCCTCGCTGGAGATATCACCGGCGAGGACGCGGGAGCCGGGCAACTGCGCCGCAAGCGCTTCGGCGCGCTTCTCATCGATGTCGGCGATGATGACACGCGCGCCGGCTTCGGTGAAGATGCGCGAGGCGGCTTCGCCGATACCGCTGGCTCCCCCTGTGATGAGGGCGGTCTTGTGATCCAGCCGAAAAGGCATATTTAGAAAATGAACCTTGCGCTGACCTGTGCGCGGCGAGCGTTGGTGCCGTCGGGGAATCCTTGTGAAGCGGAGCCCTGTCCCAGCCTGGCAGTGGGCGTGAGGACGCCAGCGGCGGCCTGAAAGGCCTGGCCGTTCACGGCCGTGTAGGAGACGTGATTGGCGACGTTAAACACTTCGAAGTTCAGGTGCAACTGAAAGCGTTCGGTGAACGGAAGGATCTTGGTGAGGCGCGCGTCGGTGCGGATCACCTGGTCGACGTCGAGACTGGCGGCCTGCATGAAGGGGACGCGCGAGGAGCCTCCGAATCCAGTGAGGGAACCGGGGAAGGCAGCGCCGGCAAACCCCGTGCCGGAGACGAATATGGTGGGCGTCTGGGCAAAAGCGGATCCGAAGATGTTGATGGTGGACAGTTGCCAGTTGTTCAGCAGGTAACGGGCGGCGGCGGTGTTCTTCTTGGAGAATGTTGGCGTCCAGATGAAGGTGACCGAGGCTTTGTGGCGCTGGTCGAGCGCGGAGGAGGACTTGTCGTACTTGTAATTACCGTTGTACAGGCCGGAGGGACCGGCGCTAAAGAAGATGTTGTTGTTCCCGCCACCCTGGTTGTAGTCGATGGCATGAGCCCAGGTGTAGGAGAGGCCGAGTTCAAAGCCGCGGGTGGGGCGTTTCCTCATCTGGACGATCATGGCGTTGTAGAAGGAGTTGCCGCCATTTTCCACTTGATTGACGCGGCGCCACCTTGTGTCGACGCGATTGGCGAGGCGATAAGTGTCCGTGGTGTAGGAACCCACTTGGGCACCGCTCGTGTCGTTGATGCGATAGGTGACCGGGGCTCCCAGGGGGCCGACGTTGAGGTCGCGAACGGTATAGAGATGGATGCCGCGGCTCCAGACGTAACCGACGGTGAGGCCGATGTCGCGCGTGATTTCGCGCTCGATGGTGAGGTCACCCTGTTGGGTATAGGGATTGCGCATGCCGGGCTCTGCAAAGGTGACATCGATGGTTCCGGCGGGGGGATTCCGGTCAATGGACGGCAGATTGCGCGGGAAGACGGGACCCAAGGCCTGGTCGGCAGGTAAGGTGCCGTTCAGGCTGATCTGCTTCTGATAGAGACCGTTCTCGAGGAAGAAAGTGTTGATGAGGCCGGCCTGGAAGCGGGCATAGAAGATGCCGTATCCGGCGCGGATGACGGTCTTGTTGTCATTGAACGCGTAAGCGGCGCCGATGCGCGGAGCGAAGTTGGTCTTAGGCGAATTGATGTGGCCTGTTTGCGGATAGTCGGGGTTCGTCAGGGAGGGCTGCGGCAAGTAGGCGTACTCATAACGGAGGCCGTAGTTCAAGGTGAGGTTCTTGGAGACGCGGAACTGATCCTGCACATACCAGTTGATGTCCTTGATGGTGGTGTCGACGACCGGGTTGCCGAAGCGTTGGGAGAAGGTGGTCCAGCGCTTGGCACCCGTTGTATTGCCGGAGAAATCCTGAGCGAAGGCGGTGAAGCTGGGGTACTCATAGCTGCCGTTACGGTTGCGGAGGATGTCGTTATAGTCGCGCGTGTTGACGAAGTCGACTCCCATCTTGAGGGTATGACGGCCCATGGTCATGGTGAGGTTGTCGGCGAATTGATGGCGGTTCTCGCTGGGGTTGAGGCGCGGGTAGGCATCGGCGACACCGAGATTGGCCTGACTTTGGACGGTCAGCGTGATACGGCCGGTTTCCGGCGGGATGAGGGATCCGGCGACATCGTCGAAAAGGCGGTCTTTGAACCAGCCGTAGCGGAGTTCGTTGACAATGGTGGCGCTGGGAATGGCGGTCCAGCTCAGGCGGCCGTAGCGGGTGCGAACCGTGGAGTTGGCATTGTTGCCCACTCCGGCGCCGGTGTTGAGCACAGCCTGGGTCTGGATGCCGTTGGGGGAGATCCAGCGCAGGTAGTTGAAGCTGGCGCTGATGGCGTGGCGCTCATTGGGCCGCCAGTCGATCTTGCCGAAGGCGAGTTCGGAGTTGGCGGTGCGATCCAAGACCTGGAACTGGCGGCCGAGGAACTTGAGTGCGGCATCGCACTGGGACTGCGTAGCGGCGCACGCCCCAACGAACTTGCCGTTGGCGTCAAACAACGGAGGGCGTGTGAGGGAGGCAACGAGAGGGAAGCTGCGGCGCGTGTTCTCGACATTAAAGAAGTAGAACAGTTTGTCTTTCTTGATGGCACCCCCAATCGAGCCTCCCAGTTGATGCCGGGTTTCCGGCGGGTTGGTCGGGGCAAAGGGATCGCGCGCGTTGAAATCCTGATTGCGGAAGAACCAGTAGCCGGTGCCGTGCACGTCATTACCGCCGGACCGGGTGACCGTGTTAATGACGCCGCCGGAGGCGCGCCCATATTCGGCCGAATAGCCGTTGGAGAGGACTTCAAACTCCTGCACCGCGTCGGCCGAGATCTGCGTGGTGATGCGGGTGCGGCCCGCGTTCTCGTTATAGAACTGATTGGTGGTGTCGTTGCCGTCGGTGAGAAAGGAGTTGCCGCCGGCGATGCCGCGAAAACTGAGCAGTCCGAAGGTTCCGTCGGAAACAACCGTAGGCGTAAAGAGGACAAAGGCATCCACGCGACGGCCGTTGATGGGGAGATTGAGGATCTGGCGCGAGTTCACTACTTGGCTGTTGCCGGTCTTAGTGGATTCGATGATGGGAGCGGAATCGAGCACATCCAGCCTGGTGGCGGAGGCGGCGACGTCAATGGCAACGTTGATGTTGACGTTTTGGCCGATCAGAAGTTCAATGTTGCGTGCCTCCCAGGTCTGGAAGCCCTGGGCCTCGACGGTCACGCCATAGCCGGGCGCGGGCACCAGCGCGGGCGCGTTGAACACACCGGCATCGTTGGTCTGGAGCACTCGGCGGAAGCCCTTGGCCTGGTTCTGTACGGTGACCTGGGCGTTTGCGACCACGGCGCCGGAGGCGTCACGGACAACACCGGAAATGCCGCCGAAGCCGGCAATAGCCTGGCCGAAGAGGGCAGTAGCGGAAAGCAGAAGGGCGAGGGAAACGGTTACGAATTTCATGAAGCTACAACTCCTATGTCTCCAAGGATAGCCGATTATAGCTGACGATCTTGTCCACCAGACCATCGATTGTGTAAGGCGAGGCCTCCACTGTTACCTCAATTCCCCGTCTTCTTGCGGCGTCGCTGGTGATGGGGCCGATGGTGGCCACCTTCACTCCCTCGATCGCGTTGCGGCCCGCGGCCGAGATAAAGTTATTGACCGTGGAAGTGCTGGTGAACAGGATCCAGTCCGGCTTGGTGGTGAACACTTCACGGGCGTGCTCATGTGCAAATTCAGGAGTAACCGTCTGGTAGGCCTCTACTACATCCACGTGCGCACCGAGCCGGGTTAACTCCGTAGGGATCAAATCGCGCGCGACGGCGGCGCGGGGCAGCAGGATGCGCTTGCCCTCCAAAGGGGTCCCGGAGAAGGCTTCCAGAAGGCTTTCGGCGACGAAGTCCCGGGGCATGAGATCCACCTTGAGGTGCAGGCGTTCGAGCGCGGAGCTTGTAGCCGGGCCAATGGCGCACAAGCGGGCGCGAATGGCGCGCAGGTCACGCGCGGAGGCATCCAGTCTTTCCAGAAAGAACCGAACCCCGTTGGCGCTGGTGAAGATGAGCCAATCGTAGGATTCCAAGTTAGCGATAGCCGCATCGAGGGGTGCCGTGTCAGTGGGCGGCTCGAAGGCGATGGTGGCCAACTCGACGGCTTCCGCGCCCAGTGACCAGAGGCGCGCGGTGAGTTCGCCGGCCTGCTCGGCGGCGCGCGTGACGACAATGCGTTGTCCGAATAGCGGCAGGCGTTCAAACCAGTTGAGCTTATCGCGCAGGCGCACTACCTCGCCGATGATGATGGTGGCGGGTGGCTTCATACCGGATTCATGGATGCGCGCCGGAAGCTCCACAAGGGTCGAGGTAATGACGGTCTGCATGGGACGGGTTCCCCAACGCACGGCCATGGCGGGAGTATCGGGCGCGCGTCCGGCCTGGATCAGTTTGGCGGCGATGTCATCCACCGCGGTGATACCCATCAGGATGACCAGCGTTTCGGCGGCGCTGACGCGCGCCCAGTCCACCGCGCCGGCGTGGTGGCCGGTGACGAAGGTCACGACGGATGTGTGTTCGCGATGGGTAAGCGGGACGCCGGTATAGGCGGCGATGCCGGAGGGCGAGGTAACGCCCGGGACTACTTCAAAATCGACGCCGGCCTCGTGCAGGGCCTCGGCCTCTTCGCCACCGCGGCCGAACAGATATGGGTCGCCGCCCTTGAGCCGCACCACGGTCTGGCCGGCGCGGGCGCGCTCGATCATGAGGGAGGTAATCTCTTCCTGGGTAACCGCGTGGTCGGCGCGTTTCTTGCCAACGTAGATGCGGTCAGCGGAGCGGGGAGCCAGATGCAATAACGCCTCATTGGCGAGGTGATCATAAAGGACGGCATCGGCGCGTTCGAGCACCTGCCTGCCTTTGACGGTGATCAAGAGCGGATCTCCAGGGCCGGCGCCAACCAGATAGACCTTGCTCATGGGGCACCATAGACGGCATCCAGGATTTCGCGCGCGCCCGCATCGAGCAGCTCCCGGGCGAGTTGCTCTCCGATCGCCACCGCATCGGTGACCGGGCCGGAGGCGGCGCGCAAAATAACGGTGGAGCCATCCGGTGATGCGGCCACGGCCAGGAGATGTAACGTGGCATCGTGAATCCGCGCATGGGCGCCGATGGGCACCTGGCAACCGCCGCCGAGTCCGGCAAGCAGCGCACGCTCGGCGGTAACGGCGGCGCGCGTCGGCGCGTGGTTCAGCAGCGGACCGATTTTCGAATCCTCGCGCGTCTCGATGGCGAGCGCCCCTTGGCCCACGGCCGGACACATGATCTCGAAGGAGAGCAGTTCCGTGATACGCGATTCCAACCCAAGACGGCGGAGTCCGGCGGCGGCCAACACGATGGCATCGTACCGGCCTTCCTCCACCTTGCGCAACCGCGTGTCGAGATTGCCGCGAACCGGCTCGACGATCAGATCCGGCCGGCGGGCGCGCAGTTGGGCCTCGCGGCGCAGAGAACTGGTGCCGACACGGGCGCCTTGCGCGAGTCCGTCGAGCGTGCTTCCCACCAGCACATCGCGCGGATCTTCCCTTTCCGGAATCGCGGCCAGCATCAGTCCGGTGGGCAACGCGGTAGGCATGTCCTTCAAGCTATGCACGGCCAGATCGATCTGGCCGGCCAGCAATGCATCTTCGAGTTCCTTGGTGAACAGGCCCTTGGCGCCCACTTTGGAAAGAGCCACATCGGTGATCTTGTCTCCGGTGGTTTTGATGATCTCGATGCGCGTCTCAATGCCTTGCGTGGCCAGTTGCGAGGCCACCCAACGCGACTGCCAGAGAGCCAGAGGAGATCCGCGTGAGCCGATGACGAGCATGGTCAGGAGTCCAACCGGAACAGACGCCGGATCACTTCGACAATCTGGGCGCCGTTGGGACCGCCCGTGCCAGTTGTTTGGCGGCGGAGTTCGGTGATCGGGGCGTGTGCGATTTTGTTGACGATGCCGCGCGTGATCGCTTCCACGGCCTCCTCCTGCTGCGGGGTGAGGTTGCCGAGGCGGCTGCGCAGCCGCTCGATTTCCGAGGCGCGGATATTCTCGAGCTGCTGCTGCAGGCTGACGATGGTGGGGCTGGCCTGCCGCTCCTGCAGGCGCGTGAGCAACCGTTCCACTTCTCCATCGATGATGCGCTCGGCCTCTTCGGCCTGCTGCATGCGGCCCTGGCGGTTCTGGTCGATCACCTTCCGCAGGTCATCGATGTCGTAAAGAAAAACACCCTCCAGCTCGTTCACGGCCGGATCTATGTTGCGCGGGACGGCGATGTCGATGAGAAACATGGGCCGGTTACGCCGCGCGGCGATCACCTGCCGTATGTCGTCCTTCTTGAGGATGTAGTGCGGAGCTCCGGAAGAGGCGATCAGCACGTCAATGCCGGGTAGCGCAGAGTGCAGATTGTGGTAGTCCACCACGCGCGCGTGGAACATCTCCGCCATTTGGCGGGCCCGTTCGGAGGAGCGGTTGGTGACGACAATCTCTTTGGCTCCGGCGCGTTCCAGGTGCCGCGCGGCGAGCACGGACATCTTGCCCGCCCCCAGCAACATCACACTCGAATCCTTCAGCGAGCCGAAGATCTGGCGCGCCAGTTCCACCGCCGTATAACTGACCGAGACAGCGCTGTGTCCGATCTCGGTTTCCGAGCGCACGCGCTTGGCGACATTGAAGGCGCGCGTCATCACGGTCTCGAGAACTCCCGCCACCGCGCCCTGTGACTTGGCGGTTTCAAAGGCGGCTTTGAGCTGGCCGAGGATCTGCGGCTCGCCCACCACCATCGAGTCCAGACTGGCGGCGACGCGGAAGAGGTGGCGAATGGCCTCGCGGCCGTCAAAGTGATAGAGGTAGGGGCTGAGCCAGTTGCGCTCGACGCTGCGGACGCGCGCCAGAAACTCCTCCACGGCCTCGCGCGCGTTGACGGCGTCATCGGCGGTAACGGCGATCTCGACCCGGTTGCAGGTGGAAAGGATCACGCCCTCCCGCAAGCCGGGCAGGGTGCGCAGCTCGCCGGTGACTTGCGGAAGGCTCAACGGATCAAAGGCCAGGCGCTCGCGCACTTCCACCGGCGCGGTGGTGTGATTGAGGCCTGTGACGGAAAGTTTCATGGGATCACCGGAGCAAAGAGGGGCGCAGTCCAATGTGCGCAGCCCAGGTGAGGGCGGAGCAACCGATCACGGTGAGCGCCATGAGGGCGGCCTTGCGTCCCCGCCATCCGGCCGAGTTCCGCAGAAATACCATTACCAGGGTCAAGGCCCAGGTGACCAGCGAGATGATGATCTTGCCCTCGCCGATCCAGCGTGTGCCCGATTCGATGAAGGCCCAGGTGCTGCCGGCGATGGTGGCCAGGGTCAGCAATACGAAGCCGAAGCCCATGGTCTTGGTGATGAGCGTGTCGAGAGTGCCGAGCGGTGGAAGGCGGTCAAAGACGCCTCCGAGGGTTTTCGATTTCAACTGGCGTTCCTGAATGAGGTAAAAGAGGCTAGCCAGCGCCATGACGGCGAGGGCGGCATAGGCGAGCATCACCATGATGACGTGGAGCAGCAGCCATGCGTCACGCACGCGCGTATCGGTCCAACCGGGCACGGGGATCTCCATGGCTCCCACCAGCGCCATCAGAAAGACCAAGGGGAACAGGAAAATGCCGAGGGAATGGAACTGATACCGCCAGTCAATGAAGAGAAACGAAACGGCCATCAGGAAAGCGCAGATGGAAACAGACTCAAA
>JAENWC010000458.1 GCA_016650235.1 Terriglobia bacterium
AGGCCTACCGCTGAGCAGCTTTTTAGCGCCAACAGTTGCCGCGCGACGAAAACCAGTTCCGCGTCGCCTTCGCCATCGCCAACATCGGATCCTTTGGGCCGCTGCGAGTGCGTGCGAGTGCGTGAGCAAACTAGACTTAGCTATATTAGCTAAGGTATACTGGCCCGCATGGAAGTCAATATTCACGAGGCGAAGTCCCGTCTCTCCCAGCTCATCCAGCGAGCGCTCACCGGCGAGGAGGTTGTCATCGCGAAAGCAGGCAAACCAGTCGTCAAGTTGGTCCGGGTCGAGCCAAAGTCGAAACGCAGCCTGGGCAGCGCCGCCGGGACTATCGAGTTCACCGAGGGCTGGGATGCGCCGATGAGCGAGGCGGAGTTGGAGGAGTTCCTGGGAAGCCCAAAGGGCCGCAGGGCAGGCTCCGTTTTGCGCGGGTTCCCCAAAAAATGAGACTCATGCTGGACACCCATGCTTTCCTTTGGGCGGTGGGGCTCCCGTCGAAACTATCGCCGAAGGCTGTGGATCTCATCGCGGACGACGGCAACGAACTGTTCTTGAGCGTGGCGAGCCTGTGGGAGATCGTTCTGAAGAAAGAGGCCGGCAAGCTCCACTTGCCCGCCACGGCGGACTACTTTCGCGCGCACCTGAGCGTGTTGGGGGTGCGGGACCTGCTCCCAATCCAGCCCGCCCATATCTACCGGCTCAACGAACTTCCTCCGGTCCACAGGGATCCATTTGACCGGCTGCTGGCGGCGCAGTGTCTGGTCGAAGGGTTGGCGCTGGTTTCTGCGGATGCGATGCTGAGGGAGTATGGTGTCGAGGTGGTTTGGTAAACGCCTCCTGTTGGCTACTGCTTGGTGGGCGTCAACCACCACTTGATGAGGCGTGGGAAATTTTCATCCGGCTTTGACAACGACAAAGATCCGGCGGAGGAGGCGACCTCTTCGAAAAGTTATCGTCCCGGCCCGTGCACTATAAATGTCCTATTGACACCTTCTATGTCCGCCGAGATGTGCGCCGACGTCATTGTCGCTTCCTGCCAGATACCGAAAACAGAAGTAATGCAAAGAAAATTCGTTGTATAATCCTCATGGGTTTTTCTTCTAGCCCCACCTGCGCTTGCCGCTGCCTCTTGGAAGCTGCCCTTATGCACAAAGTTGCCGAAAAAATCGGCCGGGAACTGACCTCCTGGAAGGAGATCGCCGCCTTTCTCGACGTCAGCGTCCGCACCGCCCAGCGCTACGAGGTGGAACTCGGCCTCCCGGTGCGCCGGCTGACCGGCGAAAAAGGGCGGGCCGTGGCGGCCAATGTCGACGATCTCGCCGCCTGGAAGCGGAAGCATGTCGCCACCCCCACGTGGTGGCAGAACCCTGTGTTCTTGCGAAGGTATGCGATCGCCTCCACTTGTCTCGTCCTCGTCCTCTCGGCCTACGTGGCCATTCACCAAGCGGCGCACCCGGTTCCGGGCAAGCCGCGCCTTTCCCACTGGGAGGCCACAACGTTTGTGGTCACCGATGACAGGAACCGCGAAGTCTTCCGCAAGGTTTTCGAATCGGCGCCACGACAAGATCTTGCTTCTGCCATCGGGCAGTATCTCGGCGACCTTGACGGAGACGGCCGCATCGAGATCATCATGCCCTACATCTCCAGTCGATCGGACACGATTGGGGCACATCTGTACTGTTATTCGGAAAAAGGAGAGGAACTCTGGCGGCTGCAGCCCAAACCGGTTGTCTCTGACCGGGTCACTAAGTTTTCCAGCATCTACGTACTGCGGGGCTATCAGGTCTTTCCTTCACCGGAACGCGACGGCACGAAATGGATTATCACCTCTTTTGTGCATCACTACGACTACCCCAGCGTCGCGATTCTGGTGGACTCCAAAGGCAAGCAACGCGGACAGTACTGGCACTCCGGGCACTTCTTTGATGTTCACACAACCGATCTGAACGGCGACGGCATCGACGAGGTCCTTCTGGCTGGAACGGACAAGGACACAAATCGGGCTATGATTCGAATCTTCGATCCGAGACAGATGTCCGGAGCGCAAGTGATGCCGCGCGGCCATCCGAATCAGCTTCTCGGATTCCCGCCGGGAACCGAAAAGGCCACAGTCCTGTTCGAGCGCACCCGGTTGAACAAGAAATTCGACCACTTCAATTTCGCCTACTGGATCGGGCCGACTTCGAATCCCACCGACCGCTCCTTTCAAGTGAGCGTTTCTGAGCACCTTGACGGGGCTCAGGGTTATCTCACCTACACCATCCGCCCCGACCTGAGCATCACATCGGTATTTGCCTCGGATTCGTTGCGCAACACCTACCTGGAGTACGCTCTAAAGGATCCCAAGACCAAACCATTTGAGGAAAGCGACATGGAGGACCTGAAGCGCGGATACACCATCCTGCGGCGATAGCCCCAGCACCTGCCGCGCGCCGCGCACAAATCCCCACGCTCTAGTAACATAACCGAAGGTGGCTGCGCCTTTCATTGAAGCCCACTGGTGCTCGCCGCGCCACCAAACTGGAGAAGGATCTGGGGCTTAAGTTCGTGGCGGGCAACTCCATTTTGCGTGTTCCTTAAAGAGGATGTAGGTGACAATGCGGGTTTCGTTTTTTAAAGTGTTCATTGCAACGCCGGTGCTCTATGCGCTCCTGCTCTCCGGTTGCAACCAGGAAGCTCCCTCCGAGTTTAAGAAAGGTGGCGGCAAGAAGGGAGAGGACGCTGTCCCGGTCGCCGCCGCCAAAGTCGTTTCGCGCGACGTTCCCATCGAAATCGAAGTGATCGGCAACGTCGAGGCCTACTCCGTTGTCGTCGTCAAGGCGCGCGTGACCGGCATGATCGACAAGGTGCATTTCGTCGAAGGCGGCTACGTAAAAAAGGGGCAAAAGCTGTTCACCATCGATCCGCCTCAGTTCCTCACCGCCGTCAGCCAGGCCGAGGCTAACGTGCAGCGTGACCGCGCCCAGCTCCAGCAGGCCCGCGCCAATCTCGAACGCGACCTCGCCCAACAGCGCTTCCTCGTCTCCCAGGCCTCCCGCTTCGCAAATCTGCAGAAAGCCGGTGTCATCTCCAAGGAACAGTCCGAACAGTATCAGTCCAATGCCGACGTCGTGGCAATGGCGGTGCTGGCCGACCGCGCCGCCATCGCAAGCGGCGAGGCCGCTGTGCAGGCCGCCGAAGCCGCCGTGAAGATGTCCCGCATCCAACTCGGCTACACCGAGATTGTCTCTCCCATCGATGGGCGCACCGGCCATCTCACCGCCAAGGAAGGCAACCTCGCCTCGGGCAACGTCACCGAAATGATCTCCATTAACCAGGTGCAGCCCATCTATATCAGCTTCGCCGTTCCCGAGTCCCAGTTGCAGCTCATCAAGCGGGCCATGGCAGCCGGCCGCCTGCCCATCTCCGCCACTCCGCCCGATGATCTGGCCAATCCCGAAACCGGCTCCCTGACCTTCATCGACAGCAACGTCGACATGAATACCGGCACCATCAAACTGAAAGGCACCTTCTCCAACACCCGTAACCGCCTCACGCCCGGTCAGTTTGTCCGCGTCTCCCTGCGCCTGGGCATCCGCGGCCAGGCCATGCTCATCCCCAACCAGGCCGTGCAGACCGGCCAGGAAGGATCTTTTGTTTATCGCATCACCGCGAGCGACACCGTGGAAATGGTCCCGGTTACAATGGCAGGCCGCGTGGACCAGGACATGATCGTCGACCAGGGATTACAGCCGGGCGACACCGTCGTTACCGAAGGCCAGCTCCGCCTGGCGCCAGGCATGAAGATTCGCCTTCGCGCGCCAAGGCCCCCGGAAAAAACCAAGTCCGCCGCGCACTGAACCGAGACACGCCGTGAATTTTTCAGCCGTCTTCATTCATCGTCCCGTGGCCACCAGCCTGGTCATGCTTGCCCTCGCCGTGTTCGGCGCGCTCGCCTATGGCATGCTCCCCGTGGCCGACCTGCCCAATGTCGACTTCCCCACGCTCGTCGTCTCGGCCAGCCTTCCCGGCGCAAACCCCGACACCATGGCCTCCGCCGTCGCCACCCCGCTCGAGCGCCAGTTCACCTCCATTGCCGGTCTCGACAACATGGTCTCCTCCAACAGCACCGGCAACACCCAAATCACACTCACCTTCAGCCTCGACCGCGGCCTGGATGGCGCGGCCGTCGACGTACAGACCGCCATCGCCGAAGCCCTGCCTCTGCTGCCCCCCGGCATGCCCAACCCTCCCTCCTTCCGCAAGTACAATCCCTCCGATTCCCCCATCATGTTCCTCGGCCTCACCTCCACCGCCCTGCCTCTCTATGAACTGCAGGACATTGCCGAAACGCAGATCGCACAGCGGCTCTCCATGGTCAATGGCGTCGCGCAGGTCAACGTGTTTGGAGCCCAGAAGTTTGCCGTCCGCGTCCAGGTGGACCCCGACAAACTAGCCGCGCACCACGTCGGCATTGATGAGGTAGGCCGCGCCCTCCGCCAGTGGAATGTCAATCTGCCCACCGGAACTCTGTGGGGACCCAAGCAGGCCATCAACATCCGCGCCGACGGCCAGTTGCGCCGCGCCGAAGCCTTCCGCCAGCTCACCATCTCCTATTCCAACGGCGCTCCCATCCGGCTGGCCGACGTCGCCGACGTGAAGGATAGCGTCGAGGACGACAAGACCAATTCCTGGCTCTACCAGAACGGTGTCGGAACCAAGGGCCTCAACCTGGCCATCATGCGGCAGCCCAACAGCAACGTCATCCAGGTGAACGATAAGATCCGCTCCCTGCTTCCCGAGATCCGCAAAAAACTTCCCCCCTCCGTAACCCTCTCCATCCGCGGCGATCGCTCCACCAGCATCCGCGACGCCTTTGTGGATATCCGCTTCACCATGCTCTCGGCCATGTCGCTGGTGATTCTGGTCATCTTCCTGTTCCTCCGCAACGCGCGCGCCACTTTCATTCCCGCCCTCGCGCTGCCGCTTTCCCTGCTCGGCACCCTCGCCGTCATGTTCCTGCTCGGCTACTCCCTCAACAGCCTCTCCATGATGGCGCTCATCCTCTCCGTTGGCTTTGTCGTCGACGATGCCATCGTC
>JAENWC010000459.1 GCA_016650235.1 Terriglobia bacterium
CGCCTGACGATCAAGGGTTGAATCACGCCGTTCGCCATGATGGATTCGCTGAGTTCGCGCAACCGTTCGGCTTGGAAGACAGAGCGTGGTTGCAGCGGGTTCGCATCTATGGAATCGATGGGAACGCGTACGGCGGTGCCGGCCGGAGGGGGCGCGGCAGCAGCAGCTTCGCTTGATCGTGCCGGGAGTAGGGTAGAGAGGCCTCTACCGAGAGCCCTGCGTTGAGGCTCGGGAACCTTGTTCATTCTCGAGAATCTCCTTCGCCAATTTGATGTAACTTTCAGCACCACGAGAGCGCACGTCGTACAAAAGTATTGGTTTGCCGTGGCTTGGTGCCTCTGCGAGCTTAATGCTTCGTGGGATCACTGTTCGAAAGATCTCATCCTTGAAGAATTCTTTCAAGTCGTCTGCCACCATACGTGCCAGATTGGTCCGCTCATCGAACATCGTCAGTAGAATGCCTTCGATTCTTAGTGGGTGTTTAAAGCCTTCGTTTACACGGTCCACGGTATCGATGAGTTGTGAAATCCCCTCCAGAGCGAAGAACTCGCATTGGATCGGTATGAGGACCGAGTCGGCAGCGACGAGAGCGTTCAGGGTGAGCAAATCCAGCGCTGGAGGGCAGTCGATGAGGATAAACCGATATTTGCTTTGAAGCGGCTGGAGCACCTCGCGTAGCAAGAACTCACGGTTTGGCCGGTCAATTATTTCCAAATTTGCGCCGACCAGGTTGCGATCCGAGGGCAAAAGGTCCAAACCCTCCATTTGAGTTGGCATCAGCACGGAATGCGGGTCTTTCCCGGCAACAAGGCAATCATAAAGGGATGCCGTCAGATCTTGTTTAGCAACACCAACGCCCGTCGTTGTGTTTCCTTGTGGATCCAGATCAACGAGGAGAACTTTTACGTCGTTGGCCGCCAAAGAGGCTGCCAAGTTGATGGCGGTGGTAGTTTTGCCAACCCCGCCTTTTTGATTTGCGATGGCGATGGTTTTTGCCATGGTGTAGAGACTTAGCCATCGTAACATGCTTAGCGACGCCTTGAACCGGAAAAGAATCCGGCCAATGTTCCACGTGGAACACGTTTAAGCAAATGTCACGCACTCTACGGTGAGCCGGTGGACCGATCCATGATGTGGTCGAAAGGACCACTGGGAGGAGCTTGGTTCCACGTGGAACACGTTTAGGCAAATGTCACTGCTCGCGTACACTCGGGAAGTGACCCAATAGCACAAAACGGTGATCGCCCCAGGGCAATTGGATCGGTGCGTCCCATTTCACCCTTCGCTGATCGTCTTTCGCAGACTTTGCAACAATCTCCAGCACCGCCTCAACACCCACCATTAATCCAACGTGGTCGGCTACCCTCTCTGCCAGTAACAATATATCTTGCCATCGTACGGCCCTTCCCACAACCCAATCGGTCTCCTGAACGACGTTTTCAAGCCGATCCCGAATGACCCGGCAGTTGCGCATCTCCAACACAGCTTCACGCAGAAATGTGGCCTTGCGCCCATCACTTTCCACCAAATTGACAATGCAGTCTGGACGGGTGATCGCCAAAGGAATTCCAGGAAATCCGGGCCCGCTGCCAGCGTCCATTACATGAAGCTTGCCGAACGGAAGTGCTTGCCCCATCGCAATCGATTCACAATAATGCCGCACCACAATTTTTTCTACCTCTTCAATACGCGTGAGATTGATTTTCTTGTTCCAGCGCTCCAACAAAAGGAAATGCTTCTCCAGATCATTCACTTGCCAGTCTGCCAATGGAAAAATGCCTTCTGTGTGGGACAGAAGAAGGTCCCTGAATTGCGTCATTAGGCGTTGCGAGTCATGCTCAGATAGACATCCAGAACAGCTATGGCGGCTGGCGTGACCCCAGGAATCCGGCCTGCCTGACCCAAAGTGCCCGGATTAACCGATTTCAGCTTCTCGCACGTTTCGCGAGACAACCCAGGAATGCCGTCGTAGGCGAGTTCCATTGGGATCTTTCGGGACTCGGAA
The DNA here is from genome assembly GCA_016650235.1 of Terriglobia bacterium. Classification (GTDB taxonomy): domain Bacteria; phylum Acidobacteriota; class Terriglobia; order Bryobacterales; family Bryobacteraceae; genus VFZE01. The sequence goes on from JAENWC010000459.1 coordinate 2,006, forward strand.
GCTTTCAATCTGCTGATCTGCCGTTCCTGTTGCGCTATGTAGCCCGCGTATTTCACCTCCGTTTCCACCGTAGTCAAGACCCCGTGAATCACTTCACCAAGACCAACTCCGCAAAGTCTCTCCTGGAGCTTCTTCTCAATGTGGGAGATCTTCGCTTCGGGACGCCGCAGCCATTCCGAAAGAAGTGGGCGATCATCGGCGGCTTGGAGAAAATCCGGAAATGACGCCGAATTAACTCTGTTTCCCGACAACCACTCCATCAGGAACTGCTTCTGCCTCTGCTTACGGGAAAAAAGATGCCAGCGCTCCTCTGTCACGAGACCCACCTCACGCCCTAAAGGCGTCAAACGCTCGTCCGCGTTGTCGATCCGCAGATGCAGGCGAAATTCGGCACGCGAGGTGAACATACGATAAGGCTCGTCTGCACCCTTCGTGATCAAGTCATCCACAAGAATCCCGGTATACCCGGCTGTACGGTCGATCACAAGTGGCGGTTTACCCTTTACCTTGCAACCCGCATTGATCCCCGCGAGCAAACCTTGGCACGCCGCCTCTTCATATCCGGATGTTCCATTGATTTGGCCCGCAAGAAACAGATTCTCAATCGCCTTGACCTCCAGGCTATGGTTAAGCTCGCGGGGATCAATCGCGTCATATTCGATTGCGTAACCTGGCCGGATCATTTCCGCGTTTTCCAACCCGGGAATAGAAGCTATCATAGCCTCCTGCACATCTACCGGCATGCTGGTGGACATGCCATTCATGTAGATCTCGTTAGTGTCCAGCCCCTCTGGCTCAAGAAAGATCTGGTGCTGGGCTTTGTCTGGAAACTTAACAAACTTATCTTCAATGGAAGGGCAATAACGAGGTCCAATCCCTTCAATATCACCGCTGTAGAGTGGGGAGCGGGAAAGGCCACCAAGGATCGCATCCCGAGTAGCGGCGGTAGTATGTGAAATATAACATTTCACCTGATCCCTCTCGATTCGCTCGGTCAGGAACGAGAATGGCGTTGGAACCCGATCCCCTTCCTGCGGTTGAAATTGAGACCAATCAATGGTGCGCCCATCCAACCGGGGCGGTGTGCCGGTCTTCAGCCGGTTCCACCGCAGACCTGATGCGCGAATCTGATCCCCCAACATAACGGACGGTGCTTCTCCGTTACGGCCGCAGGTGTACTTGCTCTCGCCCACATGCGCAAGGCCGTTCAGGAAGGTCCCGGTAGTGATGATCACCGTGTGAGAATGCAGGCTGCGGCCGTCGCGCAAGGCAACACCGCGAACCCGCCGCTTGTGTTCATCCTCTTCCATCAATAGCGACGCCACTTCCGCTTGAACAATGCGAAGGTTAGGTTCCTGCTCCAGCACCTCCCGCATACGTACACGGTACGCTTTCTTGTCGCACTGTGCGCGAGGGGACCAGACTGCGGGACCGCGGCTAGTGTTCAACAGACGAAACTGAATCCCCACTGCATCGGTTAACTCACCCATCAAACCACCCAATGCATCGACTTCGCGCACGAGGTGTCCTTTCGCGATTCCGCCTATCGCCGGGTTGCAGGACATCTGCCCGATCATGTCGAGGTTCATGGCCACCAAGGCGGTTTTCAAGCCCATGCGCGCGGAAGCGCGACCTGCTTCGCAGCCGGCGTGCCCCCCACCCACGACAATAACGTCATACGCACTACGCATTGCTATGATTGTAACTCGGCAATGAAATCTGCCACTGTTTCAGCGACTCTCACGCGCACAGGGCGCTCGCCGCGCCACCCAGCAGGAGAGGAACACGGGACTCGGGCTCGCGGCGAGCCGCTCCGTTTTGCGCGTGTTCCTCCGAAGGAAAAAAACCGATGAATGTACTGGTGATAGGAGGCGGCGGACGCGAGCACGCCCTAGCCTGGAGCCTCAAACAAAGCAAGCTAGTCAAGAAACTCTACGCTGCCCCCGGAAACCCTGGCATAGAGGCCCTGGCCACTTGCCTTCCTATCCAAGAAGCTAGCCCCGAGGCGTACCTGCAATTGGCCGAATCGATCCAGGCGGACCTTACTGTAGTTGGTCCGGAGGCGCCGCTGGTGGCCGGCGTGGTGGATCTGTTCCGCGCCCAAGGGCGCCGCATTATTGGACCAACGGCGCAAGCGGCGCAACTGGAAGGTAGCAAGGTCTTCTCGAAAAACTTCATGACACGTGCCGGCGTGCCAACAGCAGGCGCATTCACGTCAGACACTCCAGAGGATGCGGTTGCGCGCATCGGCGAGTTCGGTTTTCCGGTGGTTCTAAAGGCCGACGGGTTGGCGGCGGGCAAAGGTGTCATCATTGCGCAAGACAGGGGACAAGCTCTTGAGGCGTTAGCAAAACTACCCCAGGGCCGCATCGTGGTCGAAGAATTCCTGCGAGGCGAAGAGGTCAGTTTCATCGTATATACGGATGGCCATCGCGTCTTCCCATTAGAAGCCACGCAGGATCACAAGGCGGTCTGGGACGGCGATCAAGGGCCCAATACCGGCGGCATGGGTGCGTATTGCGATGGGCGCATCCTCACCCCGCGGCAAGTTGATCAGGCAATGGTCCAGGTGATTCATCCGACGCTCGAAAGAATGAAGGCAGAGGGTACCCCATACACAGGCTTTCTCTATGCCGGCTTGATGATGACCACCGGCGGCGTGAAGGTTCTCGAATTCAACGCCCGCCTCGGAGATCCGGAAACGCAAGCGTTGATGCACCGCCTGTCCTCCGATCTCGGCGCGCTGTTCCTGGAAGGGGAGATGCCTCAATGGAAACCGGAACCATCGGTTTGCGTGGTGATGGCCGCACACGGCTATCCGGCGCAGGTGCGAACGGGGGACCTCATCCATGGTATTGAATCCTGCGGTACTGAAGTCTTTCACGCCGGGACGCGCCGCGGCTCTGCGGGAGTGGAGACGGCGGGAGGACGCGTGTTGGGGGTAACCGCGTCTGGCGGCAATCTTAAACTGGCCATCGCCAACACCTACAACGCTGTGGACAAAATCACCTTTGACGGCATGCACAATCGCAAAGATATTGGCCAGAAGGGCTTGCGGCGCTGGTAGAATGAGGGAAGGCGGGGACGTAGCTCAGATGGATAGAGCAGCCGCCTCCTAAGCGGCAGGTCGGCAGTTCGAATCTGCCCGTCCCTACCATATGCTTCTCATGCGCCTTCTCTGCATCGGCATTCTCGCCGGGATACTCACCGCGGCGGATGTCGCGCAAATTCGTGCAAACATGGAAAAAGTCATGGGCCCCCTCCCTGTCAAGAGTACCGCGCCGGTTGCCGTGGAATTGCTGGAAGAGGAAACCACGCCTACCTTCACCCGCCGCAAGATTACCTACCTGTCGGAAGGTGCGGATCGGGTGCCCGCCTATGTGCTCATCCCGAAGGGCAAGGCAGGGAAATTCCCCGCAATGGTTTGCCTGCATCAGACCACAAAACTCGGCAAGGCTGAGCCGGCGGGTACAGGTCCAAAAGTGAACCTCCACTACGGGAAAGAATTGGCGGAGCGAGGTTATGTGGTCATCGCGCCCGACTATCCCGGCTTTGGCGACTACGTTCTGGACGCATACGCCATGGGCTATGCAAGCGCCACTATGAAAGGCATTGTGAACCACCGCCGGGCCATTGACGTGCTGCGAAGCATGCCGGAAGTGGACGCGAACCGGATCGGCGTCATTGGTCATTCCCTGGGCGGCCACAATTCTCTCTTTCTCGCCGCTTTTGACGAAAGGATCAAGGCCGTCGTGACCAGTTGCGGCTTTACCTCCTTTGCCAAATACTACGGCGGCAATCTCACTGGGTGGTCCCACAAAGGCTACATGCCGCGAATCGCGGACGTGTTTGAAAAATCTCCCGCCCGCATGCCTTTCGATTTTTCCGATGTTCTCACCGCTATCGCTCCACGGCCGGTGTTCATCAACGCGCCCTTGCATGATGCCAACTTCGAAGTGACGGGTGTACAGGATTGCGTCCGGATTGCCCTACCGGCATATGGTTCCCGCCAGGGAAATCTCGTTGCCGAATACCCCAACGCGGCGCACGACTTCCCTCCTGAGGTCCGCCACCGGGCATACGCTTTCCTGGACAGCCACTTACACTGATGAAAGTTATGAAAGTTGACCGCTCCGGCTCTACCATTGTAGAGTGGATACCATGGGGCTCCCCGTGCGGACCTCAAACGAAAGCAGGGGGTTAGTGAATTGAGAAAACAAACAATGTATAAATTTATGGCCGCGCTAGCGTTGTGTCTTATCCTGAGCAGCGCCGCGTTTGCGCAAACGCTCGGTGAGATCACCGGCGTTGTTCGTGACCAGACGGGCGCGGTGGTGGCCGGCGCCGAAGTCACGGCGACCAACATAGGCACCAATTCCACCCGAACCACCTTGAGCAACGAGGCAGGCATCTATAGCTTCCCGGCGCTTACGCCCGGCATGTACACCATCAAAGTCGAGAAGCCGGGCTTCAAGTCGGTATCGCGCCCAAACATCGAGCTCCAAGTGCAGATGGTGGCCCGTATCGACATCGACATGACAGTCGGCCAGGTGAGCGAGTCGGTTGAGGTGTCGGCGCAGGCTGCGCTCCTCACCAGCGAAACGGCGACGGTCGGAACTGTGATCGAGAACAAACGCATCGTTGAGCTGCCTCTCAACGGCCGCAACGCGCTTTCCCTCGCCGCCCTGTCGCCCAACGTCAGCTTCGGCTTCCCGAACGCGGGCCAGGCCGATTCCCGGCAAGGCGGCATCCGCGCCGCTCAGTCGATTTCCATTGCCGGCCAGCGCGCCCAGTACAACCACTTCACCCTCGATGGCGTTGAGAACACCGACCCGAACTTCAACACGTTCGTCGTTCTGCCCTCCGTGGACGCTCTGCAGGAATTCAAGGTGCAGACTGGAATCTACCCGGCCGAATTCGGTCGTGGCGCATCCCAGGTCAACATGTCCACCAAATCGGGTACGAACGATTACCACGGCACGCTCTTCGAGTTCCTTCGCAACGAGAAGCTCGACGCCAAGAACTATGCCTTCACCGCCGCGCGCCCGCCCAAGGATCCCTTTAAGTGGAACCAGTTCGGCTTTACGTTAGGCGGCCCGGTGCAGATTCCTAAACTGTTCAACGGAAAGAACAGGCTGTTCTTCATGGCCAATTATGAATGGTTCCGGCAGCGTCGCAGTGTGCAGTCTGTTTACAACCTGCCCTCGGCCAATATGCAGCAGGGTAACTTCTCCGAACTCCCTCTTGGCACCCTGGGCATCTTCGACCCGCTCACCCGCACGCCCCAGGGGAATACCGTTACTGCCACGCAATTCCCGGGCAACATCATCCCGGCGGCGCGCTTTGCCACGCAGTCCAAGCAATTGCTGGAATTCTATCCGGTACCCAACGTTGCCGGAGCCGCCACCGGGGCACGCAACTACCAGACCGCTCGAGGGCTCCCGATCAATCGCGACCAGTTTATCAGCCGCCTGGACTTCGTCGAGTCCGACAAATCCCAGTGGCTGGCCCGTTATAGCTGGGGCGATGAGAACCAGTTGACCGAACAACTAAAACTGAACGGCAGCTCCATCGTCACCAACTTCAATCAGTATTCGGTGACCAACACGAGAATCCTCACTACAACCATTGTGAATGAATTTCGCTTCGGGCTGACCCAGTTCTACAACACGAATGGCCCGCAGCTCGCCTTTACCCGCGACGTGGTCGGGGAGCTGAAAATCCCCGGCTTGCCCGGCGGTCCCCCCGTACAATGGGGGATCCCCAGCGTCGGCTTTGACACCTACAGCGGATTCGGAAATGACTCCGAAGGGCCATACGAGAACAACAACCGCTCTCTGCAATTCATCGATAACATCAGTTGGATCCGCGGGAAGCACTCCTTCAAATTCGGGGCCGAGATTCGCAATGACGTATACCGTCAGGTGGGCAACCAGTTCGCCCGCGGCAGCTTCGGATTCAACCGCAACGCCACCAACAACCCGGCCCTTGCCGGCCGCTCCGGCGATTCCTTCGCCGATTTCCTGATCGGCGAAATCAATCAGCCTGAAGCAGCCGTCTCCATCGCCAAGGCAGACTTCCGCGCCAGCACATTTTACCTCTACTTCGACGACAGTTGGAAGGTCACCAACAAGTTGACAATCAACTTCGGTCTTCGCTACGAAAACACTCCGCCGTGGGAGAATCAGCTCGGCGATCTGTTCAACGGCATCGTCACCAACGATATTCGCCCGGCCGATTTCCGGACCGCCAACGTCGCCGACCGGAGCATCCATCCGTTCTTCATGCGACAGGGTGAGCCGCGTCAGAATTGTTACGAAGGCATTGCCATCCGCTGGACCGATATTGCAGTCAAGTGCGATGGCTCGCTGGGCAACAGGCTCGTCGGCCGGGATAATAATGACTGGGCGCCGCGCTTCGGCGTGTCCTGGTCGCCGAGCGCCAAATGGGTCATCCGAGGCGGCGGCGGCATGTTCTATTCCCAAGACTCAGGCAATCCGCGCTTCGATATGGCGCGTAATCTCGCCGGGCGTTTGCGGAGCAACTCCAACACCGTGAGGCCCGATAAGACCTGGAACAATGCACTCAGTTCCATCGCCGGCGGCGTGGCGAACGTGCCTATTCCTTACACCTTCGCCAACCCTTACGACCGGCGCACCCCGCTCAGCTACTCGTACATGTTGAACGTCCAGCGTGAACTGCCGGGTAACACCATGGTTGAGTTGGGATACCTCGGCAGCGTCAGCCATCACCTCGAATCGCTGCGCGCGGTAAACGAAGCGCTGCCAGCACCGCGCAGCACCGGCCTGTCGGTTCCGCAGCGGTCGCCCTTCATTGAGTTCGGCCGCATTCAGCTCGTCGACAACGGCGGCAACGGAAACTACAATGCATTGAGCGCCAAGTTTACCAAACGCTTTTCCAACGGCCTGACCTACTTGCTAGGCTATACCTACTCCAAATCCATCGACACGGCCACCGCCATCCGCAACCAGGGCGGTGACACCCTGTTCCCGCAGAACAGCTACTGCCGTAGCTGCGAACGCGCCCTCTCCAGCCACGATAACCGCCAGCGCCTGACCGCTTCGTTCCTGTACGAACTTCCCATCGGCAAGGGCCGCGGCGTGAACATCGATAACGGCGTAGCCAACGCGATCATTGGCGGCTGGCAGGTGGGATCCATCATCACGTTGCAGTCGGGCTTCCCATTCACCTTCACCCAGTCGGGCGACCCGTCCAACACGGGCGGCCAGTTCGACCGTCCGATGGCGACCGGATCTGCCCTGTACGACGGGTTCACGCAGGATCCGTCCAACTGGTTCAACCGCGCCGCATTCTCGCGCACCGTGGATGGCACGTTCGGGAACGTCGGCCGCAACACGGGAACCTCACCGGGCATCCGGAGCTGGGACTTCTCCATCTTGAAGAACTTCCATTTCGCCGAGTCCAAGTACCTGCAGTTCCGCTTTGAAGCGTTCAACTTCCCGAACCACCCGATCCTGGGCAATCCGGACGCGAACATCTCCAGCGCCACGTTCGGCGTCATCACCGGTACGCGCTCCAACATGCGCAACCTGCAGTTTGGCCTGAAGTTCGTGTTCTAAATTCAGACGGCCTCGGCGCGAAAGGCGCTCGTTTAAAAGTCCGGTTGGCTATGGCCAGCCGGGCTTTCGTTTTCCTTGGAGCAGAGGCTTACAATGCATGGTATGGCTGTCGATTCCGCTTTCGATCTTCGTACGTTGCTCGGTTATGAGTTGAGTTTCAGTCCCAGCCGCGTCGTCGTGCGGCTGCGGCATCATGTTCCTATTGCTCTGGATGAGGCTGCGGCAGTTGCCCTACAAAAGGTTTTCCAGAGCCGCCTCCACGTTGAGCAGTTGCGCGTGGAAATGGACTGGGTTCCGCCGGAGCCGCCCCCTGCGCCTGCGAAGAAGCCCAAGCCGCTGCAAAAAGCGGGGAGGCGCTAAGGCTGTGACCCTGGATTACTTCGCGCTGCTTCTCGCATCCGGCCCTGAGGCCGTAAAACTGCCTCTCGCGATGCTTGTCGTTTTCGCCTCGGCCAAGATCCTTGACGAACTGTTCGAGCGATTCCATCAGCCGGGGATCGTCGGCCAGATTCTCGCCGGTGTCGTGATCGGTCCGAGCGTGCTCGGCTGGATGGCGCCCAATGACTTCCTGGCAGCGCTTGCCGAACTGGGGGTGATGTTTCTTCTGTTCCGGGTCGGGCTTGAGGTGAACGCCTCGGATTTGATTAAGGTTGGGCCGATCGCGGCCTGGGTGGCGGTCCTCGGTGTAGCCGTCCCGTTCGTTCTTGGCTGGGGCATTTTGCGGCTCTGGGGCGAACCACAAATCGAGTCGATCTTTGTCGGAGCCGCGATGGTCGCCACCAGCATCGGCATCACGGCTCAGGTGCTGGCGGCCAAGGGCCTTTTGCAGGAGCGCGCAAGCAAGATCATTCTGGCCGCGGCGGTGATCGACGACGTGCTTGGTCTCCTGATCCTCGCGCTGGTCAGCAGCCTCGCCAAAGGAACGGTGAACGTTCTGGAACTGGCCCTTACTGCCACGCTCGCCATCGGGTTCACGGTAATCGTGGTCAAGTGGGGTACGAAGACCATGAAAAAGGTGGTCCCTCGGGTCCGCGAGCAACTGCGAGGCGCGGAAGCACAATTCGCAATGGCGATGATCCTGCTGTTCGCGCTTTCCGTGCTGGCAGTGTACGCTGGAGTCGCGGCGATCATCGGTGCTTTCCTGGCGGGGATGGTCTTGGCGGAAAGCGTGGGCCACCGGGTTCAGGATCTCGCACAGGGAGTAACCGAGTTTCTGGTGCCATTCTTCCTGGCCGGGATTGGCCTTCACTTGAGTCTCTCCGCGCTCTCCAACTGGACGACCGTGACCCTCGCCGGCCTCGTCCTGCTGGCGGCGATGTTTTCCAAGTTCATCGGCTGCGGACTGGGGGCGTACCGCTTAGGCTGGGCCGATGCAGCCCGCGTCGGTGTGGGAATGATCCCGCGCGGCGAGGTTGGGATGGTCGTAGCCCAGATCGGCCAGTCACTGGGTGTGATCGGCGAGCATGTGTACGCGGTCGTTGTGTTGATGTCGGTGGCAACGACACTCGTGGCTCCGCCACTCCTGAAGGTGGCCTTTCGCGGGCTCGCGAAGCCATCCGAGGCGGAGGAGAGATTTGGGATCGGTTAGCCCAAACCAGGTTCGACAACCGGTGCCAATACAGCCTCTTTCGGCCTCCTATACAGCCCGCCGTGTATTCTAGCCACGGCCATATTTCGCTAATCTGGGTCTTAACCCAAATCTCATGGCGGACTTCTATCAAACCGGCGTCGTAACCACCTTGCATCGTTTAACCCCGAACAGCATCGAGCGGCTCGAGGCTGATCTGGAGAAATTTTCCCGGAACAAGCCCATTGGGTTAGTCTTGCCGGCGCTCTACTCGGAGTTCGAAACGCTTGCCATGCAGCGCATTGTGCCCGAACTCCGGAAGGTGCGCTACCTGCAGCGAATTGTCGTCGTGCTGGCCAAGGCCACGCAGGAGCAGTTCGACCGGGCACGGAGCTTCTTTCAGGACTTCTACACGCCGGTCACTGTCATTTGGGTGGACAGTGACAGGACGCAAGCGCTTTTTCGGATGCTTGAAGAGCGGGGATTACCGGCTGGAGCGGATGGTAAGGGTCGTTCTTGCTGGTTGGCGTACGGATACCTCCTGGCGATGCGCGACTGCGGCATGATCGCGCTGCATGACTGCGACATCGTCAGCTACGACCGGCAGTTGCTGGCCCGGTTGTGCTATGCGATTGCCCACCCACACCTTCCGTTCGACTTCTGTAAAGGCTACTACGCGCGCGTTACCGATCGAATGCACGGCCGCGTGACCCGGCTGTTCATGACGCCGCTCATACGGGCGCTGGATGGGATGGCGCCCGGAACCCCCTTCCTGCACTATTTGGACAGCTTCCGTTATGCGCTGGCAGGCGAGTTCGCCATGGACATCGATCTTGCCCGCGTGAACCGCATCCCCGCGGACTGGGGCCTCGAGGTCGGCGTCCTCGCGGAGGTGTTTCGCAATTGTGCCGTGGCAAGGACGTGCCAAGTGGATCTGACCGACAACTACGAGCATAAGCATCAGGTCCTGTCGACCGACGATCCTTCCAAGGGCCTTGCCCGGATGACTGCCGACATCGCGAAGTCGCTCTTCTCCACGCTCGCGGCCGAAGGCCTGATGTTCTCTGCGGACCACTTCCGCAGTCTGGAAGTGCGATACGTCCGCATGGCCCAGGACACAATCGCCCGCTACTACGCCGATGCCATGTTGAACGGACTCAAGTTTGACCGCCACGCTGAAGAGATGGCTGTGGCGGTCTTCGCAAAGAGCCTGCGGTCGGCGGCGGCCGAATTCATTGAGGACCCGCGCGGCCTTCCGCTCATCCCCAACTGGAACAGGGTCCTGGCGGCCATTCCGGAGTTCTTCGATCTCTTGCGGGATGCGGTGGAGAAGGACTCCCGGCTAGCGCCCGTTCGAGCGGTCTGAAGGAGACCTCATGGCAGAAGCCTTCTTGCCGGACGACGCCCGCAGGGCAGCGGAGGTCATTCGCCGGGCCGACATAGTGATCGGCATCCCCAGCTACAACAATGGCCGGACTATAGGCCATGTCGTGCGCGCTGCTTACGCCGGGTTGGCGAAGTACTTTCCCCAGCTTACTGGCGTGGTCATTAACTCAGATGGGGGCTCGACGGACAACACCCAGGAAGCCGTCCTCTCGGCGCGGGTGGAAGACATGCATCTAATGCTCTTTCCCACCCCGATCCCGACCTCGCACAGACTGTCGTTCCCCTACCATGGTGTGCCCGGCAAAGGAAGCGCTTTCCGTTTGATCTTCCAAATGGCGAAAAGACTCGACGCCAAAGCGTGCGCCGTGGTCGATAGCGACCTCCGCTCGATCACGCCGGAATGGATCGATCTGCTGATCCGGCCCATTCTGTTCGCCGGCCACGATTTCGTCACCCCGTACTACCAACGCCACAAGTACGACGGAACCATCACCAACAGCATCGTGTACCCGTTGACGAGAATGCTGTACGGAGTGGGGGTTCGGCAGCCGATCGGCGGCGAGTTCGGAGTATCGGCGCGCCTGATCTCGCGCTATCTCGAACGAGAGGACTGGGAAACGGACGTCGCGCGCTTCGGAATTGACATTTGGATGACAACCATTGCGATTGCCGAAGGCTTTCGCGTCTGCCAAAGTTTCCTCGGGGCTAAGCTGCACGACGCCAAAGACCCCGGTTCAGACCTGGCCGCGATGTTGCATCAGGTTGTTGGCAGCGTCTTCATGCTCATGCAGGAGTACAGCCCCATCTGGCAGAGCCGGACGGGCAGCACGCCGGCCGAACTGTTTGGGTTTCGATTTGACGTTGGGCTCGACCCGGTCCAAGTGAACGTCCAGCGAATGGTCGACGCCTTCAAGCGCGGCTGTCACGAACTGGGCGAGATCTGGGCCCTCGCTCTTGAAAAAGATACCTTGGCGGCTGTGCGGAGACTGGGCGGCTGCACGCCGGAGAGCGCCGAATTGTTTCACTTGGACGATGAACTTTGGGCGCGCGTGGTCTTGGATTTCGCCTGCGCCTACAAAAGACATCCCCTGCTGAGGGGAATGATCCTGCGCTCCCTGACACCGCTATACCTGGGCCGCGTGGCATCCTTTGTTGGCGAGACAGAGACGCTCGTCGCGGCGGAAGTCGAGGAAAAGATCGAACAGCTCTGTTTGGTCTTTGAGAACCTCAAGCCTCACCTGACCGCGCAATGGAACGAGGATTCGGATCAAGTCCGCGGTTCCCAACCACCGCAAGATGTTGAACAGCCGGAGCTGCACGAAGAGAACCTGGAGGTATGAGAAATGATCGAGATATTGAGAAACGTCTTGGAGGCCGCGCTGGAGCGCCTTCGCTACCACGTAACAACGTATCTGCCTTCGCTCCTCGCCGCCCTGACGCTGGTTCTGGCAGCCTACCTGACGGCCGTGCTTGCGCGCTGGGTGATCTACAGGATCTTCAAGGGGCTAGCCATCGACAAGTTCCTGCGCCAGAGCGGGATTGCCTTTATGGTGGACAGTTCAGGCCGGCTCCGCGCCACGCGTCTGGTGGCCGAGACGGTCTATTGGTGCATCCTGCTGAGCGGTGTGCTGGTCGGGGTGAACGTGTTCGGAACCGATCTCACCACCCAGTTCATCCAGAGTTTCATATTCCTCTTGCCGAAGCTGGTCGTAGCCGGTCTGATCCTCCTTGCCGGCGCCTGGCTGGGCCAGTATCTCGGCCGCAGTATGCTGGTTTGGGCGGTGAATGAAGGTTTCCCGTCCCCGCGCCGTTTGGCAGCGCTCGTCCGGATCCTCATCATGTTCGTCGCCGTCGTTGTCGCCGCCGACCAGCTCAACTTTGCCAGGAGTGTGTTCCTCGCCGCGTTTATCATCCTCGTGGGTGGCGCGGTTCTTGCGGCCAGCCTCGCCATCGGCCTTGGACGCGGAGGCGTGCAGCGCTTCTTTGAGGAGAAGAGGGAGCAGACCGGAGAATCTGGTGAGCGGTCACTGTGGACCCATCTGTGAGCGGTGGCGTCCACGAGCCTCCAGAAACTGCAAGGGCCCGTCCTCAGGCCGGGATCATACGCAGCAGGGCATCGTTCCATCCTGCCGGTCCGGGCAGATCCGTCAAAACACCACGGGGCACTCTGGACTTTAGTTCCGCTGAATATGGGGAGCGTATCAAAACCGGAGACGCCACTACGTTCAGAAACGGAACGTCATTCAGCCCGTCGCCCAGGCCGATCGTGATGACCGGCCCGTAGACCTCTTCGAAAAGCGCGCCGACTGCCTTGACCGCATGCGCTTTGTCATTGGCCCCCAGAATGTGCCAGAAACGCCCCCCTCTGGTCCACTGCCGGCCCTGTTGCTCAATGGCTTCCACAAGCGCGCCGGTACGATCCGGATCAAGAATGAGAAACGGCTCATCGTACTCCCTTTGCGTTGCCAGGACGGCCTGCTCCAATGGCAGTTGACACAGTGTGGACACCTCCTCCACCGTCATTTCATGAAAACCCCGGACACGGCACTGGCTGGATTGAGAGGCCATTTGGAGGCTGTTAACCAGTTCGCCGTACGGCGTGCCCCATTCGATGACCTCGTAGGCGTCTCGCTGCTCGCTTCCTCGAACAGGTCCGGGCAGGTAGCCGGCCGGGAGGAACGCAGCGCCGCCGTTCTCGACTATGAAGGGGTGCTCGTTGCCAAGGATGCGACGCCACAGCTCCACTTCAGCCCGCGTCTTACTGGTAACCAGCATCCAGGGGACGTGCTGGCGCTTCAGGCGGTCTAGCGCGGGCCGCGCCGCTTCCCAAGAGTAAGTATCATGGTCCAGCAGAGTCCCATCGAGATCGGTAAAGATCAGATACATTTGACGCCGCTTCCAGACTACCGCACTTGTGGATGGGCGGATCGATAGCGCAGCAATGCCATTTTCCAGCGAGAATGGCTGTAGCGCCCCGGGCGCTTCGCCGCGCTACCGAAACAGAAGAGGAACACGGGGCTTGTGTTCGCGGCGAGCAGCTCCGTTTTGCGCGTGTTCCTC
>JAENWC010000460.1 GCA_016650235.1 Terriglobia bacterium
CGGGTAGACCTCTAAACGATCCAGATCAAAGTCGGGCTGGTAGAAACGATTGAACAAAACCAGCGCATCGGCGCCGGCATCGTCCAATTGCCGGGCAATGTTCGGGATTGAGCTGAAAAAGGGGCAGAGCTTCACGGCCACCGGAATGGTGACGGCCGCGCGAACGTGACGCAACAGTTCGACATACCGGCGCTCCACCTCGGTGCCGGAGGTGCGCACGTCGGTGGGTAGATGGTAGATGTTTAGTTCGAGCGCGTCTGAGCCGGCATCCTCGATCGATCTGGCATACTCTACCCATCCCCCATCGGAGATTCCATTGATGCTGGCGATCACCGGAATCGCAACCGCCTCCTTGACCTGGCGGATATGGTCGAGGTAGGCGTCTGGTCCGATGTTGTAGCCGGACATGTCCGGAAAATAGCTGAGCGATTCGGCAAAGCTGTCGGCGCCATCGCTCAGAAACCGGTCGAGCTCGGAAGATTCGATATCGAGTTGTTCCTCAAACAGTGAGTGCATCACCACGGCGGAGATGCCGGCATCCTCCATCCGGCGGATGTTGCCGATGTCCTTTTGCAGCGGTCCGGACGAGGCCACCAGCGGGGTGCGCAACTTAAGATGCAGATATTCGGTGGACAGGTCGATCATGATTTCACCTCATCGGCAACCGGTTCCTCGACCGGCATTGAGGCTAGAAAGTCGTAATATTTCCAACGCTCAACGGCATCACGCTCGGCCTCGGCCATCAGACGTTCCGCGCCTTCCGGATCGGCATGGGCCAGCATCGTGTAGCGGCCTTCATTGTAGGCGTACTTGCGCAGAGAGATGGTGGGCTCACGCGAATCCAGTTGAAACGGATTCTTTCCTTCCAGGCGCAACGCGGGATTGAAGCGGAACAGCGGCCAGTGACCGCTCTGCACGGCGGCCTTCTGCTGTTCGAGGCCGTGGACCATGTCGTAGCCATGCGCGATGCAGTGGCTGTAGGCGATGAGGATGGAAGGTCCAGGATGCGCTTCCGCTTCGAGAAACGCTTTAATCGTGTGCGTGTCATTGGCTCCCATGGCGATGCGCGCCACGTAGACATGGCCGTACTGCATCGCAATCATCGCCAGGTCTTTTTTGGCGGTCGCCTTTCCCCCGGATGCGAACTTGGCCACCGCCGCCCGCGGCGTCGCCTTCGACATCTGGCCGCCTGTGTTCGAGTACACCTCGGTGTCCAGCACCAGGATGTTAACGTTGCGGCCGGAGGCGAGCACGTGATCGAGCCCTCCGTAGCCGATGTCGTAGGCCCAGCCGTCGCCGCCGACAATCCACACGCTCTTGTTCACCAGGCCCCCGGCCACTGCCAGCAAGCGCCGGGCCTCGGGGGTATCCATCGCCTCGAGTTTGTTCCGCAGTTCCCGCACCCTCTGCCGCTGCGCCGCAATGCCCGGCTCGGTGGTTTGATCCGCACCGAGAATAGCGGCCGCAAGCTCGGGATCAATATCCGCGGCGAGCCGCTCCACCAGTTCGCGGGCAAACTCGCTCTGCTTATCCATACTCACTCGCATGCCGAGCCCGAATTCGGCGTTGTCCTCAAACAGCGAGTTGGACCAGGCCGGTCCGTACCCCGCGGCATTACTTGTGTATGGGGTGGTGGGCAGGTTGCCGCCGTAGATGGAGGAGCAGCCGGTGGCGTTGGCGATGACCATGTGGTCGCCAAACAACTGCGTCATGAGTTTGATGTAGGGTGTCTCGCCGCAACCGGCGCACGCCCCGGAGAACTCGAACAACGGCTCCAGCACCTGTACGTCTTTCACTAGCCCGTGGTTCATTTCCTCGCGCGGGGTTTCCGGGATGCGCAGGAAGAAGTCCCAATGGGCGCGCTCGGTTTCCAGCAGCCCCTCGCGCGATTCCATGTTGATGGCCTTGTGCTTGACATCGCTCTTGCTCTTGGCCGGACATGCCGCCACGCAGAGCGCGCAACCGGTGCAGTCCTCCGCAGCCACCTGCAACGTGTACAGGCGATCCGGAAACTCCTTCCACCGGGCTTGTACCGCGAGGTAGCCATGGGGAGCGCCGGCCAAATCCCCGGGTTTCAGAATCTTGCTCCGGATCACCGAGTGCGGGCATACCAGTACGCACTTGCCGCATTGTATGCACAACCCGGCGTCCCAAATCGGCGAGATCGCGCTGATATTGCGCTTCTCCCATTGCGCCGTCCCCAATGGATAGGTTCCGTCCGCTGGCATGCTGCTGACCGGGAGCAGGTCCCCGTTGCCCGCGATGATCACCGACAGTATGTCCTTATAGAAGCCGGATGCGGAAGGAGGGAAAAGCGCAAAGGGCGGCGAAGCAGGCTCCGTCTTGCGCGTGTTCCCCAAAAGCGCCGCCTCGGCCGGTACGGTCACTTCATGCAAGTGATCCACGGCGGCGTCCACCGCCGCAAAGTTCTTCTTCACCACGGCTTCCCCGCGCTTACCGTACGTCTTGCGGATCGATTTCTTGATCGCCTCGATGGCCTCCTCACGAGGCAGTACGCCGCTGATGGCGAAAAAACAGGTTTGCATGATGGTGTTGATGCGCGAACCCATCCCCGCCTCCTGTGCCACACGGTCCCCGTCGATCACATAGAAGCGCAGCTTTTTCTCAATAATCTGTTCCTGCACGCGGCGTGGCAGATGAGCCCAAACCTCCTCCGGCCCGAAAGCGCTGTTCAACAGAAAAATCGCGCCCGGCTGGGCCGCTTTGAGGATGTCGAACCGGTGCAGAAAAACGAACTGGTGGCAGGCGATGAAGTTTGCCTCGCTGATGAGGTAGGGCGCGCGGATCGGGTTGGGTCCGAAACGCAGGTGCGACACCGTCACCGAGCCCGATTTCTTCGAGTCATAGACAAAGTAGCCCTGCGCATAGTTGGAAGTGTCTTCTCCGATAATCTTGATGGAGTTCTTGTTGGCACCAACGGTGCCATCCGAGCCCAGCCCCCAGAACAGGCAGCGCATGGTTTGCGAATCCTCCGTTGAGTAGGAAGGATCGAAGTCAAGACTTGTGTGGGTGACATCATCGTGAATGCCGATGGTGAAGTGATTTCTGGGGCGCTCCGAGGACAGTTCCTCGAATACCCGCTTCACCATCGCCGGGGTGAACTCTTTCGAGGAGAGCCCATACCGTCCCCCCAACACGCGCGGGTGCTTGGCGCCCGTCCATACTTCCGTCCAGGCTTCAGTCACGGCGGTGACCACATCCTGATAAAGCGGCTCGCCTATGCTTCCCGGCTCCTTGGTCCTGTCCAGCACCCCGACGCACCGTACCGTGGACGGCACGGCCGCCAGAAAATGTTCCACGTCGAAGGGCCGGAAAAGGCGCACCTGCACGACGCCAACCTTTTCACCCCCTGCGTTCAGATGGTCCACTGTATCGATCACCGTTTCGCCGCCTGACCCCATGATCACGATGACGCGATCGGCGTCCGGGGCGCCATGGTAGTCAAACAGGCGATAGCAGCGGCCGGTCAGGGTGGCGAAACGGTCCATCGCGTTCTGCACAATCGCCGGGCAGGCCAGGTAGTAGGGATTTACCGTTTCCCGCGCCTGAAAATAGACGTCCGGGTTCTGCGCCGTGCCGCGGATCACCGGCCGGTCCGGCGTCAGCGCCCGCTTCCGGTGCGCTGCAATGTGATCCTCATCCAGCATCGCTCGCAGGTCGTCCGCTTCCAAACGCTCCACCTTGTTCACCTCGTGTGAGGTCCGGAATCCGTCAAAGAAATGCACAAACGGAATGCGCGACTCCAGACTGGCCGCCTGCGCGATCAGCGCAAAGTCCATCACTTCCTGTACGCTGGCCGATGACAGCATCGCAAAACCGGTCCCGCGCACCGCCATCACGTCCGAGTGGTCGCCAAAGATAGACAGGGCCTGCGCCGCCAGAGAGCGCGCGGCCACGTGCAACACCGCCGGCGTAAGTTCACCAGCGATCTTGTACATGTTGGGAATCATGAGCAGCAAGCCCTGTGAGGAGGTGAACGTGGTGGCCAGCGCGCCGGTTTGCAGCGCCCCGTGCAGGGCCCCCGCTGCGCCTCCTTCGCTCTGCATCTCGATCACCGTGGGCACACTGCCCCAGATGTTCGGGCGGCCATCGGAGGACCACTGATCGGAGAACTCCCCCATTGGCGAGGATGGCGTGATCGGGTAAATGGCGATCACTTCATTGATCTGGTGCGCTACCCAGGCTGCGGCTTCGTTGCCGTCGATGGTGACTTGTGCGCGAATTCCCTCTATTGTCTGCATCAGTGGGGAATTCTGCACGCGAGAGACCACCCTAGCCGGACGCTTGTAAACGATTGATCTGAAAAGAATCAAGAGACATTTCTGGGCTCAGGAACACTATGGCATTTGACCCTATTAGCGGCTTATCCCCCGATGGTCAGCGTGCGTCATCTTGCGCAACCGCGAAGCACGGTCATAACATATTGAAAATACATGCCTTAGCATTTCAGTCTACCGCCGCGCACGAATGGAAGGCGACTTGCTATGCATTACAGTTCGATTTGCACAACTCTGCCTATTCTTATGGGAGGTCATTCATGAACCGGGTTCACTCCATTTTCGGAGGCGTCATTGCGAGATTTGCCGGGGCGTTGGTGCTCACTTTTCTCGCGGCAACATTGATCAGCGCGACCAAGTCGCCATTCAACGAGCATCAGAAAGCCTACTACGCTGACGCCAATACGGTGAACTTTGTGCGTCCCGGCCTGGTGATCAAGATCACCGCTGCCGAAATAGCCCAGGACGGGACTATTACGGCGCGATTCAAGTTGACAGACCCGCGGGGGTTAGGACTGGATCGTCTGGGGGTGACCACACCCGGCGTCATTTCCGTCAGTTTCATCGCGGCGACCATTCCCGCCAACCAAACCCAATATGTGGCCTACACCACGCGCGTCCGGAGTAACGCGACCACGGGCAGGTCCGCCGTGCAGGCGACGGCGCAGAGCGACGGCGTGTTCCAGCAGGTGGGAGACGGCGAATATACCTATACCTTCTCCGTCAAGGCTCCGGCCACTCTGGATCGCTCGGCCACGCACTCCATCGGCGCATACGGCAACCGGAACCTGACGGAATTCGACTTGGGCACCAACCGCGACGACGACGTATTTAATTTCGTCCCCGATGGATCCGAGGTCAAGGTGACCCGGGACGTCATCAAGACGGCCACCTGCAACAAGTGTCACGACCAATTGGCTCTGCACGGGGGCAACCGCCGGAGCGTGGAGCTTTGCGTGATGTGCCACACGCCGCAGACCTCCGATCCGGCCACGGGCAACACGGTGGACCTGAAAGTCATGGTACACAAGATACACACGGGTAAGGAACTCCCCAGTGTGAAGGCGGGACAACCCTACGGCATAGGCAACGCTGATTTCTCGAAGTTCGGATTCCCGGCGGCGCCGGGCACCAGCAACTGCCTCGCCTGCCATGAGCAGGGCAAGGGCGCGGCGCAGCAGGATGCGTATCTGAAGCCATCGCGAGTGGCCTGCGGTTCCTGCCATGACAATGTCAACTTCGCTACGGGTGAAAATCACGCCGACCTGCCACAGGTGACCGATAATCAGTGCGGCACCTGCCACGTACCGCAAGGCGAGCTCGAGTTCGACGTCTCGATCCATGGCGCGCACCAGGATCTGCGGTTCTCGCGTGATCTGCCCGGCACCGTCTTTGAACTGTTGCGAGTGGAGGATGTGGGACCCGGAAAAAAGCCCACTGTCACATTCACCATAAAGGATAAGAAAGGCAATCCGATCAAGGCCTCGGATATGGCCAGCTTGTCTCTGGTCCGGGCCGGTCCTTCCAGCGACTATGCGGGCTTTGTGTCCGAAGATGTGCGCACGGCGATTGGACCAGGCGACGGCACCCACTCCTGGACGTTCAATGCGGCGCTTCCCGCCAACGCCACTGGCAGCTACACAGTGGGAATTGAAGGCTACCGCAACGTTACGCTTCTGCCTGGAACCAAACAGGAGCGGGTCGCTCGCGACGCGGGCGGCAATAAGGTGATTCACTTTGCCATCGATGGATCCAAGGCCGAACCGCGCCGCCAAGTCGTTTCCGTCGACAAATGCAACGCCTGTCACGCGAGCCTCAGCCTGCACACTAACAGACGCAACGCTATTGAGATGTGTGTGTTGTGCCACAATCCCAACCAGACCGACATGGCCCGGCGTCCGGCAACCGCTCTTCCCGCTCAATCGCTGGATTTCCGCACTATGATCCACCGCATTCACACCGGCAAAGACTTGGGCTTTGACTTCTCCACCTGGGCCAGCACCGAGCACAGCTTCAAAGAGGTCGGTTTCCCGGGCGACCGGCGCAACTGCGGCGCCTGCCACGTCAACGGCAGCGAGCAGTTACCGCTCAGAACAAATTTGTTGCAGGTGACCGACCCTCGCGGTCATCTCAATCCAGTTGGGCCCACCGCGGCAGCATGCCTTAGTTGCCACTCCAGCATTCAGGCCGCCTCGCACGCCCTAGCCAACACCACAACACTGGCGGAAAGCTGCTCCGTCTGCCACGGGCCGAACGCCGACTTCGCTATCAATCGCGTCCACGCACGCTGATGTGTGGAACCATGAGGAGCCGCAAAGGGCCGTCCCGGACCTCGATAGACCCGTGCAACAGCCGGCAAAACCTGCTTCGGCGGCATCCTGCCGCAGTTCTCAACCAGCGCTCCTTCGACATGCGCCGACGCGAGAGACCATCGTAGCCGGACGACTGTGATGATTAAACTTGAGAAGAGCTAAGAGACATTTGTGTTCTGGCACACTACGTTATTGACCAAATAGCGGCTTATCCCACAAGATGGTCACAGTACGTCATCTGGCGCAACCGAGGAGCACATCTATAACCTTTTGAAAGAAAATGACTTAGCACCTTAATCCGCCAGCGCGCGTGAATGGAAGGTAACTTGCTGTCGATTTCATTATGATTTCTATCTACTCTGTCAATTCTTATGGGAGGCTATCATGAGGAACCAGGCCCGCTGTTCCATTTTCGGAGGGGTCATTGCGAGATTTGCCGGGGCTTTGGTGCTCACTTTTCTCGCGGCAACATTGATCAGTGCGACCAAGTCGCCATTCAATGAGCATCAGAAAGCCTATTACGCCGATGCCAACACGGTGAACTTTGTGCGTCCCGGCCTGGTGATCAAGATCACCGCTGCCGAAATAGCCCAGGACGGGACCATAACCGCACGGTTCAAGCTAACGGACCCAAGAGGGTTGGGGCTCGACCGTCTGGGAGTGACCACGCCGGGCACGGTTGGCGTCAGTTTCATCGCGGCAACCATTCCGGCCGGCCAGACGCAGTACACGGCCTACACCACGCGTGTCCAGGCCAGCCCGATCACGGGCACGTCCGCGGTGCAAGCCTCCGCGCAAAATAACGGCGTATTCCAGCAGGTGGGCGACGGCGAATATATCTACACGTTCTCAATCAAAGCTCCGGCCACCATAGATCGCTCGGCCACGCACTCCATTGGCGCCTACGGCAGCCGGAATCTGAGTGAATTCGACCTCGGCACCAGCTACGATGACGATGTATTCAATTTCGTGCCCGACGGATCGGCGGTCAAGGTGACTCGTGACGTAATCAAGACGGCCACCTGCAACAAGTGCCACGACCAATTGGGTCTGCACGGAGGTAGCCGCCGGAGCGTCGAGCTTTGCGTGATGTGCCATACCCCTCAGACCACTGATCCGGACACGGGCAACACGGTGGACCTGAAAGTCATGGTGCATAAGATTCACACGGGCAGCAGCCTCCCCAGCGTGCAGGCGGGAAAGCCCTACGTCATCATCGGGAACGCGCAAAACGCGCATGATTACTCGAAGTTCGGATTCCCGGCGGCGCCGGGCACCAGCAACTGCCTCGCCTGCCATGAGCAGGGCAAGGGCGCGGCGCAGCAGGATGCGTATCTGAAGCCATCGCGAGCGGCCTGCGGTTCCTGCCACGACAATGTCAATTTCGCCACGGGTGAAAATCACGCCGACCTGCCCCAGGTGACCGATAATCAGTGCGGCACCTGCCACATACCGCAAGGCGAACTCGAGTTCGACGTCTCGATCCATGGCGCGCACCAGGATCCGCGATTCTCGCGTGACCTGCCCGGTACGGTCTTTGAACTGTTGCGAGTGGAGGATGTGGGTCCCGGAAAGAAGCCCACCGTCACATTCACCCTCAAGGATAAGAAAGGCAATCCGATCAAGGCCTCGGAAATGGCCAGCTTTTCACTGGTGTTGGCCGGTCCTTCCAGCGACTACGCAGGCTTTGTCTCCGAAGATGTACGCACGGCGCTTGGACCAGGCGATGGCACGTACTTTTGGACGTTCAATGCGGCGCTTCCTGCCACCGCCACTGGCAGCTACACTGTGGGAATCCAAGGCTACCGCAACATTACACTTCTGCCTGGAACCAAACAGGAGCGGGTCCAGCGCGACGCGGGCGGCAATAAGGTGATCCACTTTGCCATCGATGGCTCCAAGGCGGAACCACGCCGCCAGGTCGTCTCCATCGACAAATGCAACGCCTGCCACTCCAGCCTTAGTCTGCACGGAAACAACCGCAACGCCATTGAGATGTGTGTGCTGTGCCACAATCCCAACCAGACCGACATTGCCCGGCGTCCGGCAACCGCTCTTCCCGCTGAATCGGTGAACTTCCGTACCATGATCCACCGCATTCACACCGGCAAAGACCTGGGTTATGATTATACTATCTATGGATTCGGCAACACCGCGATCAGCTTCAAGGAGGTCGGTTTCCCGGGCGACCGGCGCAACTGCGGCGCCTGCCACGTCAACGGCAGCGAGCAGTTACCGCTCAAGACCAACTTGTTGCCGGTGATCGACCCTCGCGGTCATGTGAATCCAGCCGGGCCCACCGCGACCTCATGCACCAGTTGCCACTCCAGCATTCAGGCCGCCTCGCACGCCCTCGCCAACACTACTCCGCTGGCGGAAAGCTGCTCCGTGTGCCACGGGCCCAACGCAGACTTCTCAATCAACCGCGTCCACGCACGCTGATGTGTAACCCTACGCTGATGTGTGGACCTAACCCGCATTTCTCAGAAGTGTTGGGTCGCGGTGACGTGGCGCACGCACTCCTGCGTGCCGCGTCGCCACTCTTGGCGCCGCCTGGTGACGACGTAGTGTTTGCTCCCGCCGAGGTGTCGAGGAGAGAAACATGACTGTCATTCTGAGTGTGGCAGTCATGGTTCTTGCCGCCGGCGCCCTGCAAGCTCAGGAGCCGCAAAAGGCCGTCCCGGCCGTCGATAAACCCGTGCAACAGCCGGCCAAGAGCGCCGGGACGAGCTCCGTTTTGCAGCCTGTCAGCGAGGAGCCGCCTGGTTATTCCGGCTCGGAAAGCTGCCAGGTTTGCCACGAGGACATCTCCCTCGCTTTCAAGAAATCCAGGCACGCGGTGGTGGAAACGGAGAGGCGCCGCGGCTGGGAGGGCCGCGCCTGCGAATCCTGCCATGGTCCTGGAGCCAAGCATGCCGAATCCGCCGATACCGCCAACATCCGTAACCCGTCCAAACTCAGCCCGGACAAAGCGGACGCCGGCTGCCTGAGCTGCCACACCATGCAACCCACACACGTGGGCCGGGTTCATGGCAGCCATGGCAAGAACCAAGTATCCTGCGCCTCCTGCCACTCCGTACACACGCCCAAGCCCACCCACGGCAATCGCATGACGCGCATCAACGGCCAATGCGGTGCTTGCCACACGTCCCAGCGAGCCTCCTTCCAACGCCCGTATGGCCATCGCATTCCCCAGGGCGCAATGTCCTGCGCCGATTGCCACAATCCGCACGGCACGCAGTTAACCGCCTCCCTGCGCCTTTCCACAGGCGGCGAACCAGGCTGTCTAAACTGCCATGGCGACAAGCGCGGGCCGTTCACCTATGAGCATGCTCCCGTGCGCCTGGAGGGTTGCCAGAGCTGCCATGAACCGCACGGGTCGGCCAATCCGAGAATGCTCACCCGGCCCACCATTTCCCAGCTTTGCCTGGAATGCCATGCAGGCATCACGCAACCGGGCGGGGGCACCAACACGGGAGCCTTGGGCGGCATCCCGCCGGCGTTTCATGATCTGCGGAGCGCGCGCTTCCGCAACTGCACCATCTGCCATACCAAGGTGCATGGCTCTCACGTGAACAGGGCGCTACTCAAATGAGAACCCCCGTGTTCGCGCTATCGATTGCAGCGCTGCTGTGTGCGCAGGAGCCCAAGCCCGCCCCCACTCCTGCCTCGGCCAGCCCCACTCCTGCTTCGGAAAGCCTCACCTCTGCCTCGGACCGAAAGATATCTTACTCGCTCGACACCGGCTACCGGTTCGTTTCCGATGTCCGCGGGAGTAAGGAGACCTACCGCAGCGTAGTCAATCTCGGCGATGGCCCCAAACTGTTCGGCGCCGATCTTAGCATGGAGGACGCGACCTCGCGCTGGCTCAACCGGTTCTCCGTGTCCGCGCATAGCTGGGGGGATGATCCCTATAGCACGCTCCGCGTGGAAGCGGAGAAGACGGGCGCATACCGCTTCATCGCCGACTATCGCAACATCGCCTACTACAATTTCCTTCCCTCCTTCGCCAATCCCGGGCTCGAGAACGGGGCCCTCCTCAACCAGCGCTCCTTCGACATGCGCCGTAGATACGGAAACGCGGAGTTGGAACTGTTTCCCAACCACCGCTTTGTTCCCTATTTGATCTATTCCCACGATTCCGGCAGCGGCACAGGCGTCACCCCGTTTTTCACCAATGGCAACGAATTTCCCGTAGCCACGCGGTTACGCGACCAGACCAATCACTTTCGCGGCGGTCTGCGGATGGAGTTTCACCGGTTCCATGTCACGCTCGAGCAGGGCGGCTCCGCCTTCAAGGACGATCAGCACAATTGGACGAGGGACAGGAATCCGGGCAATCGCACGACGCCGATATTCGACCAACAGCTCTTTCTCAACGACCTCGAGCAAGCCTACGGCGTGCGCGGAAAAAATCTCTACAGCAAAGCCATTCTCACCGCCGCGCCGAAGGACTGGGTGCATTTCTACGGGCAGTTCTTATACAGCCGCCCTACCTCCGAGGTGAACTATGCCGACAACTCGCGCGGCCTGTTCTATCTGGGCGCCACCAGGTTTTTCAATGGCCTGGATACGCTGCTTCGTTCCGAGGCCAAGATGCCGCGCAGCGCCGCCTCGGCCGGCGTCGAATTGCGGGTTCACCGCCGCCTGCGTATTCTCGAAGCCTGGTCCACAGACCGGTTTCATAACGCCGGCTCGGCCCTGCTCGCCGAGCAGTTCCTGTTTGCCGGCGCCCCGGCGCAGACGCAGCAGAGCTTCACCATCACCCGGCTCGCGATGAACTACAACCGGCAACAGGCGGATCTGCTCTTCGATCTCACCTCCAAACTCACGCTCCGGGGCGGCCATCGCTACGAATGGGGAAACGCTTCAGTGCCCCCCTCTTTCCTCACCACCGAACAGGGCACAGGGCAGATCCGGCGTCACGTAGGCATCGCAGGCCTCTCCTATCGCCCCGCAACTTCCCTCTCCGCCAATATCGACTATGAAGGCTCCCCGGGAGACCGCAGCTACTTCCGCACCAGCCTGCAAAACTACCACCGCCTCAGAGCGCGTCTGCGCTGGCGGGCCCACACCAGCTTGACCCTTGGCGCATCCTTCTCGATGCTCGATAATCGCAACCCTTCCAAAGGGATCGACTATGAGTTGCATAGCCGCTCCACCAGCGCCACGCTGGAATGGCGGCCGCGCGAGGCGCGGCGCTTCAGCATCCTTGGTGAATACGCTCGCTCCACGCTGCTCTCGGACATACAGTTCCTCGCGCCGCAGAATCTACAGCCCGTGCAGTCCTTGTATAGGGACAACGCCCATACAGCCACGGCGCTGCTCCGCGTGGCACCTTCAAAAGGCAAGTTTAACCCGTATGCCGAACTGGGCGGCGCACTGTTTGTTTCGAGCGGATCCCGGCCTACCGATTACTGGCAGCCGCTTGGCCGGCTCCACTGCCCGGTGACAAAATCTGTTACCCTATATGCGGAATGGCGATGGTATGGAATGTCACAGCCTCTCTTTGTCATGGAAGGTTTCCGGACCCACCAATTGATCATCGGCCTGCGCCTCAATTCCGCGGAGAAGCAACCATGAGAACCTTGGCTATAGCCCTGCTGGCTTCGATGACGGTCGGGGCTGCCGATCCCATCCCGGGCGATGCCCGCCGCGGAGCCGGGTTGTTTGAGAGAAACCAGTGTGTTGTTTGCCATAGTGTACAAGGGAAAGGCGGTAATAGCGCGCCCGATCTGGCAAAACGAACTGGTCGCGCCTACACCCCATCCCTGCTGGCCAGTCTGATGTGGAATCACGCCCCGGTAATGTGGCCCGCCATGGAGCGCGCTGGCATCCCCAAGCCGAGTTTTGACACCCAGCAGGCATCCGATCTCTACGCCTATCTCTACGCCTTCCGCTATTTCGAGCCTCCAGGCGATGCCGCGCGCGGCAAACTCATCTGGGCTGCCAAAGGCTGCTCGGGTTGCCACGGCCTCACTCCATCGGGAGCAACCAAAGGCCCTCCCGTCACTCAGTGGAGCGCTCTGACGGACTCCATCGGTATGGCTCGCGCCATGTGGAACCATTCTCCCCAAATGCGTCAGGCGATGGTTGCCGAGAAGATGGCTTGGCCCCACTTCACCAGCCAGGAGTTTACGGATCTACACGTTTACCTGCGAAGTCTTCCCAACCGCAAGCCGGGCGAGGATGAGTTCTCTCCCGACCCCGCCGCTAGCGGGCCGGAGATCTTCGTTGCCAAGGGCTGCCCGGTCTGCCACCAGGGTAGTTTGGCGTTCGCAAACCGTTTCCGCAACCGCACGATGACCGATTTATCTGTCGCTATGTGGAACCACGGGCCCATGATGCAGCACGTGCCGCCGGAAATCAGTCCTGTGGAGATGCGCCGCCTGGTGGGCTACCTTTGGTCCTTGCAGTACTTTGAAGCTGCCGGCGATGAAAAGCGTGGCGCAAAGATCTATCGCGAAAAGGGTTGCTTCCAGTGTCACGGCGCCAAGCCGCCGAAAAGCCCGGCAAACTCAATCGCAATGGTTTCCGTGCTCTGGACCCACGGCCCAACTATGCTCGAGCAAATGAAGGCGAAAAACATCCCTTGGCCTCGCTTTAGAGGTGAGGAGATGAGCCATCTGGTGGCCTACTTAAACAAGTAGGACGGGGCAAACAGAGGCCTATCCTTCCACCCAGCAGCGCGATATCACCCTTCATGCTCCGTCATTTCACCCACTCCCTTATGCCAACCCATTGGAAATAAGTAGTTTTCCAGTCTGGCCGTAAAATTGCTCCCTTCACCGCGTTTCGTTTCCATAACTTGCTCTGGGGAGGATCCACATGGGGGAAAACGGCGGCTGCCGCCGCGGGACCGCATCCGCTGAATCTTTGTTTCTTGCGATTGTCGTCTGGCTCATCGGCATCATCGTGGTAGGCCTGGGAGCCAGGCAATGGTTGCCGGAACTGGCCTCCGACCATGGCGCCGGCATCGACCGGATGCTCACCTACATCCTTTATTGCGTAGGCGGCTTGCTGCTGATCGGCCACGGCCTTTTGGGCTGGTTCTTGTGGAAAGGGGCGGGCCGCGATCGCATCAGCTTTCGGATGGCCGAGCACAGGGTGGAACGCAACTGGTCTCTCATCCCGATGATCGTCATGGCGCTGGTTGCCGAAGGCGGCGTGCTCGTGCTGGGTCTGCCGGTATGGGCCAAGATCTACGGACCGCCCCCGGCTGATTCCATCGTGGTGGAGGTCACCGGTGAGCAGTTTGCCTGGAACATACGCTATCCGGGCGCGGACGGCAAATTCGGCAAGCAGGAGGCCAAGCTGCTTTCGCTGGACAACCCGCTCGGCCTCGATTCCAAGGACCC
Organism: Terriglobia bacterium; assembly: GCA_016650235.1. Lineage (GTDB taxonomy): Bacteria > Acidobacteriota > Terriglobia > Bryobacterales > Bryobacteraceae > VFZE01. The sequence goes on from JAENWC010000460.1 coordinate 13,969, forward strand.
GGACGGCAAGGACGACATCATTGGCCTCAACTCGATCCATGTCCCCATTCACAAGCCCATCAAGATCCGCTTGAAAAGCAAGGATGTCCTGCACAGTTTCTATCTGCCTCACCTGCGCGTCAAACAGGACGCGGTGCCGGGCATGACCATCGAATTCTGGTTTGTGCCCACTAAGAAGGGCAATTTTGAGCTGCCCTGCGCGGAGTTGTGCGGACTCGGCCACTACGAAATGGGCGGCATGCTGATTGTGCAAAGTGAAGAGGAGTTCACGAAATGGCTGGAGGAAAACAAGAATGGCTGATCACGTTCCGGCGCACGGGGCGCACCCCAGGCAGTCCTTCCTCCGCAGGTATGTCTTCAGTACGGATCACAAAGTGATCGGCTTACAATATCTGGTCACATCCATGGCGATGGCGCTCGTCGGCGGGCTGCTGGTCATGCTCATGCGCATGCAACTGGCTTGGCCGCACAGCTCCTGGCCGCTGCTGGGCAAACTGTTTCCGGTGGGCATGGAAGGCGGCCTCATGAAGCCGGAGTTCTATCTCTCCCTGATGACCATGCACGGCACCATCATGGTCTTCTTTGTAGTCTCTCTCGCCCTCCTCGGCGGCTTTGGAAACTTTCTCATCCCGCTGCAAATCGGCGCGCGCGACATGGCGTTCCCCTTTCTCAACATGCTCAGCTTTTGGATCATGGTCCCGGCCTGCCTGGTGATGCTGGGATCGTTCCTTGTGGAAGGCGGCGCCGCCGCCGCCGGCTGGACGGCCTACCCGCCACTGTCGGCCATCGCGGAAGCCATCCCCGGTTCGCAAATGGGACAGACATGGTGGATTGTGGGGATGGCGCTGTTCATCGCCAGCTTCACCATGGGAGGGCTCAACTACGTCACCACCATTCTCAACATGCGCACCAAGGGCATGTCCTTGATGCGCATGCCCATCACCATCTGGTCTCTATTTCTCGCCTCGCTTCTCGGCCTGCTTGCGTTTCCCCCGCTCACCGCCGCCGCCGTGATGCTGCTGATGGACCGCCATGCCGGAACCAGCTTCTTTCTCCCTAGCGGCCTGTTCTTCGGCAATAAGCTGATGGAGCATTCCGGTGGCACCCCGCTTCTCTGGCAGCATCTGTTCTGGTTCCTCGGCCACCCGGAGGTCTACGTACTGATCCTGCCGGCGCTCGGCATTACCCTGGAGATGCTTCCCGTTTTTACGCGCAAGCCCTTGTTCGGATACCGCATGACGGTATACTCGCTGGTCACCATCTCCTTCCTCGGCATGATCGTCTGGGGCCACCACATGTACGTGAGCGGCATGAGCCCCTACGTCGGCGAGATCTTCGCCATCGGCACACTCACCATCACCCTGCCTTCCGCCATCGTCGGCATGAACATGCTCGCCAGTCTCTGGGGCGGGCTCTTGCGGCTCAGAACTCCCATGCTGTTTTCCATCGGTTCCATAGTTTTTTTTGGTACCGGCGGATTCGGCGGCATCTTTCTCGGCAATGCCACCTCCGACATACAACTCCATGACACCTACTTCGTCGTCGGCCACTTCCATCTCATGATCGGCGGCGTAACGTTGATGGCCATCTTCGCCGGCTGTTACTACTGGTTCCCCAAGATGTTCGGGCGCATGATGAACGAGAAGCTGGGTAAGCTCCATTTCTGGCTGACCATGCCGGCCTTCTACGGCATCTTCCTCGCCATGCACTACATCGGGCTCGCGGGCACGCCGCGCCGCTATTTCAACTTTGAACGCTATGAGTTTCTGGCGAACATCCGCGAGCCGCAGGTCTGGATTACCATCGCCGCTTTCCTGCTCTTCATCGGCCAATTCTTGTTTCTGGGGAATTTCTTTGCCAGCATCTTTCGCGGCCGCCCGGCCCCGGTGAACCCATGGGAGGCGGCGACGCTCGAATGGACCACACCCTCTCCGGCTCCGCATGGCAACTGGGAAGGGGAGATTCCAGAAGTGCACCGCTGGGCCTACGATTACAACGTGCCCGGGGCCTCCTCCGACTGTACGGCCCAAAGCGTTCCAGCCCAATCCGTGCCGGTCACTTTATAGGAGCCCCTGACATGCAACAAACCACAACAGAGAACATGCCGCGGCCCACCTGGGACGGCGGCGCGTCGCCATTCGGGGCCACATGGCGCAAGCTCATGATTTGGTGGTTCATCATCACGGACGGCCTTCTGTTCGCCGGATTCCTGGCCGCCTACGGCTTTCTGCGCCTGGCCGCCGGCGGGTGGCCCGACCGGTCTCTGATGTTCCACCTCGACTTCATCGCGCTGATGACCTTCACGCTCATCACATCCAGCGCCACCATGGCCACCGCTGTCGGGGCCGCGAAACAGGGCAACCGGAAACTGGCTTTGCGCTTCCTTCTGCTCACCATGGTGGGCGCTTTTGCCTTCCTTGGCATGCAGGCCTACGAGTGGCACACCCTGATCGGGCAGGGCGCAACTTTGTCGCATAATCCCTGGGGGCCGGCCGCTTTCGGCGCATGCTTCTTTTTGATCACCGGCTTTCATGGCACACACGTCCTTACCGGCGCTCTCATCCTCACCATCACCGCCATACGTACCGCCAAGGGCATCACACAGGCCGAGGGCGTCGAGATGGCCGGGCTCTACTGGCACTTTGTCGACCTGGTGTGGGTCTTCATTTTCACCCTGTTCTATCTGGTTTAGGAGGCGCGAGGCATGCACTACAAGCGATATTGGGCCACATGGGCCGTTCTGCTCTTACTTACTGTTCTGATGATCTTCATTGGCAACGGGCCGCTGCCCAAACTGCTCCTGCTGGGAGTGCTGCTGGTGGCCATGATGGTCAAGGCGGTTCTCATTGGCGCTCAATTCATGCATCTCAGCTCGGAACACCGCGGCATCGTGTTCATGGTGGCCGCGGGGCTTCTGTTAGTCGGCCTGGCGCTGTTTGCCGGCATTGCCCCGGACGGCGTACGCGCCTTCGAACTCAGGCAATAGCCGCTACTTCACCTGATCGGGATGCGCTTTGCGCACCTTCGCCACCTTCGGTTTCGCATTGACCACGACGTAGGGATGCGCTGGATTCCTCTTTACGAAGTCCTGGTGGTAGCCCTCGGCGGCGTAGAATTTGGTCAAAGGGACCACTTCCGTGGCGATCTTGGCCGAAAACACCTTCGCCTGATTCAGTTGCGCGATATAGGCTTCGGCAACCCGTTTCTGCTCGGCGTCGGCATAGAAGACGGACGAGCGGTATTGGCGGCCCCAGTCCGGTCCTTGCCGGTTCACCTGGGTCGGATCGTGCGCCACGGAAAAGAAGATCTTCAAGATACGTCCGTAGCTGATCTTTGCCGCATCAAAGCTCACTTGAATTACCTCCGCATGGTCTGTTTGCCCTGCGCTAACCACATCATAATGAGCCGTTTGCGCTGACCCGCCCGCGTAACCGGAAACCACCTCCTTCACTCCGGCCAATTGCTCAAATACGGCCTCGGTGCACCAAAAGCAGCCTCCCGCCAGTACCGCCGTCTGCAACGCGGCGCCTCCGGGCTTTACGTCGGTGGCCGGGTCGGGGAACTTGCCCCCATCGGCCGAAAAAGCGGTGGAAATCCACGACATCATCAACATCCCTCCCAGCATCGTTCGCATTGGTCATTCTCCTTTCCTTATGCTATTCCATTTTTGGAGCGACAAATGGCCCTCTGCGCACACAAATGTAGTGTGTTGTTGAAAACTATCGTTTCCGTGGCGCTGATCACTTTGCCGGCGGCCTCCGCCGCGGGATTGCGAATCGAACTGGTGCAGGGCGAGAGCGCAATCCACAATATAAGCTCGCCACGCGCCATTGAGCCGGTGATCCGGCTGGTGGACGATGTGGGCCAGCCCGTAGCCGGAGGGCAAGTTACGTTTCTGACTCCGGAGTTTGGGCCTGGCGGCCGGTTTGCCTCCTCAGGCACCGTCCTCACCACGACCACGGACGCGCAAGGTCTTGCCACGGCGCGCGGGCTGCGGCCCAACCGGCAGACCGGACAATGGGAGATCCGCATCGCCGCCTCTCACGGAGGACAAAAGGCGCGCGCCATTATGCCGCAAACCAACGCCACGCCGCTGGAACCGGTTGCGGCGAAAAGGAAGTCCAGCATGCGGTGGATTCTTACCATTGCGGCTGGTGGAGCAGCGGCCGGTCTGGCGGCTGCCCTCGGCGGCGGTGGATCGACTGTCACCGCCGCAGGCGCCTCGCCCGCGCCTACAGTGGTTCCGGCAGCCACTCCCACTACAATCATCGCCGGCGCTGCGAGCCTGGGGAGGCCATAGCCATGTTCGGTCACCTATCGCCATACCGATTGCCGCGCGCGGCCCTTTGCGGGCTGGCCATACTCTTGTTGTTTGCAGCCAACGCGTTGGCGCAGCCCACCATCAGTTTCATTAGTCCGGACGCTACTACGGCCGGATCAAACGCATTCACGATGACCATCCATGGCTCCGGTCTTGTCAAGGGTGCAACTGTCTGGTTCGGCGTTCGCAATTTGCCCGCGGTGCTGCTCAACGCCACCACGTTGCAGGTTCAGTTGGGCGCTGAGTTGCTCAGGATGGAGGGTAGTGTAGAGGTGCGCGTCGATTCACCG